>NZ_JBEOYE010000029.1:0-103086 GCF_040296945.1 Streptomyces sp. NPDC001941 | reverse complement strand
GGCCCCCCCCCGCCCCCCCCCCGGGGGGCGCGCCCGGGGTGCGCCCGCCCCCGCGCCCCCTGCGGCATGAGGGCCGGGCCGTTCGCCGGTTCAGCTGGTCGCCGCGGTCACCGACGCGGCCACGGCTGCCGCGCTCGACGCGGCGACGGCGGCCGTGGTGCGCAGCACCGCCGCGCTGACCGCCTCCGCGCCCCAGTCGCCGCGCTCGATCTCCTTGGCCCGCTTGACGACGGGGCCGGTCCACGGCACGGAGCGGTGCAGGCTCACCAGGGTGCCGCTGGCCGAGAGCAGTCCGATGAGCGCGGCCGTACGGGCGTCGGGTTCCGCGCCGTCCACCAGGACGGCCCGCACCCGCTCCACCAGCGCCGCCTTGCGGCCGGTGTCGGCGACGCGCACGGCGGTGGTGGGGAACAGTCCGAGCGCCTTCCTGCGCTCGCGCGTGATCACGCCGCGCTCGGCGAGGCGGTCGAGCACGGGCTCGCGCAGCAGGGGGCCGGCGGACGCCAGCAGCGTCTGCACCCCGCGCGGCTTCTCGGCCGCCTTGTCGTACGCGTCCCGCAGCAGCGGGTCCGCGGGCGGGCGCCCGGCGACGGCGTGCACGCGCAGCCCGGTCAGGCCCTTGTCCCGCTCGTCCACCTCCACGTGGCCGCCGAGCGCGAGGTCGGCGAGGACGGCGCCGCCCTGGGTGTAGAAGAGCGTGCCGGCACCCGCGACCGCTCCTGACGCGTCGTCCATCATCAGGAGCGTCAGGTCCTCGACGATGAGCGGTTCGCTCGGCAGGTCGTCGCGCGTGGTGTCGTTCCGCATGGTCTCCTTCTTCCGGCCGTGGGCGTGGGGGGCCTCCGCGAGCGGGCCACCGCCCTCACCACTCTCGCGCCGCGCCGCGCGGATGCGGGGTGCGGCCTGTCACCACTGTTCATGACGAATGTCATCGCCGCCCGTCGACGGTCGGCCGGAGACGGCCCGGGTGTTGGCCAACCGACCGCTCACCGGGCGGGCGCGGCGGGTGGTAGACCGCTGGTGGAGCGGAAGGACCCGGTGACGCGCTCCAGGCAAGGCCAGTCGCCCGTGCGAAGGAGGCCGTGATGTACCTGACGCAGAGCCTGCACCGCGTAGTCCAGCGAGACCCCCACCGACCGTTCACCGAACACGGCGGACGCGTGCTCACGTACGCGCAGGGCGTCGAGAGGATCGCCCGCATCGCCGGGGGACTGCGCGACCGCGGGACCGGGCCGGGCGACCGGGTGGCGCTCCTCGCCCTGAACTCGGACCGCTTCCTGCACGTGCTGTTCGCCGTGCCGTGGGCCGATGCCGTGCTCGTACCGCTGAACACCCGGTGGAGCCCCAAGGAGGTCGCGTACGCCCTGGAGGAGGCCGAGGTCGGCACGCTCTTCGTGGACGACGCGTTCGCCGGGATGGCGGACGAACTCCGCGATTCCCTAACGGAGTTGAGAACCGTCGTGCACATCGGCGACGGCGAGCCGCCGGCGGATGCGGTACGGCTCGACGACTTCCTCGCCGAGCCGCTGCCCGACGCCCACCGCCGCGGTGACGCGCTGGCCGGGATCTTCTACACCGGCGGCACCACCGGCTTCCCCAAGGGCGTGATGCTCAGCCAGCGCAACCTGGTGGTCTCCGCGCTGGGCTTCTACGCGGCGTCGGAGGTCGCCACGCCCGGCGTCTTCCTGCACAGCGCGCCGCTGTTCCACCTGGCCGCCCTCTCGGCCGCGCTGGGCGCCGTCCAGCTCGGCTTCACCAACGTGACGCTGTCCGCCTTCGACCCGGCCACGGTGCTCGCGACGATCCAGCGCCGCGGGATCACCGACACCGTCCTGGTCCCCACGATGATCCAGATGCTGGTCGACCATCCGGAGGCCGACGCGTACGACCTCTCCAGCCTGCGCCAGCTGACCTACGGGGCCTCGCCGATCACCGCCGCGCTGGTCTCCCGCACCCGCGCCAGGCTCCCCGGGACGCGCCTGGTCCAGGGGTACGGGATGACCGAACTGAGCCCGCTCGCCACGGTGTTGCAGGACGCGGACCACGACGACCCCGAACGCAGGCGCTCGGCCGGGCAGTGCGTGCCGCACGCCCTGGTCAAGGTGGTGGGCCCGGACGGGGCCGAGCTGCCGCCGGGCACGGTGGGCGAGATCGCGGTCAGCGGTGACCACGTGATGCTCGGCTACTGGAAGCGGCCGCGCGAGACGGGCGAGGCGGTGCGCGACGGGTGGATGCACACCGGGGACGGCGGCTACCTCGACGGGGACGGCTACCTGTACGTGGTGGACCGGGTGAAGGACATGATCATCTCCGGCGGCGAGAACGTCTACTCCGCCGAGGTGGAGAACGCCATCGCCCTGCACCCGGCGGTGGCGCAGTGCGCGGCGGTGGGGGTGCCCGACGAACAGTGGGGCGAGCGGGTGCACGCCGTGGTGAAGCTGGTGCCCGGCGGCGAGCTGACACTGGATCAGCTGCGGGCGCACTGCAAGGAGCGGATCGCCGGCTACAAGGCGCCGAGGTCGCTCGACGTGGTGGAGGAACTGCCGACGTCGGCGGCCGGGAAGGTGCTGAAGGCGGAGCTGCGGGAGCGGTACCGCTAGCAGCGGTACGGGGAGGAGCGGCGCCGGTGTCAGCGGCGCCGTCCGGACGGCCGGGACCACGGTCCGGGGGCACTCCCCCGGACCCACCCGTCCGCGCTCACCCGTCCGGGCTCAGCCGGTCGGCGGCACTCCGGCCAGGCCGTGGTGGAGCAGGTCGGTCAGGACGTCGACGGCCTGCTCGTCGGTGATCGTGAGGCCGTCGGCCGGGTTGACCACCAGCCAGGTGTGGGCGAAGCCGTCCAGCAGGGCGTAGTACGCCGAGAGCCTGAGCTCGGGGCTCGACCGTGAACCGGGGAGCTCCGCAAGGTGTCCGGCCAGGTGCCGCGCGTCGTCGGCCAGGATCCGCTGCAGGCGCCTGCCGAGGTCGGGGTCGGCCATCGCGGCCTGCCTGACGGCCGTCATCTCGGCCAGGTGCGTCTTGTAGAAGCGCCAGTAGACCTCGACGTGCCAGCGCACCGCCTCGATCCGGCGGAAGTCGGAGTCGTGGCCCTCGACGCCGGCCACCGCCTCGTCCGCCACCGCGAGCAGGTCCCGCAGGAGCGCTTCGAGCAGCTCCTCCTTGCCGGAGAAGTGGTTGTAGAACGAGCCCGTGGCCCGTCCGGCCGCCGCGGTGATGTCGCTGATCTTGGTGTTCAGGTAGCCCCGCTCGGCGAACACGCGCCGGGCCGCCGCCTTCAGCGCCGCCTCGGTCTCGGCCGCCTTCTCCCTGCGTGTCGTGGCCACCGCCACCTCCCTCTTGACGTCGCACTCTAGCGCCGTCCACACTGAATGCAGATTCACTGAATCTCTATTCACCCAATGGAGGGGTCATGAACGTACTCATCGCCGGGGCGGGGCCGACCGGACTCACGCTCGCCATCGACCTGGCCCGGCGCGGCGTCCCCGTCCGCGTGGTCGACAAGGCGGCGGAGCACTTCACCGGCTCGCGCGGCGACGGACTCCAGCCGCGCACCCTGGAGGTCTTCGACGACCTCGGGGTGATCGACACGGTCCTGGCGCAGAGCCTCGCCTCGCCCCTGATCAGCATCCACGTCGACGGGGCGGTCGTCGGCGAGCGCCACTTCCACACGCCCACCGGGCCCCGGCCGGACCGCCCCTACCCCGACGGCCGGATGCTCGGCCAGTCCCGTACCGAGGCGATCCTGCGCGACAAGCTCGCCGAGTACGGCGTACGGGTCGAACTGGGCACCGAGCTCCTGCACTTCACCCAGGACGCGGACGGGGTCACCGCCACGCTCGCCACCGGCGAGGAGGTGCGCGCGGACTACCTGGTCGGCGCCGACGGCGGACACAGCACCGTGCGCAAGGCGCTCGGCATCCCCTTCGAGGGCGTCACCGACGAGTCGATCCGGATGCTGGCCGGGGACGTGTCGGCCAAGGAGCTCGACCACGCGAAGGGCCACTGGTTCGCACGGGCCGACAACCCGGTGGAGGGCGTGCTGCTCACCCCGCTGTCCGGGGGCGAGCAGTTCCAGTTCGCGGCGCCGCTGGTCCACGACGGCGTCCGCCCGGACCTGGAGTCGCTGCAGGCCGTGCTGGACGCGTACGCCGGACCCGGCGCCGTCACCCTGCACGACCTGACCTGGGTGACCGTCTGGCGCTCCAACGTCCGGCTCGCCCAGCGCTTCCGCGAGGGCCGGGTCTTCCTGGCCGGCGACTCCGCGCACGTGCACCCGCCGACCGGCGGGCAGGGCCTCAACACCGGCGTCCAGGACGCCTACAACCTCGGCTGGCGGCTCGCCGACGGCCGCGAGGAGGTCCTCGCGGACTACGAGCGCGAGCGCCGCACCAACGCCCTGCGCGTCCTCGGCATCAGTACGGACCTGCTGCGCAAGCACCTCGACGGCGACGAGCGCGCCCTGGAGCGCGGCGAGGACACCCGTCAGCTCGACGTCAGCTACCGCGACCCGGCCGACACCTCCCGTGTCACCACCGGTGACCGCGCCCCGGACGCCCCGCTGACCGCGCCCGACGGCGGCACGCTGCGGCTCTTCGACCTCTTCCGCGGCCCGCACGAGACGCTGCTGCGCTTCGAGCCGACGACCGCGGCACGCCATCCGCACACGGTCGACCTGTTCCGCGCGCCGGGCCGCGACGGGTACTGCGCGCCGCTCGCCTTCACGTACTACGACGCGGCGGACGGTACGGAACTACTGGTCCGCCCGGACGGCTACCTGGGCTGAGCCCGAGGGGGACTCCGGCCCGGCCCGCCCTGAGGGGCGGCCGGGGCCGGAACCGTCGCGCGCGGGGCCGGTGTTAGCCTGGGCCGCGAGTGATCTCCATGGGCACTCAGACCTCCAGGCCTCCAGGCCTCCAGGCCTCCAGTGAAGGAAACGACGATGGTGACGGCGGGCGACGACGACATCGTGGGGTGAGCCCCGCGCAGAGGCCGTCCGGTGGCGCACGAGGCGTCGGCGGGACGGCTGGTCCGTCATGTCCTTCCCACCGTTTCCCGGGCGCCGTACCCACCCCGGCCGAAAGGCCCGGCCGTGCACCGGCGCGCCCGTGGCGTTCCCGCGAGGATCCCCCATGATGTCCGACGCCCGCGTCGTCTGCTCGAACCTGTCCTTCTCCTGGCCCGACGACACCCCGGTCTTCCGGGACCTGTCCTTCACCGTCGCCCCGGGCGCCACCGGCCTGGTGGCGCCGAACGGCTCCGGCAAGAGCACCCTGCTCCAGCTGATCGCCGGGGACCTGCGGCCCTCCGCCGGTTCCGTCACCGTCCAGGGCGTGCTCGCCCACCTGCCGCAGAACCTGCCGTTGTCCTCCGGCCTCACGGTCGCGGAGGTGCTCGGCGTCGCCGACGTCATCCGCGCGCTCGACGCCGTCGAGTCCGGGGACGTGGGCGAGGAGCACTTCGCCACGATCGGCGACGACTGGGACGTGGAGGAGCGCACCCGCGCCCAGCTCGACCGCCTGGGCCTGGCCGGGCTCGCCCTGGACCGGCGCCTGGGCACCCTCAGCGGCGGGCAGATCGTCTCGCTCGGCCTCGCCGCCCAGCTGCTCAAGCGCCCTGACGTGCTGCTCCTGGACGAGCCGACGAACAACCTGGACCGCGACGCCCGGCACCGGCTGTACGACGCGCTCGACGGCTTCGGCGGCTGCCTGCTGCTGGTCAGCCACGACCGGGCGCTGCTCGACCGCATGGACCACATCGCCGAACTCGACCGCGGCGCCCTGCGCACCTACGGCGGCGACTTCACGCACTACGAGGAGGCGGTGCGGGTCGAGCAGGAGGCCGCCGAGAAGACCCTGCGCCACGCCGAGCTGGAGCTCAAGCGGGAGAAGCGCGAGCTCCAGCAGGCCCGCGAGCGCGCCGAGCGGCGGGCGGGCAACGCGGCGCGCAACCTCAAGAGCGCCGGGCTGCCCCGCATCTTCGCGGGGAACATGAAGCGCGGCGCCCAGGAGTCCGCCGGGCGGGCCGGGCAGACGCACGCCGCCCGCGTCGGCGACGCCAGGACGCGGGTGGACGAGGCCGGGCGGGCGCTGCGCGACGACCAGCGCCTCACCCTGGACCTGCCGGACACCAAGGTCCCCGCGGGGCGCGACCTGCTGGTGGCCGACGGCCTGCGCGTCGGCCGGGGCGGCACGCCCCTGTTCGGCGGTGACGGCCTCGACCTGACGGTCCGCGGCCCCGAGCGCATCGCGCTGACCGGTCCCAACGGGAGCGGCAAGACGACCCTGTTGCGCGTGCTGCTCGGTGAACTCGCCCCGGAGGAAGGGGTGTTGCGGCGGTCGGACAGCCCGGTGGCCTACCTCTCCCAGCGCCTGGACCTGCTCGACCCGGACGCCACCGTCACGGAGGAGTTCACGCGGCACACCCCGCACCGCACCGGGGCCGAGCGGATGAACCTGCTCGCGCGCTTCCTGTTCCGGGGCGACCGGGCGCACCTGCCGGTGCGCGCCCTGTCGGGCGGTGAGCTGCTGCGGGCGACGCTCGCATGCGTGCTGTGCGCCGAGGCCGCGCCGCAGTTGCTGCTGCTCGACGAGCCGACGAACAACCTCGACCTGGTGAGCACCGCACAGCTGGAGGGCGCGCTCGCCTCCTACCAGGGCGCGTTCGTCGTGGTCAGCCACGACGAGCGGTTCCTGGAGGCCATCGGCGTCGACCGCTGGCTGCGGCTGGCGGACGGGCGCCTGACGGAGGCCGAACCGCCCGGCCGGTGAGCACCGGAGCCTGAGGGATCCGCCGAGAACGGTGGGCCGGCGGGTCAGTGGTGCGGCGTGAGCTCCACGGCCCGTCCGGCCCCGTCCCAGACGACTTCAAGGACCTCGGTGACGGCCTCGCGGTCGAGCGGGCCGAAGACGTGCGGGAAGAGGACGTCCTCGGCGACGCCCGGCGGCGGGGTCGGCGCGGCGGCCTCCCACTCGGTGCGGGCCGTCAGCCGGTGCTCGTCGACGACGAGGACGAGCAGGGGGCGCGGGCTGTCCCGGTAGAAGGCGTTGACGACGGCGAGGGTGGTCGCGACGTCGGCGGAGCAGTGGACGAACCCCTCGGCGGCGAGCGAGGCGGGGGCGTACGGCCGGTCGGCCGCCGCGGTCCAGTCGCTCCGCGCCACAGCGTGATAGATCATGCCCCGGTTATACCTCAGGGGCCGGTACGCCACCGGGGCGCCGGGTGCTCACGCCCTGCCCGGCTCCGGGGTGTCGCCCGACCACTCCCAGCGCCCCGGGTCCCCCGCCCTCGGCACGTACCGCGCCCGGCCCCCGGTGCCGTACCGCCCCAGTTCGGTCGGGAGGTCCGCCCCCTCGTCGAACTCACCGGGAGCGGCCCCGGTGATGTCGAGCAGCAGGCCGTCCAGCGGGCCGCCCACCAGTTCCGCGTAGCTCCGTCCCGGCTTCGGGCCGGGGTCCTCGTGGTCGCGGCCGTACACCCGGCCGCGCAGCAGTTGCTCGTCGTCGCTGTCCATGGCGCACAGCCTCGCACCCGCCACTGACAACGCCGGTCCGGGGCCTCCGGGATCAGGTCCCGGGTGCCTCGTGCGCGCTGTCCGGGGCGCCGGCCGCCGCCGTCCGCTTCCCGGGGCCGCGCACCGCGACGTACAGGAACAGGGCGGCCATCACGGCGACGCCCGCCCACATGGCCTGCTGCCAGCCCTCGACGAACGACTGCCGGGCGGCGTCCACGACGGCCCCGGCCCGTGCTCCCGCGCCCGGCGCGGCCTCGACCGCGTTGGCGACGCCTTCGCGCGCCGTGGCGGCGACGGGCCCGGGGACGCCGTCCAGACGGCCGTCGACCGCACTGCGGTAGCCCGTCGACAGCAGGGCGCCGAGCAGCGCGACACCGAGCGCGGTGCCGAACTCACGGGTGACGTCGTTGAGCGCGGAGGCCACGCCCTGGCGCTCGCGCGGCAGGGCGGCGGTGATGGCCTCGGTCGAGGGGGTCATCGACAGGCCCATGCCGAGTCCCATGGCGAGCATGCCGGGCAGGATCGAGGCGTAGCCGCCGTCGACGGAGACGAGCCCGGCCATCAGGGCCAGGCCCGCTCCCGCGAGCAGGACGCCGGTGGCCATGGTGGCGCGGGGGCCGACGCGTGCGGCCAGCTTCGGCGCGAGGCCGGAGGCGAGCATCATCAGGACGGCCATCGGCATCATCGCGAGCGTCGACAGCAGGCCGGACCAGCCGAGTACGGCCTGGAGGAAGGGGAAGAGCACCACGAAGACGCCCGCCTGCACGCCGAAGACCGCGAGCAGCGTGACCGATCCCCCGGCCAGGCCGCGCTCCCGGAAGAGGCGCACGTCCAGGAGCGGGGCGTCCGCGCGGCGCAGCTCCCAGGCCACGAAGCAGACG
This sequence comes from Streptomyces sp. NPDC001941, assembly GCF_040296945.1. NCBI lineage: Bacteria > Bacillati > Actinomycetota > Actinomycetes > Kitasatosporales > Streptomycetaceae > Streptomyces > Streptomyces sp. NPDC001941. The sequence goes on along the minus strand of NZ_JBEOYE010000029.1, from coordinate 94,695 downwards.
GCCGCGAGGACGCCCACGACCAGGCCCGTCAGGGTGGCGGGCGCGGTCCAGCCGCGCTCCGGTCCTTCCTGGAGCACGAAGATGAGGCCGACGACGGCGACGACGGACGTGAGCGCGCCGACGAGGTCGAAGGAACCCGGCTTCTCCTCACGGGAGTCGGGGACCGCCCGGAGGGTCAGGCCGAGTGCCGCGAGGACCAGGACCACGGGCAGCACGAACAGCCAGCGCCAGCTGGCGGCGTCCACGAGCGCGGCGGAGAGGAACATGCCGAGGATGCCGCCGCCCCCGGCGACGCCGGTCCACACGCCGATGGCCCGGCCGCGCTGCTCCGGCGGGAAGGTGGAGGTGATGACGGCCAGCGTGACCGGCATGATCATGGCGGCGCCGACGCCGCTCAACACCCTTGCCGCGAGCATGACTCCGGCCGACGGGGCGAGTCCGGCGAGCACACTGGCGAGGCCGAACACGGCCAGTCCCGCGACCAGCATCGGCTTGCGGCCGAGCCGGTCCCCCAGCGCGCCGAGCGGCAGCAGCAGCGCGGCCAGGGTGAGCGTGTAGACGTTGATGATCCACAGGATCGTGTTCTGCGAGGCGCCGAAGGTGACCGCGAGGTCGGGCTGGGCGACGTTGAGGCCGGACACCGAGGCGATGACGGCCATCAGCGCGACGCAGACGGCGATCAGGACCGTACGCAGCTGACGGGCGTCGGGCACGCTCGCGTCCGGAGCGGCGCCGTCGGGTTCCGCCGACGGCTGTGCCAGCTGGTTCGTGGACATGGGTTCCTCTCGGAGGGCGTGGATGGATCGTGGGGGCGGCCGTGGGCGCCTCGTGGGCTACCGCGCGCCGGCGGTGGCCGCCGCGAGCGCCGCGTCCGTGTCGGCCACGGCGAGGTCGGCGTTGATGCGGGCCCCGGCGAGGGCGCCCGCCGCGGCGGAGGCGCCGACCTGGGCGGCGGGGTCGGTGGCGTTGCCCGCCACCCAGACGCCGGGCACGTCGGTGGCCCCGGCGACGCCGGAGGCGTAGTGGCGGCCCATTCCGCCGGGCAGGTCGCGCAGGGGCAGGCCGAGGCCGGCCAGTCCTTCGGTGCGCGCGGTCATGGTGGTGGCGACGGCCAGGACGCGCCGGGCGACGAGCGTCCCGTCGGCCAGCCTGACTCCGGCGATGCCGCCGTCGGCGGCCTCCTCGACGGCCGTGACCGGGGTGTCGACGACCCGGATGCCGCGCGCCGCGAAGCGCGCGCGGGTGTCGTCGTCCAGGTCGGTCCCGCGGGTGAAGTAGACCAGGTCCTCGGTCAGTTGGCGGAACAGCAGGGCGTGGTGGACGGAGGCGGGGCCGGTGGCGAGGATCCCGATGGGCTCGTCGCGCACCTCCCAGCCGTGGCAGTACGGGCAGTGCACCAGGCCCTTGCCCCAGTGCCGGGCGAGGCCGGGCACCCCGGGCAGTTCGTCGCGCACTCCGGTGGCCACCAGCAGGCGGCGGGCCGTCAGCGCCCGGCCGTCGGCGAGGGTGACGGTGAAGAGCGGGTCGCCCCCGGTGCCGGCGGGTGCGGCCGAGGCGACCTCGCCGGTGGCGACCAGGCCGCCGTAGTGGCGTACTTCCCGCCGTCCCCTGGCGAGCAGTTCGGCGGGCGGGGTGCCCTCCAGGCCGAGCAGTGCGTGGACGCCCTCGGCGGGTGCGTTGCGGGGCGTGCCGCTGTCGATGACGACGACCGAGCGGCGCGAGCGGGCGAGCATCAGCGCGCCGCTGAGGCCGGCGGCGCCGCCGCCGATGACGACGGTGTCGACGGTCGCGCCGGGGAGGGGGTCGCCGTGGGGCTCGGTGTCCCGGTCGTCGGCGGGGTGGGTGGTGACGTTGAATGTGGTGGTGTCAGCCATGGCTCGTACCCTCTCTGCGTCGCGTGGCCCCAGCCGTTCCGGGCCATCCGCACTGCGAAGGTAAGCGCATTTTGCGGCTCGGGCATACACTCTTGCCTATGACGCAAGACGATGACGATCTGGACAGCCTGGTACGCAAGCGGATCCGCGCCCTGCGCGTGGCTCAGGGCTGGTCGCTGGAGGAACTGGCCACCCGCGCCCGGCTCAGCCAGTCCACGCTCAGCCGCATCGAGAACGGCCAGCGGCGCCTCGCCCTGGACAGCCTGGTGACCCTCGCCCGCGCCCTGGACACCACCCTGGACCAGCTGGTGGAGACCGCGTCGGACGACGTGATCTCCAGCCCGGTCATCGACAGCGCGCACGGGCTGATGCGCTGGGCCGTGAAGGCCGACCCGGGGATGAGCGTGGTGCGCCAGCGGATGACCGCCCCGCCGCCGGACAACCCCGCGCGCCTGCGCGCGCACCCCGGCCGCGAGTGGCTCGTGGTGCTGTCCGGCACCGCCGTCCTCCTGCTCGGCCACCGGCGCTTCCGCGTCGAGACCAACCAGGCGGCGGAGTTCCCGACGATGCTGCCCCACGCGATCGGCGCCGAGGGCGGGCCCTGCGAGATCCTCGGCATCTTCGACCGGGACGCACGGCGCGGCCACCAGCGGCCGGACGGTGAGCCCGAGGCGGGCCAGGACGGGACCTGAAGAGAGCCGCGACGGAGCCTCTGACCTGCGGGAATCCTCGCGGTTTCTTGCGCGGACCGCACCGTGCGCGGCCACCTTCTTGCCATTGCGGCAAGCAGTGGTGCCGTACGCGCATGGGCACCGTAGCGTGGGCCGCATGCCTCACGCTCACTCGCACACGCCCCAGCACGCCGCCCACCACGGACACGGCGACCAGCACGGCCACGGTCACGACCACCAGCACGACGCGGGCCAGGCCGAGATCCTCGACCTCGACGCCCAGGTGCTGGCCGAGCACATCGCGGACATCACCGCGTGGCTGCCCGTCGGCGCTCCCCCGCGCCGGATCGTCGACCTCGGCTGCGGCACCGGAGCCGGTACGTTCGCGCTCCTCGACCGCTTCCCCGAAGCCCACGTCACCGCCGTCGATACCTCCGCCGGACACCTCCAGCGGCTGCGCGAGAAGGCGTGCGCCCAGGGACTCGGCGACCGGGTGAGCACCGTCCAGGCCGACCTGGACGAGCCGCACTGGCCCGACCTCGGCGCGCCGGACCTGGTGTGGGCCTCGGCCTCCATGCACCACATGGCCGACCCGGACCGCGCGCTGCGGCAGGTGCGCGACGCGCTGGCGCCCGGTGGCCTGTTCGCGGTCGTGGAGCTGGCGGGCTTCCCGCGCTTCCTGCCGCAGGACGCCCCCGCCGAGCGCCCGGGCCTGGAGGAGCGCTGCCACACCGCGAGCGAGGGCTTCCACGCGGAGCACGTGCCGCACCGGGGCGCCGACTGGGGCCCGATGCTGACGGCCGCCGGCTTCGCCGTCGAGGACCAGCGCACCGTGACCGTACGCATGGAGGCCGGGGGCGACCAGGCGGTCGGCGCCTACGCGCAGGGCAGCCTCCAGCGGCTGCGGGGCAGCATCGCCGAGGCCCTCGACCCGGAGGACCTGGCCGCGCTCGACGCGCTGCTCGACACCGGCGGCCCGCGCAGCATCCTGCGCCGTGACGACCTCGTCGTGCGCACCGAGCGCGACGTGTGGGCCGCGCGCCGCGCCTGACCGGCGGGTGCCTACGCCACCGGCTGCTGCTGGGTGACGCAGTGGATGCCGCCGCCCCCGGTGCCCAGGCGGTCGATGTTCAGCTGCACGACCGCCCGGTCCGGGTAGAGCCGGGTGAGCGTCGCCCGCGCCGCCTCGTCCGCGCGGGTGTCGCCGAAGTGGGCGCTGATCACCGCGCCGTTGCAGAGGTAGAAGTTGGCGTAGGAGGCGAGGAAGTCCCGGTTCGTCGAGCGGATCTTGTCGTAGTCGGGGCCCTGGAGCCGGGAGGTGGCCACGGGACGGCCGTCGGCCGTGGTGGCGGCCGAGAGCGTGGCGTACTGCGCCCGGGCGTCGCGCGCGTACACGTCGGTGTCGGTGCTCAGCGGCATCTGGACCAGGGCCTCGCCGGGGGCGAGGAAGCGGGACGTCGCGTCCACGTGGTCGTCGGTGATGTCCTGGCCGCGCACGCCGTCGAACCAGATGACCTTGGACGCGCCGTAGGCGGCGCACATCGCCGTCTCGATCTGCCGCTCGGTGAGCCGGGGGTTGCGGTTGCGGTTGACCAGGCTGCTGCGGGTGGCCATCAGGGTGCCCGCGCCGTCCGCCTCGATCGCGCCGCCCTCGCCGGTGAACGCGGCGCGGGTGAAGGGCACTCCGGCCCAGGCGGCGACGCGCTGGGCGACCTGGGCGTCCCTCGCGTAGGTCTGCTTGCCGCCCCAGCCGTTGAAGCCGAGGCCGACCGCGTCGAGGCCGCCCTGTCCGTCGGTGCGGAAGACCGGTCCCGAGTCGCGCATCCAGCAGTCGTCGACGGGGATCGACGTCAGCACGGTGACCGAAGTGCCGCACAGGGAGCGGGCCTTGGCCGCGCTCGCGCTGTTGGCGCACATCACCACCGGCTCGTACGCGGCGATGGTCCTGGCGATCAGCGCGATGTCGGCCTGGACGCCGCTCAGCGTGCTGCCCCAGATGGCGGTGGAGTCGGGCCAGGCCATCCAGGTGCGGGTGTGCCGGGCGTCCTCGACCGGGACCCGGAGGGCGCCCGCGGCGGCCCGCGCGGTGGCGGGCAGCGCGCCGGCGAGTGCGGCGGCACCGGTCGCCGCGAGGAAGGTCCGTCGGTTGAATCCGGTCATCTCAAGCCTCCTGAGGGGAAGTGGCCTGCGGGGACGGCAGCTCCTTGCGGGCCGCCGCGATGCGCTCCGGCTGCCACCCGGGTCGGGGCACCGAGTCCAGGAGCAGCCGGGTGTAGGGGTGTTGCGGCGCGGCGAGCACCGTCGCGGTGGGGCCCGCCTCCACGACGCGGCCGCGGTGCATGACGAGGACCTCGTCGGTGACGCACCGGACCACGCCGAGGTCGTGGGTGATGAACAGGTAGCCGATCGCGGTCCGCTGCCGGATGTCGGCGAGCAGGTTGAGGATCTGGGCCTGTACGGAGACGTCGAGCGCGGCGACCGCCTCGTCGAGGACGAGCACGGCCGGTTCCACGGCGAGGGCGCGGGCGATGGCGACGCGCTGGCGCTGGCCGCCGGAGAGGTGGCGGGGCAGGGCGTCGGCGGCGCGGGCGTCGAGGCCGACCTGGTCCAGGAGTTCACGGACCCGGGGCGCGGGGTCGCGGTCGGGGAAGTGCAGCCGCAGCGTCTCGCGCAGCACCCGCTCGACGCTGGTGCGCGGGTCGAGCGAGGAGTACGGGTCCTGGAAGACCAGCTGCACCTCGCGGGCCCGGGCCAGCCGCTGGTCACGGCCGCGGGCGCGGGTGGCGCGGACCCGGCCCCGTACCCGCACCTCGCCCGCGTCCGCGTGTTCCAGGCCGACGACGATGCGGGCGGTGGTGGTCTTGCCCGACCCGGATCCGCCGACGATGCCGAGGGAGCCGCCCTCGGGGAGGGTGAAGGCGACGTCGTCGACGGCGCGCACGGGGCCGTAGGCGCGGGACAGGCCGGTCGCTCGCAGCAGGGGTTCAGACATCGCGGGCCGCTCCTTCGGGGGCGAGGCGGTCGCTGTGGTGGCAGGCGGCGGTGTGGTCGGGGCGCTCCGGGTGCGGCCGCGTCGCGGGCCGGGTCCGGCAGAGGTCCGTGGCGAGCGCGCAGCGGTCCGCGAAGGCGCAGCCGGTCACGGGCGTGCGCAGGTCCGGTGGCCGGCCGGGGATGGCGGCGAGCCTGCCGCCGGGCGCGGTCAGGCGCGGGGTGGAGGCGAGCAGGGCGGCGGTGTACGGGTGCCGGGGGCGGGCGAACAGGGCCTCGGCGGGGCCGGTCTCGACGATCCGTCCCGCGTACATCACGTACACGCGGTCGCTGATGGCGGCGGCCAGGTCGAGGTCGTGGGTGACGAAGAGCAGCCCGGTGCGGAAGGCCGCCCGCAGCCGGGCGAGGAGGGCGATGACCTCGGCCTGGGTGGTGGCGTCGAGCGCGGTGGTGGGTTCGTCGGCGAGCAGCAGGGCGGGGTCGCCCATCAGGGCCGCGGCGATGACGACCCGCTGGAGCATGCCGCCGGAGACCTGGCCGGGGTAGGCGCGCAGCACGGAGGGTTCGAGGCCGACGGCGGTGAGCAGTTCGGCGGCCCGGGCTGCGATGGCCGCGTCGTCGCGCGGGCGTGCCGCGCGGGCGCCTTCGGTGAGGAAGTCGCCGATGCGGCGCAGGGGGTTGAGGGCGGCGCGGGGGTCCTGGAAGACCATGGCGGCGCCGTGGGCGCGCAGGGCGCGCAGCAGGTCGGGGCGTGCGGTCAGGGCGTCCTCGCCGTCGACGCGCACGCTGCCCTCGACGGCCGCGCCGGGTGGCAGCAGGCCGAGGGCGGCGCGGGAGGTGAGGGACTTGCCCGAGCCGGACTCGCCGACGAGGGCGACGGTCTCGGCGGGGCCGACGGTGAGGTCGACGCCGTCCAGGACGGGGCGCGCGGTCCCGGGCAGGGTCAGGCGCAGGCCCCGGACGTCGAGCGCGGGTGCCGGACCGGTGGTCGGGTGGTTCATCGTTCCCTCCTGGCGACGCGGTCGGCCCAGCGTTCGCCGACCACGTTGAAGGCGACGACGGTGAGGACGACGAGGACGCACGGCCAGATCGCGGAGAGCGGGTAGCCGTGCTGGACGGCGGTCTGGCCGTCGAAGACCATGCGGCCCCAGTCGGGGGTGAGCGCGGGGACGCCGAGGCCGAGGAAGGACAGGCCCGCCAGGTCCATCAGGGCGTAGCCGAAGTTGATGGTGGACTGGGCGAGGACGACGGGCGCGACCGCGGGCAGCACGTGGCGCAGACAGATCTGGAGCCCCGAGTGGCCCTGCACCTGGTAGGCGCTGACGTACGGGCGGGCGCGTTCGGCGAGCACCAGGGAGCGGGTCAGGCGGCTGACGTACGGCAGGTAGGCCAGGCCCAGGGCCACGACCGGGGCGAGCAGCCCCTCCCCGTACACGGAGACCACCAGGATCGCCAGCAGCATGCCGGGGAACGCGAAGACGAGTTCGGTGGAGCGGGACAGGACCGAGTCGAGCCAGCCGCCGCGCCAGGCGGCGGCGGTGCCGACGGCGACGCCCGCGAGGGTGGAGAAGACGACCACGCCGAGCGGTCCGAGCAGCGAGGTGCGGGCGCCGACGAGGAGGCGGGAGAGCGTGTCGCGGCCCGCGGTGTCGGCGCCGAACGGGTGGTCGGCGGAGGGTCCGGCGAGGGCGGAGCCGAGGTCGACGGCGTTGGGGTCGTGCGGTGCGACCCAGGGGGCGAGGAGGGCGGCGAGGACGACCACGGCCACGAAGAGCAGGCACACGAGGTGGAGTGGTGAACGCGCCGACCGGACGCGGAGCTTGGCGAGGCCGGGTCGCCGGACGAGGGCGGTGGTCACGGCGCGTCACCCCGGGTGCCGAGGGCGATGCGCGGGTCGACCAGCGGCAGCGCGAGGTCGACGAGCAGGTTGACGGCCATGAACAGGGCGACGATGACGAGGGAGATGGCCTGCACGGTCGGGAAGTCCTTGGTGGTGGTGGCGAGTTCGAGGAGCTGCCCGACGCCGCCGATGCTGAAGGCCGTCTCCACGAGGATCGTGCACACCAGGAGGGTGGAGACGATCAGGCCGCCGGTGGTGAGGACGGCGCCCAGGGAGTTGCGCAGCACGTGCCGGCGGATGACCAGGCGCTCGGGTACGCCCCGGCCCCTGGCGACGGCGACGTGTTCGCTGCCGAGCGCGTCGAGCATCGCGGAGCGGGTGACCCGGGCGAGCATGCCGATCAGGTACAGCGCCAGGGCCAGGGCGGGCAGGATCAGGTGCCGGACGGTGTCCAGGAATCCGTCACCGCCGCCACCGCTGGGGAACCAGCCGAGGCGTACGGAGAACAGGCCCTGGAGCAGGACCGCCGCGACGAACGACGGGGTGGCCACGGCGAGCGTGGTCCCGAGCAGCACCGCGGTGTCGGTGGCACCGCCGCGCACGGCGGCGACGCGGCCGAGCAGCAGTCCCGCGGCCACCACCACGAGCAGCGCCATGGCGATCAGGAGCAGGGTGACGGGCAGCCGGTCGGCGAGCAGCCGCGAGACGTCGGTGCGGTAGGTGAGCGAGCGGCCGAAGTCGCCCCGCAGGACGTCACCCAGCCAGTGCAGGTAGCGCTCGGCGAACGGATCGTCCAGGTGGTAGCGGGCGTTGACGGCGGCGAGTGCCTCCGGGGAGGCGGAGCGCCCGGAGAGGAGGAAGGCGGCGGGGCTGCCGGGTGCCAGGTACATGGCGCCGAAGACGACGAACGACGCGACGAGCAGGGTGAGCGCCATCTCCGCGACGCGGCGGGCGGCGAACCTGAGGAAGGGGACGGCGTTCACCGGCCGCCTCCCGCCGCGGCGGCGCCGACGTCGGCGGCCCACGGGTAGTACATGTAGGCGATGGTGGTGGGGGCGCCGGTGATCCGGTGGTTCAGGAACAGCGCGGTGGGCCACTCGGCGACCGGGATCCACGGCAGCTCACGGGCCGCGAGCCGCTGGAGCTCCCCCTCCACCCGCAGCCGCCGCTCGGGGTCCTGGGCGGCGGTGGCCCGGTCGACCAGGGCGTCGTAGCGCTGGTCGCTGTACCCGGCGAAGTTGAGGTAGGCGCCGGTCCTGAAGTTCACCAGGACGTCGAGCGGGTCGGTGATCGAGGCGTAGTACGTGAGCGGGAAGGCGTCGATGCCCTCGCGCGCGCCGGGGTCGGTGAACAGCGCCGTGAAGGCGTTGGGCGCGATGGACTTGAGGGTGACGCGCAGCCCGATCTGGGTGCCGGCGGCCTGGGCGGCGGTGGCCAGCAGGGAGACGTCCTGGCCGATGGAGCTGGTGGCGATGGTGACGGTGCGGCCGGTGGCGCCGGCCTCCTTGACGAGGGCCTTCGCCCTCTCGACGTCCCGCGCGGTGGGCGGCAGCCCGTCGAAGGCGGCGGCGCGGGTGGCGGGGGACGCGGCGGCCCAGGCGGCGCGGGTGGTGGGGGCGGTGGTGGCGGTGGCGGCGCCGCCGAGCCCGGCCTTGACGAAGCCGGTGCGGTCCAGGGCGAGCGACAGGGCCTGGCGGACCCGGACGTCGCCGAGGGCGCCGCGCATGTCGGTGATGCCGAGGTTGACGGTGCTCAGGCCCTCGCCGAAGTACAGGGTGCCCCGCCCGCTGGCCTTCAGCCGGCCGTAGCTCTCGGTCGGTATCAGGTAGCCGCCGTCCACCTCGCCGCTGAGCAGCGCGTTGGTGCGGGCGGAGGCGTCGGTGAGGAAGCGGAAGACGACGGCGCGGGACTTGGCCCGGGTGCCCCAGTAGCCGTCGAAGCGGCGCAGTTCCAGGGACTGGCCCTTGCGCCAGGTGCCGAGTGCGTACGGTCCGGTGCAGCCGAGGCCGCCCGACGTGCCGTAGTCCCGGCCGGACCGGGTGACCGCCGCCTTCGAGGCGACGGCTCCGGCGGCGGTGGCCATGAACTGGGGGAACTGCGAATCGGGCTTCTTCAGCCGCACGGTGACCTGGAGCGGGCCCGTGGCGCGCACGGAGGTGACGTTCTCGAAGTTCTGCGCCCAGGCGGCCGCGTTGTCCGGGTCCCGCTGGCGGTCCAGGCTGAAGACGACGTCGTCGGCGGTCATGGTGCGCCCGTCGTGGAAGCGGACGCCGGGCCGCAGGTCGTACACCCAGGTCCTCGGGTCGGGGCTGGACGCCCTGCGGGCGAGTCCCGGCTCGACCGCGAGCCCGGGGGTCCAGCGCATCAGGCTCTCGCAGACGTTGGACAGGATGGTGTTCTGCGGGTAGTCGAACGCCATCGTGTAGTCCAGCGTGGGCGGCTCCGCGTACAGCGCCCAGCTGAAGGAGCCGGTCTCCCCGCCCGGCCGGGGCGTGCCCGCCGACAGCGCGAACGACGCGACGCCCCCGCCCCGGGGCGGGCCCGCGCAGCCCACGAGGGCGGCGGCCGCGGTGAGGACGGCGACGGCGGTCCTGGCCAGGCGTCCTGGGACGCGGGACGGAGGTGGTGCGGTGCTCATCGTCGCGCTCTCTTTCACTGCGGCGGGCTGTCACTGCGGCGGGCGGGGCGAGGCTGCGGAGGGGCGTGCGCGGGGGCTGTACGGAGGGGGCGTACGGGAAGGTGCTCGGGCGTGCGCGGGTGCGGGACGGTCGCGGTCAGTCCTGGTGGCCGGCGGCCGGGACCTGCTGCGTGATGCAGTGCACGCCGCCCCCGCCCCACGCGACGACCGGCGCCGGGACGCCGACGACCTTGCGGTCGGGGTACGCGGAGGCGATCACCTCCAGCGCGGCGGCGTCCTGCGGCACCCCGGCGACGGGGACGACCACGCCGCCGTTGGCGACGTAGTAGTTGAGGTACGAGACCTCGACGGGCGCGCCCGCGACCTCGGCGTACGCGGTCTGGGGCACCTCGACGACCTCGAAGGTCCGGCCGCGCGCGTCAGTGGTGTGCTCCAGGACGGCGCGGTTGGCGCGCATCCGCGCGTGGTCGGGGTGCCCGGGGTCGTCGGGCAGCGAGACGACCACCTTGCCGGGCGCGGCGAAGGCGCAGACGCCGTCGACGTGCCCGTCGGTCTCGGTGTCGAGCAGTCCGCCGTAGGGCAGCCAGACGACCTTCTCGACGCCGAGGCGCGCCTTGAGCTCCGCCTCGATCCGCTCCCGGGTCAGGTCCGGGTTGCGGTTGGGGTGGAGCAGGCACTGCTCGGTGGTGATGAGGGTGCCCTCGCCGTCCACGGTGAGCGCACCGCCCTCCAGGACCATGTCCGAGGCGATGCGCTCCACGCCGAGGTGCTCCAGGAGCAGGGCGCTGACGCGGTCGTCGGAGTCGTACGGGTGGTGCTTGCGGCCCCAGGCGTTGAACCGGAAGTCGACACCGGCCCGGCGCCCGTCGTCGTCCAGGACGAACAGCGGGGCGGAGTCGCGGAACCACGAGTCGTCCAGGGGCAGTTCGACGACGGTGACGTCCTCGCCGCAGTGCGCGCGGGCGTCGTCGGCGGACCCGGGCGGGGCGACCATGGTGACGGGTTCGAAGCGGGCGATGGCGCGGGCGACCTCGGCGTACTCCCGCTTGGCGGCGTCGAGGACGCCGTCCCACAGGTCCGCCCGGGTCGGCCAGGCCATCAGGCAGCCCTCGTGCGGGGCCCACTCGGCGGGCATGCGGAATGCGGTCATGGGAGTTCTCTCCTCGATCGTGGCGGGAGGCGGGCGGGGTGCCCGGCCGGGCCGGAAGTGGCCTCACTGTGGCACTGACTGAAATTTCAGTCAACACTTCGAGGACAAAAGAACGAGGGCAAGAGAACGAGGACGGGAGAACGAGTGCCGGAAGCAGAACGGCGGCCGCCCCTGGGCAGCCGCCACTGATCCGTTCACGGAGCCCCCGGGGCCCCGCCGGCGCGCACTACGCGGTACGCAGCCGCGCCAGCTCCACCTCGACCGCCTCGGACACCAGGGTGCGCGCGTGCTCGACGGTGAGCCCGCCGCTGAGCCAGCGCATGCTCAGCCCCTCCAGCAGCGCGGTGAGCCGCTCGGCGGACGCGGCGAGCGCGGCGGCCGGCGACAGCGGCGTGACCTGGCCGAGCAGGGCCGCCACCTCCTGCACCCACACGAGCGTGGCCCTGGCGAGGTCCTCGCGCAGGACCGGGTCGAAGACCGCGCTGGCGCGCAGTTCGCCCCACGCCGTGCTGTTCTCCCGCACCTCCGGGGTGTCCTGGAGCTCCAGGAGCAGCACCTGCTCCAGCTCCTCGCGCGGGGTCGGCGGCCGGGCGTCGGGCTCCTGGGCCGTGGTGTAGCGCTCGGCGCGGTCGTTGATGAACTCCAGCGTGCTGCGCAGGATTCCGGTGCGGTCCTTGAAGTGGTAGTAGATGAGCCCGGTGGAGACCCCGGCCTCGGCCGCCAGTTCCTCCACGCGCAGCCCGCGGACCCCGCGCCGGGCGATGACCCGGGCGGCCGCTTCCAGAATCTGAGTACTGCGAGACGCCATGTCCGAACCCTATCCGGACGACCGCGTACGGTGATCTCCGTACGGCCGATTGACCAAAGTTTCAGTCAATGGGCAGATCCGGGTTCGGGAGGAGACAGGGTGCGGGACCGGACGACGCGGGACCGGAAGACGGCGATCCTGGAGGCCGCCGCGCGGGTGATCGCCCAGCGCGGGGTGCGCGGGCTGCGCATCGAGCAGCTGGCCGGCGAGGCGGGGGTGTCCAAGGCGCTGGTGTACTACCACTTCGGCGACCGGGCCCGGCTGCTGCGGCACACCCTGGCCCTGGTCGGCGAGCGGGCCGAGCGCTACACGCGGGGCCCCGCCGGGCCGGACGCGGGGCGGGACCGGCTCCGGGAGCTGGAGGACCGGCTCCTCCTGGAGTTCCGGGACGCCCCGGCGGTCCGGGAGAACAGCACCGTCTGGGGTGAGCTGCGGGCCGGCGCGGTCTTCGAGCCCGAGCTGCGCGAGGGGCTGGCGCGGGCGAGCCGGGAGTGGACGGAGGAGGTCGCCGGGCTGCTGGGGCGGGTGGCGCCCGGCGCGCCGCACGAGCGGCTGACCGGGGCCGCCGAGCGGCTGACGGTCCTGGTGGAGGGGCTGAGCACGCGCTGGCTGATCGGCGTGCTGCCGGTCGGGCACGCCGTGGAACTGCTGCGGGAGGCCGTCGCGGCGGAGGCGGGCGCACTGCGCCGCGCGGATGACGCCACGCCGACGCCCCTGTGCGTGTTTGACTGAAATTTCAGTCAGTGCCAGACTCACGGTACGGCCACCCCACCTCGCGCCGCACGCGCCGCCGCTCCTGCCGGCGGCCGCGACCCGCGCGAGGGCCCCACTGATCGGAGCACCTCGTGTCCCACTTCCCCCCCTCCCGGCGCACCACCCTGCGCGCCTTCGCCGGCATCACCGGGGCCCTCGGCCTCGGGGCCGCGGCCTGCGGGCCGGACGGCGGTGCGCCGTCCGGCGCCGCGTCCTCCCCTGGCCGCACCACGGGCGCCGCGGCCGCGCGCGGCGAGCGCCGGTTCGGTGCCGAGTGGGACAGCCACGCCCGTACGTTCATGTCCTGGCCGGCGCTCGCCTCGGTGTGGGAGGACGACCTGCCGTACGTGCGCCAGGACATCGCGCGCATCGCCCGCGCCGTGGGCGAGTACGAGGCGGTCGTGATGATGGCCAGGCCCGACCAGGTCGCCGCCGCCCAGCGGGCCTGCGGCTCGCAGGTGGAGGTCATCCCGCTGGCCGTGGACGACCTGTGGGCGCGCGACACCGTCCCGGTCTTCGTCGAGGACGGCGGGAAGGTCGTGGGCGTGGACTTCAACTTCAACGGCTGGGGGAACAAGCAGGAGCACGCGAACGACGCCCGGGTCGGGCGCGAGCTCCTCGCCAAGTACGGCATCCCGCGCGAGCAGGCGCCGCTGGTGGCCGAGGGCGGCTCCTTCGAGACCGACGGCGAGGGCACCCTGCTGGTCACCGAGAGCTCGATCGTCAACGACAACCGCAACCGCGGGAAGACCCGGGACCAGATCGAGGACGAGCTGATCGAGACCCTCGGGGTGGAGAAGGTGGTGTGGCTCGCGGGGGTGCGGGGCCAGGACATCACCGACGCGCACGTGGACAGTCTCGTACGCTTCACCGCGCCCGGAGTCGTGCTGCTCGACCAGGCCCACCCCGGCACTCCCCCGGACTCCTGGTCGCGCTCGGCCGACCAGGCGCGCTCGGTGCTGGACAAGGCCACCGACGCGCGCGGGCGGCGCTTCGAGATCATCGACCTGCCCCAGCCGGACCTGGACCGGATCACCGGCGAGGGCGACGACTTCGTGTCGACGTACGCGAACTTCTACGTCGCCAACGACTCCGTGTTCCTGCCGAAGTTCGGCGACCGCGCGGCCGACGCCCGGGCGAAGTCGATCCTGCAGGAGCACTTCCCCAAGCGGGACGTGGTGCAGGTCCAGATCGACACGATCGCGTCGGGCGGCGGCGGCATCCACTGCTCCACGCACGACCAGCCGGGCAGGCCCGCGGCCTGACCGGTCAGCACGCTCCCCGCCCCAACAGGGGCTTTCCGGAAGCGTGTTAGCGAGACGTTAGCGGGAGTGGCTAGATTCGTTCCCGTCCGGGCCGGCCGCGCCCCCCGTCGCGTCCGGCCCGGTGTCCCCCGCCCCGGTCGCGCGCCACCGGGCCGCGGCGGCTCACGTCCAGCGCGCCACCAGGTGGGTCCACAGGGGCAGCAGGACCAGGGCGACCGCCGAGCTCTTCACCACCACCGACGCCGACAGGCCCACGTCGACGTCGTACCGCTGGGCGAAGACGAACAGGTTCTGCGGCGTCGGCATCGCCGCGATCAGCACCAGCTGGGCCAGCCAGGTGCCGTCGAGGCGGAAGAGGTAGTGGCACACCGCGAACGTCAGCGCGGGGAAGGCCACGCACTTGAAGGCGATCAGCAGCCCCTCCTGCACGCTGGTGCCGCGCACCGCGAGCCCGCTGCCGCCCAGGTGCAGCCCGAGGGCGAACAGCGCCACCGGCGAGGCGCTGTCGCCGACGAAGTCGAAGCCGTCGAGCAGGACCCCGGGCACCCCGACGGACAGCAGGTTGAGCAGGATGCCCGCGTTGCACGCGATCACCAGGGGCGTCATCAGCGACGCGCCCACCGCGGCGCCGAGCTGCCTCCCGAAGCCGCCGGAACGGTCCTCCCGGCCCAGCTCCATGATCGACAGGATGACCAGCGACAGGACGCACACCTGGAACAGCAGTACGGGGAAGATCGGCGCCGCGTCGCCGAACAGCATCACGAAGACCGGCACGGCGAAGTACGCGGTGTTCACCTGGACCGCCGCCATGATCCGCAGCGCCACGGCGCGCGGGTCGCGCACGCCCAGCGTCCGCGCGGCCGTCCCCACGAGCAGCGCGGCGACGGCCGCCGCCGCCGCGTAGCCCGAGATCGCCCGCCAGTCGAAGAGGCGCCCGAGGTCGCTGCGGTAGATGTTGCCGAACAGGAAGCAGGGCACCGCGAAGAGGAACGCGTAGTCGGCGAACGCCTTGGAGCTGTCGGCCGGCACGACCTTGCGCCGGGCCAGCACGACGCCCGCGCCGAACGCGAGGAGGACTGGTACCAGCTTCTGTGCCGCCGCCACCGTGCCCATGCGCGCCCTTGCCGTCACTCCCCCGCGCCGATGCCCTCAGGACACCGCACGCCCGTTCCCCGGGGAGCCTCTCACATCCGAGGGCGGGCGAAGGCGGAGGGCAGGGTCCGGGCCGCGTCCGGAGGGCACCACCGCGGGGCGGCCGGGACCGGGGTGGCGAGGCTGCAGACGGGCGGCGCCGACTCCGTCCGTGTGCCGCCCTCCACCACGCTCCTGCGGCCATCAGGAAGCGTAGGCCCGGGCCGCTCCGGCGACGATCCGCTAAGCGCGGGGCTGTCCGCGAAACGCAGTGGCGTCGTGGCCCGCGGCTGTCCATCCGGTGAACTCCCTTGACGGGCGGCCCTCTTCAGCGTGCGGCCAGCGTCTGGGACGGGCTCTCGCCGAAGCGGGCCCGGTAGCGCTGGGCGAACCGGCCCAGGTGGGCGAAGCCCCACTGCCGGGCGATCTCGGTGACCGTCGCCGCGCCCGGCGCCGAGCTGCGCAGCTGGCGGTGCGCCCGCTCCAGGCGGACCTCGGAGACGTACGCCATCGGGGACATGCCGAGGCTGCGGCGGAAGGCGTCCTGCAGCGTGCGCACGCTGACCTGGGCGATCGCCGCGAGTCCATTGGCGTCGTACGGCTCCGCGGGCCGGTCCCGCACCGCGTCCATGACGCGCTTGACGTGGGCGGGGCGCATGCCGGGGGCCGGGCGTTCGAGGACCGTGCGCCAGCGGTGGTCGGCGGTGAGCAACAAGCCCTCCAGGAGCGACTGTTCGAGGCGTCCGGCGAACATCGGCTCGTGCAGCAGGCCGCCGGGGTCGGCACGGTCGCGCAGGGTCCACGCCGCGAGTTCCAGCCAGCTGCGGCCCCGGCCGCCGGTGAGGTCCACCCGCGGTCCCAGCCTCAGCTCACCCGGCACGGGCCGCCCGATCAGCTGCTCCAACTGCCGTACGACGGCGGTCTTGTCGACCTTTACGGTGAGCACCCGGCAGCCCGCGGAGATCTCGTCGATGCGGATGTACTGCGCGGGGTCGAAGAGCACGCCCTCGCGGGCGGACGCGTACAGCGGGTCGGCCAGGCCCTGCTGGACGCTCAGCCCGCCCTCGAAGGGCAGGGCCAGGTGGAACGCGCCGGGCTGGCCGAACGCGGTACGCACCTGGGCGGTGTAGTGCGCGAGCCCGATGGTGAGGGCACCGACCTGGACCACGTCCAGGGACAGGGCGAAGTCCTCGCGCACACCGGTCACTTCGAACCGCATGTCGTAGAAGTGGGCCGCCACGGCCGTCCGCGCCTCGTCCAGCGAGCGCGTGAGGTACGACTCCACTCCGGTCGCAGGCTGTTCCGGCCCCGCCATGGCGCCCTCCCTCGAACCGGCTCCATCATGGCGCGCATCGGGGCGCACGGGGACGGTCCGGCCGATTCCGTACGGCCGGCCGTCCTGTTTCCGGGCGTGCGGGCGCGAGCCGCCGGAGCGGCGCGCGCCCGCACCCGGCCGGTCCTTCCGCACCGGCTCCCCTCGCCCTGTGCGGCCGGACCGGACCGACCACGGGCGGTGGCGTGCGCGCTGATCCCGATCGGCGTCGGATCACCGCCGCCCCCGCCCGGGGTGTCCTGGTCCCGGCTCCTCGCCCCGTCTTCGCGGACGGGAAGGACGCCTCCGCCCATGCTGACGGCTCCCGCCGCCCGCGCGCAGCCTGCGCGGCGAAATGGCTCGATTGGCTTGTACGCGGGCCGCCAGTCCGCCCAGCGAAGCGGCTCCGGGCCCCGGCAGGTCCGTGGCGCGTCTGTCAACCCCCCTTGCCGCGCGGGAGAGTTGGCGGTATCGAGGGATACTCGGGGTACACCGGCAGCTCGTCGCGTGCGCCCCGCCACTCCCGGGGAGTGACTTGCTGGTGAACACGCCACACGACCGGTTCCCGTTCGTCCATGTTTACGGTCGCATCGCCTTGCTGGGCGCCGGGCAGGACAACCACTGCCTCGCGCACCTGGCCTCGGGGCCGGTCACCGTCGACCACGTCGTCCGCGCCCATGCGCGCACCGCGGGACCCCTGCCGTTCCACGCCCTGTGCCTGCGCTTCGCCGCCCCCGAGCGCACCCCTGACCAGGCGCGGATACGGCGCGCGGTGCGCCGGTTGCGTCCGGCCGGGGACCTGGCCCTGGTCTGCCACCGCGACCTGCCCCACTACCACGACCCGGAGTGCGCGCCCGGGGAGCCTGGCCTGGAGACGCTCCTGGACGCCACCGTCGTGGACACGACGGTGGCGGGTGCCGGTCCGCCGACGGGCCGGCTCGACGTGGTCGAGCACCTGCCCGTCGCCCCCGAGGCGGCGGCCCGCCTGGAGGCCACGGTGGGCTGCCTGCGCACGGTGCTGGCGCTCGGCCCGCAGGACGGCGCGGGCTCGCCGGCCCTGCTGGACTCGTTCGCCCGCCTGCTCGCCGCCAGTCTGCTCGGCTGCATGCCGCGCCCGCACGGTCCCGCCGTCCCGGACGCGTACCCGGCGACGCTGCGCCGGGCCGTGGACTACATCCACGCGCACGCCCACCAGCCCGTCGCGCTGTCCGACATCACCACGGCCGCACAGGTCACGGCCCGGGCCCTGCAGTACGCGTTCGCCCAGATCCGCACCACCCCGCTGGCCTACCTGCGCGACGTGCGCCTCGCGCGGGCCCACGACGACCTGCGGGACGCGCGGCCCGGCAGTGCCACGGTCACCGACGTCGCGTCACGCTGGGGCTTCGCGCACCCCGGCCGTTTCGCGGCGTACTACCGCTCCGCGTACGGAACGAACCCTTCGGCGACGCTCAACCGGCCGCCGCCACCGGTGTGACGGCGGCGGGGACACCAGGCGAGGGAGGACCGCGTGGCTCGGGAACCTGAACGGGAACAGGAGAGCGAACAGGATCGGCCGCCGGTGGAGCCGGCCCTGCTGGCCGTCCGTACCGAGAGCATCCGCGCGTCCCACCCGGACGAGGCGACCGAGGCGGTCAGCGCGCTGTACGGCCGCGCCCGCTTCCGCCCGCCGGGGGACGGCTCCCCCTTCCGCATCTCGCTCTCCTGTCACGGGGCGGGCGGGCTGACCCTGGTCGGCTTCGACGTGCGGACGGAGGCGGACGTCGTCACGCACGTCCACCCGACGGGCGTCTTCGGGCACGTGCGCAGCGGCTCGTCCGGCATGGCGGGCCCGGGCACCGACCGTCAGGTGCGCCCCGGTGACCTGATCGCCTACCCGCCGGCGTACGCCCGGTTCGCGTTGCGCCCGCTGCGGGCGAGCGTCCTGTCCCTGCCGCCGGGCACCTGGGAGCGCGCGGTGGCCGAACGCGGCCACGACCGCGCCGCGCTGGAGGCGACGGAGCCGGTCAGCGGCCCGGCCGCGCGCCGCTGGCTGGCGGTGTTCGCCTACGCGGAGCGGCTGCTGCGGGACCCGGGCACGCCGCTGGCGGAGCCGCTGCTGAACGCGGCGGTGACCGAGGTCCTGGCCCGCACCGCCCTGAGCACGTTCCCCAACGCCACCATGGCCGTCCCCTGGCCGCGCCCCCCGGGGTGGGTGCGCGGCCCGGCGGTGCGCCGGGCCGTCGCGTACGCCGACGAGCACGCCCACGAACCGGTCACGCTCACCGACCTCGCGCGGGCGGCGGGGACCGGGCCGCGCGCCCTGCAGTACGCCTTCCGGAGGCAGTACGGCGTCACGCCGCTCGGGTACCTGCGCCGGGTCCGCCTGGCCCACGCGCACACCGAACTCTCGGCCGCGCGTCCGGGCTCGGCCACCACGGTGGCGGTGGTGGCGGCGCGCTGGGGCTGGGCCAGCCCGGGCGCGTTCGCCACGGCGTACCGGCGCGCCTACGGGGTCGGTCCCGCGCACACCCTGGGGCGCTGAGGAACGCGGCCTTCCGCCGGTCCGGGCGTCACCACTGGCCGCGGTGGCGCGAGCGCCTGCCCCACAGGATGCCCTCCGGTTCCGGCGGCGGGACCGTGCCGGGGCGCAGGGGCACGGCCAGGGCCATGCCCACGACGAAGCCGGCCACGTGGGCCAGATAGGCGACGGCGCCCGCGTCCGAGACGCCCGCGCCGTACGAGTAGAAGGCCTGGAGCACGAACCACAGGCCCAGGACGATCCAGGCGGGCAGCCGCAGCGGCAGGAAGATGAAGAAGGGCACCAGGACCCAGACCCGGGCGGTCGGGTAGAGGACCAGGTAGGCGCCGAGGACGCCGGCGATGGCGCCCGAGGCGCCGATCAGGGGCGTGGCCGAGTCCGCGTTGGCGAGCGCGTACCCGTAGGCGGCCGCGTAGCCGCAGACCAGGTAGAACAGCACGAACCGGACCCGGCCCAGGCGGTCCTCGATGTTGTTCCCGAAGATCCACAGGAAGAGCATGTTGCCGAGCAGGTGCAGCCAGCTGCCGTGCAGGAACATCGCCGAGAGCACGGAGAGCGGCGGCACCTTGTCGTACCCGGCGGGGGCGAGCACGCAGCCGGGTCCCGCGTCTCCCACGCCGACCTGCCCGGTCGGCACCAGCCGGGGCAGCTGACCGTGGATCAGCTCGCGCGGCACGGCGGCCCAGTGCTCCAGGAACGCCTGGAGGTGGCAGGTCTGGGCGAGGCTCGCCCCGCCCGTGAACGACCCGGCCATGCCCGGCGTCAGCAGGAACACCACGACGTTGGCCGCGACCAGCGCGTACGTCACCCAGGGGGTGCGCCGGACGGGATTGATGTCGTGGACGGGGATGACCATCTGCCCGCTCTCCTCTCGCCGTCGGCCGCCCGTGCGGACCGTCCGGTCAGTGGTCTCACTGAACCACGGTGGCGTACTCAGGGCCTGTCGTCGTTCGGGCCCTCGCTCAGCTCGTCGAGGAGGAGGGCGCACTCGCCCAGCTGGCCGGTGCGGTAGGCCGCGCGGGCCACCAGGTGGGCGGCGACCGCGCTGGTGAGGAGCTGGAAGAAGGCGACGAGGGCGAGGGTGCCCAGGTCGACGCCGGAGCGCAGCCGCAGGGCGACCCCGGCCAGCAGGACGAGCATGCCGAACGTCTGGGGGTTGGTGGCCGCGTAGCCGCGGGTGAAGACGTCGGGCAGGCGGACCAGGCCGATCACTCCGGTGAGGCAGATCGCGGCCCCGGCGAAGAGCAGCGCGGAGCCGGCGAGGTCGGCCGCCTGGTGCCAGTCGGTCACGGGCGCTCCTTGGTACGGGGGCGGTCGCGCAGGGCGATGAAGCGGGCGATGGCGACGGAGCTGGTGAAGCCGAGGAAGGAGAGCACCAGCATGATCGACAGGTAGTAGCGGGTGTACGTCATCGCGGCGTGCACGCCGATCCCGGCGATGATGAGGACGGCGGCGACGTCGACGGAGACGGCCCGGTCGAGCATCGAGGGGCCGCGGCCGACGCGTACGAGCAGCAGGGCGCCGGCGATGACCAGCAGGACGAGCGCGGCGTTCAGGAGCAGGTCGGAGGCGGTCCTCACGGTCCGGTCCCCTCTCGTTCGTCCGGGGCGTCGCGCGGCTCCCGCAGGACGCGCGCGACCTCTTCGCGGGTGCCGAACGCCTTGACGACCAGGGTCTCCAGCTGCCAGGCGTCGCGCCGGGCGCGGGCCAGGGTGGCGGGGTCGTCGGCGCCGGAGACGTGCAGGTACAGGGTGGCGGTCGCGGCGTTGACCTCGACCAGGGCGCCGCCGGGGACGCTGGAGACGGCGACGGAGGTGGCGGCGATCATCAGGTCGCTCCGGCAGCGCAGCGGGACGCTGATCACGGCCGCGCGCCCCCGTCGGCCGGTGAGGGCGAGCCGGGTGACGGCGACGCTGGAAGCGATCATGTCGACGAGCAGGTACTTGGCCAGCAGCAGGATGCGCAACGGCCGCAGGCGCAGGCCGAGTTCGACGGGCGGCAGCGGGAAGACGAGGCACAGGACGACGCCGACGAGGATGCCGTTGATGACGTTGCCCCAGGTCACGCCGGACCAAAGGAGCATCCAGATGACGGTGAGCCAGGCGATCAGCGGGACGTCGATGCGCCGCCACCGGCCTCTGAGCGTGGGCGAGTTCATGATCCGAGGACTGCCTTGACGTAGGGGGTGCGGGCGAGGAGTTCGGCGGCCGACCGGTCGGCGAGGCCGGTGAGCGGGGTGGCCAGGGCGGTGTAGGCGAGGCCGAGGAGCACGGCGGCCAGGGTCGCGGCGGTCATCAGGCGGGGCACGGGCGGTGCGGTGCGCACGGCGGTGGCGGTGGCCGTCGCGACGGCGGTGCCGCCCGCGGGGGCGTCGGGTCCTGCCTCCTCGGGGCGGGGGGCCGCGCGCCAGAAGGCGAGGTTCCAGACCTTGGTGACCGCGTACAGGGTGAGCAGGCTGGTGACCACGGCGGCGCCGAGCAGGACGTACGCCCAGGTGCTGCCCTCGGCGGCGCCCGCCCGCATCAGGCCGAGCTTGCCGATGAACCCGGACAGCGGCGGGATCCCGGCCAGGCTCATCGCGGGCACGAACCACAGGGCGGCGAGCAGCGGGGCGGAGCGGGCGGCGCCGCCGAGGCGGGTGAGTTCGGTGGTCCCGTAGCGCCGTTCGAGCAGTCCGGCCCCGAGGAAGAGGGTGGTCTGCACGGTGATGTGGTGTGCGGTGTAGACGATGGCGCCGCCGATGCCGTCGCGGGTGCCGAGCGCGAGTCCGTACAGCATGAAGCCGATGTGGCTGACGAGGGTGAAGGAGAGCAGCCGCTTGAGGTCGGTCTGGGCGACCGCGCCGAGGATGCCGATGACCATGGACGCGCAGGAGACGACCATCAGGACGGTGACGAGGCGGTTGCCGGGGAAGAGCAGGGTCTCGGTGCGGATCATGGCGTACACGCCGACCTTGGTGAGCAGTCCGGCGAAGACGGCGGTGACCGGGGCGGGGGCGGTGGGGTAGGAGTCGGGGAGCCAGGCGGCGACGGGCCAGGCGGCGGCCTTGACGCCGAAGACCGTGAGCAGCAGCGCCTCGATCAGGGTGCGCACGCCGAGCGGCACGTCGGGCAGCCGGGTGGCGAGCTGGGCGAAGTTGACGGTGCCCGCGGCGGCGTACGTCACGGCGATGCCGGTGAGGAAGACCAGCGAGGAGACCAGCGAGACGACGACGTAGGTGGATCCGGCGCGCACGCGCGGTTCGGTGGCGCCGACGGTGATCAGCACGAAGCTGGCCATCAGCATGATCTCGAAGCCGACGTAGAGGTTGACCAGGTCCCCGGCGAGGAAGGTCAGGGACACCCCGGCGACCAGGACCTGGTAGGCGGGGTGGAAGAAGTCCAGGGGCGCGCCGCCCCGGTTCGGCCGGTCCTGGCCGAGCGAGTAGACGAAGACGATCAGGGTGACGGCGCCGGAGACGGTGAGCATCAGCGCGGAGAGCCGGTCGGCGACCAGGGTGACGCCGAGCGGCGGGGCGAAGCCGCCGAGGTGGGAGACCAGGGGCCCGTTGCGGTCGGCCTCGATCAGCAGGAGCAGGTCGACGGCGAGGACCGCGGCGAGCATGGCCACGGAGACCGCGCGGTGCACCCGGGGGTGGCGGGGGCCGAGGACGACGGACCAGCCGCACACCGCGAGGGGCAGGATGACGGGCAGGGGGACGAGCGAGTTCACCGGGTCTCCTCTTCGGGGTCCGCGCCCAGGACGTCGTCCCAGAGGTCGTCGGAGAGCTCTCCGGACCTGGCCTGGTAGGCCCGGTCCTCGCGCAGCCGCTGGCGCAGGTCGCGCCGTGCGTCGCGCCAGGCCTGGCGGCCCTCCTCGCGGCGGCGGGCCCGCAGCCGGGCGCGTTCGGCGGTGTACTCGGCGCGCAGGGCGACGCGCCGGTCGGCGAGGTCGTCGGGGACGAAGTCGGAGCCGGTGAGCTGGGTGCTGCGGTAGGCCATCGCCAGCACGAAGGCGGTGGTGGCGAGGGTGATGACGACGGCGGTGAGCACGATGGCCTGGGGCAGCGGGTCGCTGATGCCGGTGCGCACGACCTCGGGGTAGAGGAGCGGCGGGTCGGCGGCGGGCCCGCTGGCGGCGAGCACGAGCAGGTTGACGCCGTTGCCGCAGACGATGACGCCCATCAGTACGCGGGTGAGGCTGCGGGCGATGATGAGGATCCCGCCGACGAAGCCGAGTACGGCGGCGCAGGTCAACAGGGTTGCGCTGACGGTCACTTGGGCTCCTCCCCGGCGAGCGCGCGGGCCGCCCGGTGCTCGGTCTGCTGGTCGATCCAGCCGCCCAGGGCGCGCACCGCGTCCAGCACGACGCCGGTCACCAGGAGGTAGACGCCGAGGTCGAAGAAGACGGCGGTGCCGACGTGCCAGTCGCCGATGAGGGGCAGGTGGCCCTTCCAGGTCCAGGCGTTGAGGACGGTGCCGTCGATGAGCCCGGCGAGGCCGACGGTGCTGGAGAGGGCGAGGCCGAGGCCGGTGAAGAAGCCGGGGTGCACGGGCGCGGCGGCCTCCAGTTCGTGCCGTCCGCCCGCGAGGTAGCGGATGGTGAGGGCGACGCCGGCGACCAGGCCGCCGACGAAGCCGCCGCCGGGCAGGTTCTCGGCGCACAGCAGCAGGTAGACGGAGAGCATCAGGATGGGGTGGAAGATCAGCCGGGCGATGACCTCGAAGACGACCGAGCGGTGCTGGGGCGCCAGGGTGTCCCCAGCGACCAGCCAGCCGTGCTCGGGGGCGCCTTCCTCGTACGGTCCCGCGGCCGGGCGGCTCTTGCTGCCCAGGGACCAGGCGGTGGTGCCGTCGGGCAGGTCGGGGGCGGGGCCCGCGGGCACCACCTGGCCGCGGTCGGCGTAGAGCAGGCTCATCACGCCGATGACCGCGACGGCGAGGACGGCGGACTCGCCCAGGGTGTCCCAGGCGCGGAAGTCCACCAGGATGGCGGCGACCACGTCCTTCAGGCCGTGGTGGGCGGTCTCCTCGACCAGCGCGGCGCCCGCGGGTTCGGCGCGGCGCGCGGCGGCGGCCAGCCACAGGGCGCCGGAGACGACCACGGCGCTGCAGACGCCGATGACCATCCCGGCCGCGCGGCGGTAGCGGTGGCGGGCGTCGCCGAAGTAGAGCGGCAGGCGGCGCAGGACGAGGACCAGGACGACGGTGGAGACGGTCTCCACGCCGAACTGGGTGAGCGCCAGGTCCGGGGCGCCGTGCACGACGTACAGCAGGGCCGTCCCGTAGCCGGTGAGCCCGGCGAGGACGGCGGCTTTCATGCGCCGCTGCACGGTCAGGCACATCAGGGCGCACGCGCAGGTCAGGGCACCGACGGCGGCCTGCCACGGGGAGTCCCAGAGGCGGGGCGCGGGGGCGCCGTGCCAGGGCCGGTCGGTGGCGAGGACGGCGATGAGACCGGTGAGCATCACGCCCATGACGGTGGCGACGTAGGCGGGCAGGGAGCCCTTCTGGACGGATCCGGTGAGCTGGAGCGCGGTGCGTTCCAGGCCGAGGACGGTGCCGTCGAAGGCGTCGTCGGCGCTGGGCCAGGCGAGGCGGCGGCCCAGGCCCGCGACGGGCTCGCGCAGGGCGAAGAGCGCGGCGCCGCCGAGCCAGGCGAGCGCGGACAGGCCGAGCGCCAGGCCGAAGCCGTGCCACAGGGCGAGGTGGTAGGGGTGCGCGGGGGCCGGGAACTGCTCGGCGTACCGCTCGAACAGGGTGGTGAGCAGGCCGATGCCGGGGCCGAGGGCGAGGCAGCCGAGGGCGAGCAGGGCGGGCGGCGCCAGGAGCGCGGCGCCCACCGGGTGGACGCGGGTGTCGGGGGTGCCGGGCTTGCGCGCGAAGGCGCCCCACAGGAAGCGCAGGGTGTACGCGGTGGTGAGCGCGGAGCCGAGCACGATGAGGGCGAGCACCCAGCGCTCGGCCGGGCTGCCGTCGAGCAGGGCGCCGAAGGCGGCTTCCTTGGCGACGAAGCCGAGCAGCGGGGGCAGCGCCGCCATCGACGCGCCGGCGACCACGGCGACGGCGCACACCAGGGGCAGTGCCCGTCCGACGCCGGAGAGGCGGCGCAGGTCGCGGGTGCCGGCGGCGTGGTCGACGATGCCGGTGACGAGGAACAGCGGGGCCTTGAACAGGGCGTGGCCCAGGAGCATCGCGACGGCGGCGAGGGCGGTGTTGTACGAGCCGGCGCCCGCGAGGACGACCAGGAAGCCGAGCTGGCTGACGGTGCCGTGGGCGAGGACGAGCTTGAGGTCGCTCTGGCGCAGCGCCCGCCAGCCGCCGAACAGCATGGTCGCGGTGGAGAGGGTGAGCAGCAGCGGGCGCCAGGGGGCGGTGTCGCTGAGGGCGGGGGCGAGCCGGGCGACGAGGTAGACGCCCGCCTTGACCATGGCGGCCGCGTGCAGGTAGGCGCTGACGGGGGTGGGGGCGGCCATCGCGTTGGGCAGCCAGAGGCTGAGGGGCCAGATCGCCGACTTGGCCAGGGCGCCGCAGAGGATGAGCACGACGGCGGCCGAGAGGGTGCTGCTCGCGGCGGGCGGGGACTCCAGGATGCGGGAGATGCGGTACGTGCCCGCGGCGTGGCCGAGCATCAGGAAGCCCACGAACATGGCAAGTCCGCCGAGCGTGGTGACGGTGAGGGCCTGGAGCGCCGAGCGCCGGCTGTCGCGCTTCTCGCTGTCGTACCCGATGAGGAGGAACGACAGGATCGTCGTGAGCTCCCAGAACAGGTACAGGAGCATGAGGTCGTCGGCGAGCACCAGGCCGAGCATCGCCCCGGCGAAGGCGAGCAGGTTCCCGGCGAACGGGCCCAGTTGGCGCGTCCCCGCGTCGAAGTAGCCGACGCAGTAGAGCAGCACCAGGGCCCCGATGCCCGCGGCGAGGAGCACCATCACCAGGGAGAGCGCGTCGAGGCGGAAGGCCACCTGGACGTCGTAGGCCTCGATCCAGGTCCAGGACTCGGTGGCGGCGCCGCCCGAGGTGACGGTGGACCACTGGGTCAGCGCCCAGCAGAGCGCGGCCGCCGGGGGCAGGGCGAGCAGGAGGAACGCACGTGGGCCCGCGCGGCTGACGAGCGGGGCGGCACCGAGTGCGAGGACGAAGTGGGCGAGGACCAGAACGGTCATGAAGGCATGCATATCGGGACATAAGTCATGCGGTGCGCGCGGCGCGCCGAACGGCTCCCGCACGTCAGCCCGACGCGCGCCGCGTGCGCCGGAGGGCGGGGCGGGCGCACGAGCGGAGGAGGGGTGGTGGCGCAGCCGAGTTCGAGCGCCGCGCGCGCTTCACCCGTTCCAGTGAACGCCGAGGGTGCTTCCGCGCCAATCTCCGTCCCCGCGCACGCCGTTCCCACCCTGCGGGGACCGGCCTCGGAGCCGTTCACGGCGGGTTCGCCCCGGCCACCGCCCGGCGGGATTTCCTTCGAACAAGGCGGGCCCGGCGACCGGGAGGGGTACGTTCCCGCGCGGGGCGGAGGATGGAATTTCATCCGGGATTCCACGGCGCCCCGGCACGGGGGTGGAACGCCCGTGCGACACCAGGGGAGGAAGACCATGTCGCAGGCCGCGCAGAACGGGGTCCGGGCGAGCGCCATCGAGGGGGTCGTCTGGGTCAAGAGCCGCCACAGCAACGGGGACGGCTCGTGCGTGGAGGTGGCGTCGCTGGACGGCGGCGGCATGGCCGTGCGCAACTCGCGCTTCCCCGACGGTCCCGCGCTGGTGTTCACGGCGCGTGAGGCCGAGGCCTTCCTTTCCGGTATGCACGAAGGTGAGTTCGATTTCATTGTTGGCTGAAATCCCCTGAGGAAGGGGGAAGTTCGCCTCAGCCGGGGCCGCCGTCGCGATACTTGGGGATCTCCTGAGACCCCGAACACTCCGAAGAGGAGCACAGGCATGCCCGAGCCGGGAGGGGCGCTCCCCCGCCCCGCGGCGCACCGCGGCGGCGCGGCGCACGTCCTGCCGCTGCGCGACCTGGGCCGGGCCGCCGGGTGCCCCTCCGCCCTCAAGGTCATCACGGGGCGCAAGCTGCGCGACCTGCGCGACGCGAGCGGACTGCCCACCAGCCGGGTCTGCCGGCAACTCGGCTTCTCCCAGGCCAAGCTGAACCGGATCGAACTGGGCCGCCAGGGCTGCAAGGTCCCCGACGCCCGGGCCCTGCTCGCGCTCTACGGGGTCACCGACCGGGACCTGGTCGAGGAGTTCGTCCGGCTGGTCGAGGAGTCGCTGCGGCCGGAGTACTTCCAGCGCTGGAACGACAGCGTCGCCGAGTTCTTCCACCCGCTGCTCGCCCTCGAGTACGCGGCCGACCAGATCCGGGTGTACGAGCCCAACTACGTCCCCGGCCTCCTGCAGACGCCCGCCTACGCGGCGGCCGTGATCCGCTCCGAGTGGCCCCTGCGCCCCCAGTGGGACGTGGAGCGGCTGGTCGAGCTGCGGATGGCGCGCCAGGAGCAGTTCCGCGCCCAGGCCGACCGGGCCGCGAACCCGCGCCTGTGGGTGGCGGTGCGCGAGGAGGCCCTGCTGTGGTCGGTCGAGGACAAGGCCGTCCTGCACGAGCAGCTGGGACGGCTCATCGACGCGGCCTGGGGCGGCCAGGTCCCCGTCCAGGTCGTCTCGCCCCGCACCATGGCGCGCGTACCGATCACCCAGAACATCACGTACCTGCGCTTCTCGGCCGCCGAGCTGGACGACGCGGTCTACACCGAGCAGGCGAGCAGCAGCATCTTCCTCCAGGACCGCGCCCGCGTGGAGCACCACCTCCAGCTCCTCGACCGCCTGGCCGCGGTGACCCGCACCCCGGAACAGTCCCTGAAGTGGCTCCAGGAGCAGCAGCGCAGGCTGGAGGACGGCGGCTGACGTGAGGGCCTCGCGCGCGCGGCGCGGATCACCGATGATCGCGTACATGTCGCACGCCACAGACCCCGCGTCCCCGTCCGCAGCCCCCGACACGGACTCCGCGTCCCCCTCCACCGGGGCACGGCCCGCCGGGGACTTCCCCGAACAGCGCTTCGGCTGGTCCAACATGTTCGTCGGCCCCGGCGAGGACCCCCGCACCGACGGGGCGTTCCGCGGCGAGCGGGCCGTGCTCGCGGGCTACCTCCGCGACCAGCGGCTCACCCTGGAGCTCAAGTGTTCCGGCCTCGGCCCGGCGGACCTGGCGCGGCGCGCGGTGGAACCGTCGAGCCTGTCCCTGCTCGGCCTGCTGCGGCACCTGGCGGACGTGGAACTGAAGTGGTTCCGGGTCGTGATGGCGGGTGAGACCGCGTCCTGGCACTTCCGCACGCCGGACGACCTCGACGCGGCCTTCGACGACGCGCTCCCGGACGCCGGGACGGTGGCCGCCGCGTGGGCCGCGTGGCGGGCCGAGGTGGCGTTCGCCGAGCGGTTCACGGACGGCGCCGCCTCGCTCGGCGTCACCGGCACCCGGCCCGACGGGAAGGCGGTGGAGCTGCGGGAGGTGCTGGTGCACATGATCGAGGAGTACGCCCGCCACAACGGCCACGCCGACCTGCTGCGCGAGCGGATCGACGGCCGCGTGGGCCAGTAGCCCCGGCGCACGGCACGGCCGCTACGCTTTGGTGCGCGCGATCGGCTACGCCTTGGTGTGCACGATCTGGATGAGGTTGCCGCAGGTGTCGTCCAGGACCGCCATCGTGACGTCGCCCATCTCCAGGGGCTCCTGGGTGAAGCGGACGCCGAGGGCGGTCAGCCGCGCGTGCTCGGCCTGGACGTCGTCCACCGCGAAGGACGCGGCCGGGATGCCGTCCGCGACCAGGGCGTCCTTGTACGGCTTGACCGCGGGGTGCCCGGACGGCTCCAGGAGCAGCTCGGTGCCCTCGGGCTGCTCCGGGGAGACCACGGTGAGCCACCGGTCGTCGCCGCCGACGGGGACGTCGTGCTTGGTCACGAAGCCCAGGACGTCGGTGTAGAAGCGCAGCGCCTTCTCCTGGTCGTCGACGAAGACGCTGGTCATGTAGATCTTCACGGGGTGCTCTCCGGGGGTTCGGGCCTGAGCCATCGCGTCACGACGGCCTGCAGGGGGTCGGTGTCGAGGTGGTGGAACTTGTAGCGGCCCTCGCGCCGTGTCACCACGAGGCCCGCCGACTCCAGTACCGCCAGGTGCTGGCTGACCGCCTGGCGGGACAGCCCGAGGCCGTGCCGGGACACCAGCCGCGCGCAGATCTCGAACAGCGTCTGGCCGTCCCGCTCCACCAGCCCGTCGAGTATGTGCCGGCGGGTGGGGTCGGCCAGCGCCTTGAAGACATCGTCAGCCATGGACCCAGGATAGGCAAGCCCACGCTTGCCTATCAAGGCGGGCGGATCAGCGGACCGGGCGGGACCCACCCCCTCCGGGCCGGACCCGGCGGCTCCACCTGCGTAAAAGCGTTCGACACGCAGGTCCCCGTACGTCAGACTCCCGGCGATGACTCGACTTACCGACACGCCTCCCGCCTGGGACGAGCGCACCCAGCTGTCCACCTTCCTCGACTACGCCCGCGACACCGCCCGCGCCAAGTGCGAGGGCGTCTCCGACGAGGACGCCCGCAAGGCCCCGCTGCCGGGGTCGCCCCTGATGACCCTGTGCGGGGTCATCAGCCATCTGCGCTGGGTCGAGCACTGGTGGCTGGACGTGGTGCTCCTGGGCGGCGAGCTCCAGGGCCCGCTCGCCGACGCCACCGACGAGGACCCCGACCCCGAGATGCGCACGGCCGTGGACGTGCCGCTGCCCCAGCTGCTCGCGGAGTACGAGGAGCAGAGCGTCCGGCTGCGCGCCCTGGTGGCCGCGCACGACCTGGACACCAAGGCCGTGAAACCGACCGGGAGCGGCAGGTACGTCGACCTGCGCTGGATCCTGCTGCACCTGATCGAGGAGACGGCCCGGCACAACGGGCACCTGGACATCGTGCGCGAGCTGCTGGACGGCAGCACGGGGGTCTAGACGGCGCGTACGCGGGCGACCCCGCCCCACTCTTCCCACTCGAAGGTGCGCTGGGGCCTGACCAGTTCGTTGTCGGGCATCCACTCGGACACCTCGAGGAGGCCGGGCGGGTCGACCAGTTCCAGGCGCTCGTCGGCGAGGAAGGTCCTGACCTCGTCCTTCTGGCGGACCCGGCCCCAGTGGCCCTGGGTCGCGGCGGCCATGTACTCGGTGACGAACTTGCGTACCTGCTCGTCCTCGCTGACCAGCTGGCACACGACCAGGAAACTGCCCGGCACGAGCCTGGACGCGACCTCGCGCACCAGGCCGGCCGGGTCGTCGTCGTCCGGGATGCAGTGCATGACCGACACGAACAGCGCGGCCACCGGCTGCTCGAAGTCGATCAGCCGCCGGGTGTCGGCGTGGCCGAAGATGTGGTCGGTGTCGCGCATGTCGGCCTGGAGGACCGCCGTCCGCTCGTCGGCGCCGAGCAGGGCGCGGCCGTGGGCGAGCACGATGGGGTCGTTGTCGCAGTAGACGACGCGCGAGGCGGGGTTGACCCGCTGGGCGACCTGGTGGACGTTGTCGCGGGTCGGCAGGCCGGAGCCGTGGTCGATGAACTGGGAGATGCCCTGCTCGGCGGCGAGCCAGCGCACCACGCGGCGGAGGAACTCGCGGTTGTTGAGCGCGAGGTCCTTCATGCTGGGCACCTCGCGCAGCAGCACCTCGCAGGCGTCCCGGTCGGACTGGTAGTTGTCGCGGCCTTCCAGCAGGTGGTCGTACATCCGCGCCACGCTCGGCACGTTCGGATCTATCCCCGGCGGGCTCCACTGCTGGCTCGACACTGGTCCGTCCCCCTGCTCGTGCTCCTGTGGTGGGCGGCCATCCTAGGAAGGCGCCGGCGCCGCCCGGAAGTACACGCGCGGGTAAGTGGCCCCGGCATGGCCGGAATTCGGCCATCGGCGCGCCCGCCCGGTCCCGCCACACGCGCCACCACGGCCCGGTCCGCACCTCAGGACCGTCCGGCGACACTGCCCAGATCACGTGCGCCGCAAGGGAGTTGAGGGCGCGCAGACGATACGGGGATCAGCGGCCCCGGTGCGGATCGGCGGCGGTCAGCTCGTACTCCACTTCGCCGTGTTCCGATCCCTCGATCGGGTGAGGCCACTCGCCGTCGAAGTGCCGCAGGAACACCAGCCCCGACTTCTCCATGACCCTGCGCGAACGCGTGTTGACCGCCATGGTGTTCGCGGTCACCCGCCGCACGCCGAGCTCGGCGAAGCCCTTGGCGATGAGCGCGCGGGACCCCTCCGTCGCGTAACCCCGGCCCCAGGACGCCCTGTTGAGCCGGTAGCCGAGCTCGACCTCGGCGGCGTCGTCCTCGGCCGGCGGGCGGAACTCGAACCACCCCAGGAACGCCCCGGTGGCCTTCTCCACCGCCGCCCAGTAGCCCCGATGGCCCCAGCACGGATGGACCCGCATCAGCCGGGGCAGCGTCCGGGTGCGCACCACGTCGCGGTCCGCGGGCTCGCCCCCGTTGATGAAGCGCATCACCTCGGGGTCGTCGTCCAGGGCGAACACGTCGTCGGCGTCCGCCTCGGTGAAGGGCCGCAGGACGAGCCGTTCGGTCTCCAGGAAGTGGTCCATGCGGTGATCATGCGGGCGCGGGGCCCCCGGCGCCAACCGGTTTGTCCCGGCCGGGCCCGGACCCGTCGGCGAAGGGCACCGTGCGCCACCGCGCCCGGACCTCGCTGGTCGCGTCGTCGGCGAGGCCGTCGTCCGGGGTCGCCCATACGCGTACGGGCGAGGCGTCGGCGGTCACCGCGGGCCAGCCGGGGTCGCCGCAGGCCGCGAAGCCCGCCCAGGCGCCCCGCATCCGGCGGGACAGCGCGTGGTCCTGCTCGTCGGGCGCGCCGCCGATGAGGAAGGCGGCGCCGTGCGCGTCCAGGTTGCCGAAGGCGAAGGGGACGTCCGCGGTGTGCCAGGGGCGTACGGCACGTCCGTCGGCGGTGCGGTCGCGGGCGAAGCGGGCCAGGTGCGCGCGGCCGCCCGCGCGGGCGTGGGCCTCGGCGAGACGTGCGCCGTACTCGCCGAACCGCGCGTCGCCGAAGAGGGCCAGGTAGCGGTCGAGGACCGGCGCCCCGGGCAGGTCCTCGGCGTACGCGGCGAGCAGGTGGTCCGGCAGGCCCAGCGCCCGTACGAAGGACGCGAGTTCGGGCTCGGTACGGACCGGGCGGACGGCCCCGACCTCGTGCAGGAACCAGCACTCCTCGTCGGCGCGGCACACCAGCAGGTCCACGTCGCGGGCGCGGGCGGCGGCGAGCGCCGCGAGCGGGTCGGCGGGGAGCACCCGGCCGTCGAGGACGGGCTGGAAGACCACGGGGTCGTACGCCTGGACCGGTGTCACCGGGTCGGCGGCGTACTGGGCGGCGACCGCGTCGACGGCGGCGACCAGGTCCCGCGGGGAGGCGGCGATGAGGCCTTCGGCGGTCGCCGGGACCCCGGCCGCCGCCGCGATCCGCCCGGTGGTGGCGGCGGCCTGCGCGGGGGTGTGGAAGGCGTGCGGCACGCTGTGGGCGATGACGCGGCGGAACAGGCCGCGCGCGTGCTCCGAGGCCATCAGGCACACGGCGGACCCCGCCCCCGAGGAGTGGCCCGCGACCGTGACGTTGGCCGGGTCGCCGCCGAACGCCGCGATGTTGTCCCGGACCCAGCGCAGGGCGGCGGCCTGGTCGAGCAGGCCGCGGTTGTCGGGCAGGCCCGGCACCCGGCCGAACCCCTCGAAGCCCAGCCGGTAGTTGGCGGTGACGACGACCAGTCCGGCGCGGGCCAGTGCGGCGCCGTCGTGGTCGGGCTGGGCGGAGGAGCCCATCACGTAGGCGCCGCCGTGGATCCAGAACAGCACCGGCATCGGCCCGGCGGCGGGGCGTGGCGCCCAGACGTTGACGGTGAGGACGTCCTCGTCGCCGGGGCGCCAGACGGGGGCGCCCGGCAGTTCGGCCGACTGCGGTGCCACCGGTCCGAAGGCCGTGGCGTCGCGGACGCCGTCCCAGGCCGGTGCGGGCCGTGGCGCGTGGAAGCGGTGGGGGCCGAACGGCGGTGCCGCGTACGGGATTCCGAGTGCGGCCACCACGTCGTCCGCCACCCAGCGCCCACGTACCGGCCCGCCGGTCGTACGGAAGTCCGGCGCCGCGCGCCTGTTGTCGTCCATGGGGCGGGAGCCTCTCACACCGCCCGCCGAGCCGCGCCGCAATATCAGCCGCCTGACCTCGGAAGAAGCTTCTTGTCGGGGAGTTGATCACGGGTTATGGTCCCCGGGCACGTATTGGGGGGATCTTCGTAAGTGGGGGGACATGACGGACGAGAAGGGCGCGCCCAGCCCATGGGCGCAGGCCGTACTGGCGCTGGCACTGGTGGGGGCGCTCGGTGTCGGGCTGCTGTACCTGGGGCAGCAGGACAAGTCCCGGCAGGACGACGCCGCGCGGCAGCCCGCGGCCTGTGACCACGGGGACCGGGAGGAGGAGGTCCCGGCGGGACACGTCTCGGGCACGAAGCTGTGCGACGCGCTCAACCGGGCCGACCTCGCCCAGCTCCTCGGCACGCCGGTCGAGAAGCCCAAGTCGGCCTACGGCAGCAGCCATTCGTCGAAGAAGGGCGACGGCAGGAAGGTCGACACGTCGCAGGCCCGGGTCGAGTTCGACACGTACACCGTCACGGTGGAGGCCAGTTACGACCGGGTGCCGGTCTCGGCCCTGGCGCCGCTGCTCGGTACGGAGTCGACCGTGCACCGGTTCCTTGGGCACCCGGCGTTCACGTACGCCGACCGCACGATCAGCATCAGCTTCCAACCGGGCAAGAGCACCGGCCGGACCGGGTCCGGGGTCCCGGCCCGGACGCTGGCCGTGGCGCTGGACCCGAAGGACACCGGCGGCTCGCTGACGATGTCGGTGTGGCGCTCGGACGGCGTCGCGCCGGAGGAAGCGGTGCTGCTGGGCCTGGCGGAGAAGGTGCTGCCGTCGGTGCCCGGCTTCACGAGGGCCGCGGGGTAGCGCCGGCCGGTCACGCGCAGGAGCAGCAGGAGTCGCAGGAGCAGTACGTCAGGGGTCGTCCCGTACGGGGCGGCCCCTGACGCGCGTCCGCGGCCGGTCGGTGACCTGTCCCACCGAGCCAAGTGTCCCGATGGGACATTTCGAGGAGTACAGTCGGGGCCATGAGCAGCACGGAGGGCCGCCGGGTCCGCAAAGTCCAGGAGAGTCGCGAGGCCATGGCCCGCGCGGCGGTGGACCTGGTGCTCGAGCACGGGCTCGACCAGGTGACCGTCGAGGCCATCAGCGAGCGCGTCGACGTCTCGCGGCGCACCTTCTCCCGCTACTTCGCGGGCAAGGAGGACGCGGTCGTCGACACCCTCCGCGCCGACTTCGCCCGGATCAACGCCGCCCTGGCGGCGCGCCCCGCCGGGGAGAACCCGCTGACCGCCTACCACCGCGCGCTGCGGGACTGGCTGGCCGGGGACCCCTGCGCCTGGCACAAGCGGGCCCGCTCCGGCGAGCTGCTGCGGCTGCTGCACCACGAGCCGTCGCTGCTCGCCGCGTACGGGCACGTCAGGGACGAGGCGGAGGCCGCGACGGTGGAGGTGATCGCCGGGCGGCTCGGCCTCGACCCGGGCCGCGAGCTGCGGCCCGCGCTGGCGACGTCGCTGGCGGTGGGGGCGTTCGGGACGGCCGTGCGCTTCTGGATCGCCCCGGACTCCCGTGCGGCCCTCCCTGATCTGATCGACCAGGCCTTCGCGGCGCTGGCGGCCGAGCCCGCGCCGGACCCCGGCCCCTGACCGGCCGCGCGGCACTGCGCCCCCGCGCACCACGTCCGCGGCCTTCGCGTACGACCACCACGGCCTTCGCACACCACCACGAGTGAAACCAGGTAGCACCATGACCACCAGCAACACCACCGCCGAGTTCGCCGGGAAGACCGCCCTGGTGACCGGCGGCGCCTCCGGCATCGGCCTGGAGATAGCCCGCCGCCTCGCCGAGGGCGGCGCGGCCGTCGTCGTCGCCGACTACAACGAGCAGGGCGCGAAGGAGGCCGTCGAGGCGATCACCGCCGCCGGCGGCCGGGCCGCGGCGACGATCCTGGACGTCACCGACCCCGAGTCGGTCCGCGCCGCGGTGGACTTCGCCGTCGAGACCTTCGGCGCCCTGCACCTGGCCGTCAACAACGCGGGCGTCGCCGGCGCCTCCGCGCCGACCGCCGAGTACCCGCTCGACGAGTGGCGGCGGGTGATCGACACCAACCTCAACGGCGTCTTCTACGGGCTGCGCTACGAACTCCCGCGCATCCTGGCCTCCGGCGGCGGCGCCGTGGTCAACATGTCCTCGATCCTGGGCAGCAACGGCTTCCCCGGCTCGGCCGCCTACTCGGCCGCCAAGCACGCCGTGGTCGGCCTCACCAAGACGGCCGCCGTCGAGTACGCCGCCCACGGCGTGCGGGTCAACGCCGTCGCCCCCGGCTTCATCGACACCCCGCTGCTGTCGAACGCGCAGTCCCAGCGCGACCACCTCGTCTCGCTGCACCCGCAGGGCCGCCTGGGCACCGCCGAGGAGGTCGCCGAGCTGACCCTGTTCCTGCTGTCCGACCGCGCCTCGTTCGTCAACGGCAGCTACCACCTGGTCGACGGCGGCTACGCCGCGCGCTGACCTCGGCCACCGGGAAGAACACCCGCACCACCCCCGCGCCCACCGAGAAGCACTCCGAGAAGCACTCCGAGACACACAGCGAGAAAGAGGCAGCAGCCATGTCCGCGACCCCCGAGACGATGAAGGCCGTCCAGTACCGCGCCGTCGGCGCCGCGCCCGAGGTCGTGACCGTCCAGCGCCCCGAGCCGGGTCCCGGTCAGGTGCTGCTCAAGGTCACGGCCGCGGGCGTGTGCCACTCCGACATCGCCGTGATGGGCATGCCGGCCGAGGCACTGTCCTTCCCGCTGCCGCTCACCCTGGGCCACGAGGGCGCGGGCACCGTCGCCGCGCTCGGCCAGGGCGTCACCGGTCTCGCCCTGGGCGAGTCCGTCGCCGTGTACGGGCCGTGGGGCTGCGGCACCTGCGTGATGTGCGCCCAGGGCAAGGAGAACTACTGCCTGCGCGCCGACGAGCTGGGCATCCGGCCGCCCGGGCTCGGCGCGCCCGGCGCCCTCGCCGAGTACATGCTGGTCGACGACCCGCGCCACCTGGTACCGCTGGGGGACCTCGACCCGGTGACCGCCGTACCGCTGACGGACGCGGGCCTCACCCCGTACCACGCGATCAAGACGTCGCTGCCGAAGCTGGTGCCCGGCAGCACCGCCGTGGTGATCGGGACCGGCGGCCTGGGGCACGTCGCGATCCAGCTGCTGCGGGCGCTGACCCCGGCACGGGTGGTCGCCCTGGACGTGACGGAGCAGAAGCTGGAGCTGGCCCGCGAGGTGGGCGCGCACGAGACGGTGCTGTCCGACGAGCACGCGGCGGCCCGGGTGCGCGAACTGACGGGCGGGCTCGGCGCGCAGGCCGTGTTCGACTTCGTCGGCGCGGCGCCGACCGTGGCCACCGCCACCGCGTGCGCCGCGGTGGAATCGGACGTGACGGTGGTCGGCATCGGCGGCGGGGCCGCCGCGGTGGGCTTCGGGACGGTGCCGTACGACACGGCCGTGCGCGCCCCCTACTGGGGCTCGCGCGCGGAGCTGATCGAGGTGCTGGACCTGGCCCGCTCGGGCGCGGTCGGGGTGCACGTCGAGACGTACACGCTGGACGAGGCGCCGAAGGCCTACGAGCGGCTGCACCACGGGCAGGTGCGGGGCCGCGCGGTGATCCTTCCCAACGGCTGACATCTCGACGGGCGTCATGGCTGGTCAGGGCCCGGTTCCGGAGGCGGAGCCGGGCCCTTCGTCACCCGTTCGGCCGATCCCTGAGTGAGCCGGGCGGCGCCGCGCACCAAGCTGGCAGGTGTCCGCTCCCCCGGCCGCGCCGAGCGCCGGGGGCGGCCTCCCCGCCCCCGGGAAGGCCCCGTCGAAAGGACGCGGCACATGAGCTGGAACATGCCCGTGGCCAAGGGAAGGGTCACCGCGAAGTACCGGCAGCCCGGCGGCTGGGCGGCCGGCTTCCACACCGGCGTCGACTTCGGCTGCCCCACCGGCACCCCGGTCAGCGCGGTCGGCCCCGGCACGGTGGTGGTGGCCGGGGACCAGGGTGCGTACGGGAACTGCGTGATCCTGCAGATGGAGGACGGGCGCTTCACCCTGTACGCGCACCTGAGCAGCGTCGACGTGAAGGCGGGCCAGGGCGTGGGCGGCGGGCAGCGCCTCGGCCTCTCGGGCGCCACCGGCAACGTGACGGGACCGCACCTGCACTTCGAGGCGCGCACCGCCAACAACTACAACGGCCACACCGACCCGATGGCCTACCTGGCGGGCAAGGGCGTGGCCAAGGCCGGGGGCGCCAAGAAGTCCACGGCGAAGAAGGCGGCCCCGAAGAAGGCCGCGCCGCGCGCGACGACGGCGAAGGCCCCCGCGACGTACACGGTGAAGTCCGGCGACACGCTGTCCGGGATCGCCCTGGCGAAGCTCGGCAACGCGATGCGCTACCCGGAGATCGCCAGGCTCAACGGCATCCCGAACCCCGACCACATCCAGGCGGGCCAGAAGCTGAAGCTCCCGCCGAAGTAGGGAGCGTCTTCACCATCCCCAGGAAGTGACGGGCCCGACGCACCCCCAGGAGGTCCCGGTGGCCGATCCGCTCAGCGCCGACGCCTTCCTCGCCGCGCTCCGCGACGAGGGTGTGAGGATCGTCGAGTACGAGGGCTGGCGCGGCCGAAACCGTGACCACAAGGGCACCTGGGGCCCGGTGAACGGGGTGATGGTGCACCACACGGTCACCCGGGGCACCGAGGCGACCGTGCGCCTGTGCGTGGAGGGCCGGGAGGACCTGCCGGGGCCGCTCTGCCACGGGGTGATCGCCAAGGACGGCACGGTGCACCTGATCGGGTACGGCCGCGCCAACCACGCGGGCCTGGGCGACCCGGCGGTCCTCGACGCCGTGAAGGCCGAGGGTCCGCTGCCCCCGGTGGGCGAGCCGGTCACGGACGGCAACCGGCACTTCTACGGCTTCGAGTGCGAGAACATGGGCGACGGCAAGGACCCGTGGCCGCCGGCGCAGGTCGACGCGATCGTGCGGGTGTGCGCGGCGCTGTGCCGTGCGCACGGCTGGGGCGCAGCCGGCGGGACCTCGGTGATCGGGCACGCCGAGTGGCAGACCGGCAAGATCGACCCGCTGGGGCCCGGCATCACCATGCCGGGCGTGCGCGCCTCCGTGACCGCGCGGCTGCGTGCGCCGAAGGAGGTCACCGTGCGGGCCGGGGACACGCTCGGCGGGATCGCGCAGGCGCACGGCACGACGGTCGAGGAACTGCTGCGGCTCAACCCGGAGATTGCGAACCCCGACCTGGTGGTCGTGGGGCAGCCGGTGCGCGTACCGGGCTGAACGGGCGGACGCGCGTCACGGCGTCGCTGCGTCACGGCGTCACGGCGTCGCCGCGTCACGGCGTCGCGCGGAGCAGCACCAGCGAGCCGGTGTACGTGGGCCGGTGGCGCAGGTGGCCGAACGCCTCGTCCCAGGCGCCGGAGCCCAGGGCGTGGCGCAGCGAGGTGTCGAAGTCCTGGCGGGCGCGGTCGTCCAGGAAGCTCCAGGCCGGGGAGGCCTGGCGGGATGCGGGGTCGAGGAGCAGTTCGGGACGGCCGTAGTAGGCCTCGTTGAAGCCGTCGGTGCAGTCCAGCGGGATGGGGACGGGGTGGCGGGTGACCGTGCCGCCGAGGGCCTCGGCGAGGAGGTCCAGGCGCGGGTGGCGGCGGGCCTCGGTGTCGAGGACCTCCGGCGCGTACTCGTACAGCCAGAAGTCGCGGACGCGGGCCGGGTCGCAGGTGAGGACGACGACGGGGCCCCGGGTGACGCGGCGCATCTCCCGCAGTCCGGCGGCGGTGTCGGGCCACTGGTGGACGCTGAGCAGGGTGAGGGCGGCGTCGAACTCGGCGTCCTGGAAGGGGAGTCGTCCGGCTCCGGCGCCGATGGCGGTGGTGGTCGTGCGGTCGCCGCCGATGGTGCCCGCGCCCGCGCCGACGTTCAGGACGGTGCGGGCCTCGCCGAGGGCGTGCGCGACGAGGCGGGCGATGCGCTCGTCGGGGCGCCGGGCGCCGGGGAGGGCCGCCGCACGGTGGGCGGTTCTTCCGTCCTGGGTCCGCATGGCCATGGGTCTCCTCGCCTTCCGGGCCCGGGCCGGTGGCGGTGGCATCCGCTGCCGGGCGACCTCAACCGTCTCGCGTCCGCACCATCTTGCATCTGCGAGGCCGACTCTCCTAGTCCCCTCTGTGATGCTTGGCAGATCAGCCAAAAGCGACCGCAGGTGGGAGGGCCGGGTTGGAGGTTGTGTCGACCCGGACGGCCCCGGCGGGACGGTGTGGCCGAGAAGCCGCGCATACGAACCGGGCGGGCGGGCACACGGGCAGCGTCGCCCCCTCGTGAGCGTCCGGCCAAGGCGCGCTCCGCAGAACCGTTCCGGAGGTCCGTCATGCTCATGGCCCACCCTGCCGTCCTCACCAAGCTCCTGGCCCAGTACGACGCGCTCACCAGGCTGCACGCCCAGGACGGCGGCCCGGAGGCCCGTCAGCGCCTCGACGACGTCTCGTACACCCTGTGCGTGGCGACCGGCACCCGGGACGTCGACGCCGCCCTGATCGCCGCGCGGCACCAGCTGCCCGGCGCGCGTCCGCTGGACGACTCGGTGCTGGCCGTCGCGCAGACCGCCGACACGGTCTGACGCCCGCCGGGCCCGACCCCGTGGGCGGGCCCGCGCACGTCTCGTCATCCGGCCCGCCCCTGTCAGTGGGCGGGCCGATCGGCTAGAAAGGTGTACGTGCCCGGCAGTGGGTCGTGGTCCCGCGGGGTCGCGGCCGCGGGCGCGTCCCTGCCCGCCGTTCCCCTTCGAGGTCCTCCGCACATGCGCACCACCGCGGCCCCCTGGCTGCTGCTCGCCGTCTTCTCCGGCACCCTCATATCCCTGCAGTCCCGCATCACGGGCGAACTCGCGTCCGGGCTCGGCGGCGACGGGTTCACGGCCGCGCTGATCTCCTTCGGCTCCGGCTGCGCGGTGCTCACCCTCGGAATGCTGGCCCTGCGCGGGCCGCGCCGGGGCGCGGGCCTGGTCGTGGCGGCGGTGCGCGAGCGGCGGCTGAAGTGGTGGCAGGTGCTCGGCGGCTGCGGCGGCGCGGCGTTCGTGCTGGCCCAGGGGCTGACCGTGGGGGCCCTGGGCGTGGCGCTGTTCACCGTCGCCATCGTCGCGGGCCAGGTCTCCGGGGGGCTGGTCTTCGACCGGATGGGCCTGGGGCCGGCGGGCCCGCAGCGGCCGACGCGGCGCCGGGTGGTGGGCGCGGCCCTGGTCCTCGCGGCGGTGGGCCTGTCGATGGCGGACAAACTGGGCGGCGGCTTCCCGTACGCGATGCTGCTGCTCCCCCTGGCGGCGGGCGTCTGCGTGAGCTGGCAGCAGGCGGTGAACGGGCACGTCCGGGACGCCTCGGGGTCCGCGTACACGGGCACGTTCTTCAACTTCGTCGCCGGCACCGCCGCGCTGTGCGTGGCCTTCGTGGCGCACACGGCGGTGACGGGGCTGCCGGAGCGGCTGCCCTCGCAGCCGTACGTCTACCTCGGCGGCCTGGTCGGCATCGCGTTCATCTCCATCGCGGTCGCCACGGTCCGCAGGCTCGGCGTCCTCGTGCTCGGCCTGTGCACCATCTCGGGACAGCTGATCGGGTCCCTCGCGCTGGACCTGCTGCTGCCGCACGGCGGCGCCGAGGTCACGGCGGCGACGGTGGCGGGCGCCGCGCTCGCACTGGTGGCCATCGCGATCGCGACGCTGAGCGGCCGCCGTTCCTCGCGGGTGGTCACCTCCGGCGACCCGGCGCGCCAGGACGCGCCGTCGGACCGGAAGGGCGTCGTCCGGCGCTGAACCGTCCCCTCCAGCGGGCGTACACGCGGCATGGACGGACAGCTGAACCCTCCCTTCCGCCGGGCTTACACGCGCCGCGAGTGGATACCCGGGGACCATGGCGAGGCTGCATCTTTCCCGGCACGAGGCGGACGACGACGGCGAGGCACGGCGCGGGGCGCCGCCACCCGAGGCGGTCGGGCCCGGTCCCGACGTGGAGGCCAAGGCCCCGGACAGCCCGGCGCGGCTGCCCGCGCGGGCCTGGCGCGACGTGCTCAAGGGCACGCTGCGGGAGTTCCAGGACGACGAACTGGGCGACCGGGCCGCGACCCTGACGTACTACGGCGTGCTGTCGCTGTTCCCGGCGATCCTGGTGCTGGTGTCGCTGCTGGGCATCGCGGGCCGGTCGGCCACCGACACCGTGCTGACCAACCTCAAGCAGCTGACGCCGGGCTCGGTGCGGGACATCATCACGCAGGCGGTCCAGCAGCTCCAGGACCGGTCCGGGGTCGGCTCGGTCATGGCGGTCGTGGGCCTGGTGCTCGCGGTGTGGTCGGCGTCCGGGTACGTCGCGGCGTTCATCCGCGCGGCGAACCGGGTGTACGACATGCCGGAGGGCCGTCCGGTCTGGAAGGTCCTCCCGCTGCGGGTCGCGCTGACCGTCGTCCTGATGGTCCTGGCGGTGGCGAGCGCGCTGATCGTGGTCTTCACGGGCTCCCTGGCCGCGCAGGCGGGCAGGGCCCTGGGCATCGGCGACTCGGCGCTGACGGTGTGGGCGGTCGCGAAGTGGCCGGTGCTCGTCGTCCTGGTCACCATGATGATCGCGATCCTGTACTGGGCCAGCCCCAACGCCAAGGTGCGCGGCTTCCGCTGGATCACCCCGGGCAGCGTGCTCGCGCTGCTCATCTGGCTGGCGGCCTCCGCCGGGTTCGCGTTCTACGTGGCCGGGTTCGCCACGTACAACAAGACGTACGGCACGCTGGCCGGCGTCATCGTGTTCCTGGTGTGGCTCTGGCTCACCAACCTGGCCGTGCTCCTGGGCCTGGAGTTCGACGCGGAGACGGCGCGGCAGCGGGCGATCGCGGGCGGGCTGCCGCCGGAGGCCGAGCCCTACGCGGAGCCGCGCGACACCCGGGCCTGGGACGAGCGGGACCTGCGCAGGGTCGAAGGGGACTGACTCCCCCGCGCGGCCCCGCCCCGGACGGCAGGCACGTCCGGGGCGGGGCGTTCACGGGACCGTTCACGGGACGGGTGTCGGTCAGGACGCGGGGACCTCGTCGACGAAGGCGGTGCCCGCGGTGCGGTAGGCGGCGACCTTCGCCGCGACCTGGGCCGGTGTCAGGACCTTGTCCTTGACGTGCAGGACGTAGTCGACCTGCTGGTCGTAGGCGCGCGGCGAGGTGGAGGTCTGGCCGTTGAGGTCGATCAGCCACTGGTTGAAGTTGATCGACATCGGCCGCTCGGGCAGGTACGCGGCGTCGTGCGTGCCGAAGACCTGACCGTCGACGTAGTAGGTGATGGCCTGGTTGTCGATGGTGACCACCAGGTCGTGCCACCCGGCGAAGCTCTGGCGGCTCTCGCTGTGCTGGTTGACGGCCTGCCACGGGTCGGGGTTGTAGGTCTCCCAGGACGTCGTGTAGAGGATGTTGGACGGCTCGCCCCAGCCGCCGTTGGGCAGGTACTCGAA
Organism: Streptomyces sp. NPDC001941; assembly: GCF_040296945.1. Classification (NCBI taxonomy): domain Bacteria; kingdom Bacillati; phylum Actinomycetota; class Actinomycetes; order Kitasatosporales; family Streptomycetaceae; genus Streptomyces; species Streptomyces sp. NPDC001941. The sequence goes on along the minus strand of NZ_JBEOYE010000029.1, from coordinate 52,125 downwards.
GTCGTACTCGGCGTAGTCGTCCGCCATCGGCGCCTTGAGGTCGTTGATGGTGAAGAAGGTCTGCACGAGGTGGTCCCCGTCGGGGCCCGACTTGGGGGCGTCGGAGAACTTCACCCGGGCCGCGTAGGTGCCGTTCTTGAACTTCGTGGACTTGGTGAGGACTTCGGTGTGCCTGGTCGACTCACCGGTCCCCGCGGTGGAGGTCTCCAGGTTCATCACCGTGTTGCCGCCCTGGGCGGCGAAGGTGACCTTGGACGGGTCCCAGGTGGCGCCGGGGACGCCCGGGCCGCCGGAGTTGGAGCGGACGTTCCAGCCGTGCGCCGAGAGCGCCGGGTCGCCGGAGGACGCGTAGGTGAAGTCGTCGAACAGGGTCTGGCCGCCACCGGGCGGGTCCGTCGGGTCCGTGGGGTCGGTCGGGTCGGTCGGCCCGTTGCCCTCGGGGGCGACGCCCCAGACGGAGGCCCCGGCGAGCTGGGCGGTGACCTTGTTCCAGTCGGCGTACGAGGTCTGGGCGCCGTTGAACGAGTAGTCGTCGCTCTGCCGCAGCGTCTGCCAGGACGACTGGTAGAAGCGCAGCTGCATGTCGCCGGTGTCGGCTCCGGGGGCGAGCGAGCCCGCGGCCGGGGTGAAGCCGATCTCCAGGTAGCGGTCGGCGGTGGCGGTGGGGTGGGCCAGCGTGCCGAACGTACCGGTGATCGCGGAACAGCCCTTGACCGCCCAGGAGCAGGCGAAGCGGTAGGCGGCACTCGCGGAGTCGGCCTTGAAGTAGTAGCGCACCTTCACCTGGCTCAACTGCACCGCCGAGGAGCCGGTGTTGCGGACCTTGAACCAGGGCTCGCTCTGGTCGGCGGTGGCTCCACTGGCGCTGGTGCGGTACTGCACGGCCAGGCCCTCGCCCGCCGCCGAGGCCTGGGTGACGGGGAGGGTGGCGAGCGCCGTGCTGCCCAGGAGCGCGGCGACCGCGAGGGCCGCGCGGGAGCGGCGCGAGGCGGAACGGGGGGTGGGGGTGGGGCGAGTACTCATCCGTGTCTTCCTTCGGTGTGGGTGGTGTGGTGCACGGCGGTTCTCAGGAGGGTGCTTCTCGGGGTCGCGGCCACGGGGGAAGGGGCCTTCGAGGGGTACGGGGTGGCAAACGGGGATCAGGCGCGGGTGGGCTCCGGAAGCGAGCTGGCCACGCCGAGCGCGTCCAGGCGGGCCGTGTGGCCGGCGAGCCGCTCGCGGAAGCCGGCCCAGTCGGCGGCGGGGTTCCAGACCCGCTCGGCCAGGGCGCACAGCCGGGGGTACGTCAGGTACTCGATGTGCTCGGGCGTGCTGACGAACTCGGTCCACAGCTGCGCCTGGGCGCCCAGGACGCGCCCCGCGAGCTCGGGTTCGGCGGCGGGCGGGGTGAGGTCGAGGCCGTGCACGGTGCGCAGGTCGACGACGTAACCGGGCTGGCCGGGCGGCTCCTGCGGTCCGGTGCCGCGCGGGTAGTCGAGGTAGGTGGCGCGGTGGTCGGCGTACACCACGTCGTGGCCGCGGCGGGCGGCCCGCCAGGCGTGCCCGGGTTCGAGCCAGCTCATCACCGTGCAGTCCACCGGGAGCCGGGTGTCGCGCTCGGCCCAGGCCACCGGGCGGCGTCCGGCGCGCAGGAGGTGGTCGGCGAGGCTCCCGAGCAGCCAGCCGTGCACGTCGCGCGGGCCGGAGAGCCCTTCGTGGGCGGCGCGGGCGGCGGCGGCCGGGCTGTTCTCCCACTCGGTGGTGGGGCACTCGTCGCCGCCGAGGTGGACGTACTGCCCGGGGAAGACGTCCATCACCTCGTCCAGGACGGTGCGGAAGAAGTCCAGGACGTGGTCACCGGTGCCGAGGACGTTCTCGCAGATCCCCCAGCGGGTCCAGACGTCGAGGTGCCGCTCGGGGTGGTTGCCGAGCTCGGGGTGGGCGGCGAGGGCGGCGCGGACGTGCCCGGGGACGCCGACCTCGGGCATCACCGTCACCCCGCGCTCGGCGGCGTACGAGACGAGTCCTTCGAGTTCGGCGCGGGTGTACGAGCCTCCGTGCGGGCGGCCGTCGAAGCGGGTGCTGCCGGCCGGGCCGACCATCGACTCGGCGCGGTGGCCGCCGACTTCGGTGAGCCGGGGGTAGGCGGCGACGGGCATCCGCCAGCCCTGGTCGTCGGTGAGGTGCAGGTGGAGGACGTTGAGCTTGTGCAGGGCGAGGAGGTCGACGTAGCGGTGCAGGTAGGAGACGGGCTGGAAGTGGCGGGCGACGTCGAGCATGGTGCCGCGCCAGGGGTGGGCGGGGACGTCGGTGATCTCGACGCCCGGCAGGTCCCATCCCGTACGGTGCCGATGCCCCGTCAGATGTGCTTGTGCGGGCAGCAGTTGACGGATCGTCTGGACCCCGCGCAGCAGTCCGGCGGTGCGGGCGGCGCGGAGCAGGACGCCGTGCGGGCCGACGGTGAGGCCGTAGCCCTCCTCGCCGAGTCCGGTGAGGGTGTCGTCGACGGCGAGGACGAACGCGCCGTCGGCGGAGTGCTTCAGGGGCCGGCCGAGCGCGGGCTCCAGGTAGGTGCGCAGCAGCGCGGCGGCCGGTTCGGCGCCGGGGGTGACGCGCAGCCGGGTGGTGGTGTCCACCCGGAAGCGGTCGTGGCGCACGGCGAGCCTGGTGGGCCGGGGCACGAGGGCGAGTTCGGGGCGTGGCGGTTCCACGGGAGCTGTCTCCTGGGGTCGTCGACAGGCGGGTGGGGCGCGGGGTGGGTGGGGCGCTGTCTGCGTGTGCGCGGGGTGGGTGGGGCGCCGGGTCTGCGGGCGGGGCGCGTTCAGCCCTTGACGCCGCCGGAGGCGAGCCCCGAGGTGACGTGGCGCTGCAGCGCCAGGAAGACGATCAGGGCGGGCAGGGCGAAGAGGGTCGCGGCGGCCATGGTCGCGCCCCAGTCGGTGCCGAAGGTGGACTGGAAGGAGGACAGCCACACCGGCAGGGTCCTGCTGTCCTGCTGCTTGATGATCAGGAAGTTGGCGTAGGTGAACTCGTTCCAGGCGGTGATGAAGCCGAACAGGGAGGTGGCCATCAGCCCGGGTGCGAGCAGCGGGAGTGCGACCCGGCGGAAGGCTCCGGTCCTGGTGCAGCCGTCGACCTGGGCGGCCTCCTCCAGCTCGGGCGGGATGGAGGCGATGAAGCCGCGCAGCACGACCACCGTGAACGGCAGGGTGATCATGAAGTAGACCAGGGTGAGGGCGGGCAGCCGGTCGAGCATCCCGGTGTCGCGCGAGATGATGTAGACCGGGATGACCAGGGACTCCCAGGGCGCCATCTGGGCGATGAAGACGGCGAGCATGAACTGCCTGCGGCCGCGCCAGCGCAGCCGGGCCACCGCGTAGGCCGCGCCGAGCGCCACGACCAGGGCGAGGAGTACGGCGCTGAGGGTGACCAGGGCGCTGTTGCGCCAGAAGAGCCCGAACCCGTCGGCGCCGACGGCCCGGCGGAAGTGGTCCAGGGTCCATGCGTCCGGGATGAGCCGGGGCTCGTACGACTGGATGTCGCGGGACGGTTTGAAGGCGGTGGCCACCATCCAGTACACGGGGAAGAGGCACAGGAGCACGGTGAGGGTGGCGGCGGCGTACAGCGGGAGCCTGCGCAGCCGGCGGCGTGGTGACGCGGACAGGGTGGTCACAGGTTCTCCCCCTCCTGACGGAACAGCTGGCGGAAGTAGAGGACGAGGACGCCGCTCATCAGCAGGACGGTGAGCATGGAGGCGGCCGAGCCCAGGTCGTAGCGCTGCTGGGAGAGCGCGGTCTGCACGGCGTAGACCGGCAGGATGGTGGTGGCGTCGCCCGGTCCGCCCCGGGTCATCACCCAGATCTGCACGAACGCCTTGAAGGTCCAGATGACTTCGAGCGAGAAGACCAGCATGAAGATCGGGCGGATCAGCGGGAGGGTGACCGAGCGGAAGATGCGGACGCCACCGGCGCCGTCCAGCCGCGCCGACTCGTACAGCTCGGCGGGGACGGTCGTGAGCGCCGAGTAGAGGGTGATGGCGGCGAACGGGACGGACTGCCAGACGATGAGCGTCACGACGATGGCGAAGGCGGCGCCGCCGTGGGCGAACCAGGGGTAGCCCTGGAAGGAGTCGAACCCCAGGCGTACGAGGGTGGCGTTGACGATGCCGAACTCGGAGTGGAACAGCCACTGGAAGACGGTGGTGGCGGCGACCACGGGCACCGCCCACACCAGGACCAGCGAGCTGAGGACCACGGCCCTGCCGGTCCTGCCGAGCCGTTCGACCATCAGGGCGACCAGGGTGGAGAGCACCATGATGAGGACGACGTTGACCGCCATGAAGACGAAGGTGCGGCGCACGACGTCCCAGAACCGGGGGTCGGCGAGCAGGGTCCGGTAGTTGCGCAGCCCCACGAACTCGGCGTTGCCCAGGATGAGTTGGCGCAGCCGGAAGTCCTGGAAGGAGATGAGCAGGGCGCGGGCGAGGGGGTAGAGCAGCAGGTAGAGCATGCCGAGCACGGCGGGGGCGATCAGCAGGTACGCCCAGCGGGAGCCCGGGTCGCGCGGCCGCGCCTCGCCGGGCCGGGGCCCCCGCCGCGCCGGGCGGCGCGGTGTGGTGCGGGGCAGGGCCCGCTCGCGCACGGTGGACACGGCGCCTCCTTGTTGTCTGGTCGTCATCACGTCGTCACGTCGTCACGTCGCCCCTGGTCGGGGTGGAGTCCCCGGTCGGGGTGGAGTCCCTGATCGGGCGGAGGGGCCGCCCGGACCCGAGCCGGGCGGACCCGGCCGTCAGGAGCCGCTGTTGAGCGTGGCGGTGATGGACCCGGACGCCTTGGCCGCCTCGGCCTTCGGGTCGCGGCCGGTGAGCACGGCGGTCATGTAGTCCTTGATCGGGTTCTTGCCCTCGACGGCCGCCCACTGCGGGGTGTTGGGGGTGGCGTGGCCGTTGGCCGCCCCGACGGCCATGGCGGCGGCTCCCGGGTCGGAGGAGACGGCACCCGCCAGGGTGGTGCGGTTGGGCACGTAGCTCATGGCGGTGGCGAGCTTCTTCTGCCAGGCGTCGCCGGTGAGTTCCTTGAGGAAGGTGAAGGCCTCGTCCTGGTGCTTGGCGACGGCGGGGACGACCAGGTCGGAGCCGCCGGTGAAGACGGCGCCGGGGGCGTCGGCGGTCTTGCCGGGGATGGGGAAGAAGGCCAGCTTGCCCTTGAGCGCGGGGTTGCTCTGGGCGACGACGTTGGCGCCGCCGGGGACGGCGATGATCTGGGCGACCTGGCCCTTGGCCATCACCTCGGCCTGCGGGGGCTGGGCCTCGTCGGAGTCCTTGGGCCCCTTGCCCAGGGCCTGGAGGCGCTGGTAGAAGGCCATGGCGCGCTGGGCCTCGGGGGTGTCGAGGGCACCCTTCCACCGCTCGCCGTCCTTGACGGCGAGGTCGCCGCCCTCGTCCCAGATGAATCCGGACAGGGCGTACCAGTTCTGTCCCGGCAGGTAAATGCCTTGCGTTCCGCCGGTGTTGAGCTTCTGGGTGGCGGCGATCCACTGGTCGCGCGTCTTGATCTGCTTCGGGTCGACGCCAGCCTTCTCGAAGAGGTCGGTGCGGTAGATGACGACGCGGTTGGCGGCGTAGTACGGGATGCCGTACTGCTTGCCGTCGTACGCGCCCGGCTCGGCGAGGCCCTTGAGCCAGCTCGCGCCGCCGAGTTCGCCGACCTTGCCCGAGAAGTCGGTGAGCCCGCCGCTCTGGGCGTACTGGGCGACCTGGGTGTTGCCGACCTCGATGACGTCGGGGGCGTCGTTGCCGGCGAGGGCGGCGGTGACCTTCTCGGTGATCCCGTTCCACTCCTGGACCTGGATCTTGACGTCGATGCCGGGGTGGGCCGCCTCGAAGCCGGCCTCGAACTCCTTCTGGAAGGCGGCGGAGACGCTGTCGCGCATCAGCCAGACGTCCAGGACCGTCTTGCCGTCGGCGGTCTTTCCGGAGCCCTCGTCCGGGGAGGAGCAGGCGACGAGCCCGGCGCTCAGCAACACGGCGCCGAGCAGGGCGGAGGAACGGTACTTCACGGTTCTCACCTCGGGGGACCAGAAGGGGGACAGCACGAAGGACGGCGGATGCCGGGAGAACTGCGGTTTACCAGTTGACCACTTGAGGCTTACCAGTGGTCGCGGGGATGAAGGTGGCATGGACCACTGGCGCCGTCAACCCTCCGTGAACCATGCATCGTTGGCCATGATCGCGGAAGGGTGGCGGATTACCACTCCCGAACCGGAGGCCCTACTCGCTTGACCAGCAGACCAGTTAGTATGACCAGTACGGGTTCACCCTCACCCGCCCGCACCCGCCACGCCCCGCCCCCGAGACGAACGAGGACCCGCATGGAGATCGACGCCGCAGCCTCTGGTGCGATGCTCAAGCGCGAGCGGGTGCGCGACGCGATCCTGGAGCTGATCGAGAACCGCAGCCCCGGCGACGCCATCCCCTCCGAGCGCGTGCTCTGCGCCGAACTCGGCGTGTCACGGCCGACGTTGCGGGCGGCGGTCGACGAACTGGTCGTCGCGGGACAGCTGGTGCGCGAGCACGGCCGGGGCATGTTCGTGGCCAAGGAGAAGATCACCCAGGAGCTGGTCTCCAGCCGCCACGCCTTCACGCTCCCGCAGGCGAGCGGGGCGTGGAGCAGTCGGCTGCTCGACTTCAGCACCCGCCCGGCCGGCGCGCGCGTCGGGCGCAAGCTGCACCTCTCCCCCGCCGCGAGCATCCTGTACGTCGCGCGGCTGCGGCTGGTCGACGGCTCCCCGATGGCCATCGAGCACCTGCACGTCCCGGCGGACCTGGTGCCCGACCTGACCAGCGACGAGCTGGAGCAGGGCGACCTGTACGAGCACCTGCGCGACCGGCACGGCATCCAGGTCAGCGAGGCCGTCCAGTCGATCGAGCCGACGGTGGTGACCCGGGCGGAGGCGGACCTCCTGGACGTGCCGGAGTTCTCCCCGGCACTGCTCTTCGAGCGGCTGACCACCGACACGCACAACCGGCCCGTGGAGTACGTGCACTCGCTGTACCGGGGCGACCGCTACCGCATCGTCTCCCGCCTCACCCTGAACCCGCGCTCCACGACCCCGACACCGCCCGAGGGCCACCACCCGGGGATCCCGCCGGGGGACCTGACGGTGGGCGACCCGGTGACGTTCTCGACGCGCGGGGTGGTGCAGGGGGGCCTGTGAGCCCGGTTCCCCCACCGCCCCGGCACCGCCACCTCGACCGCCACCAGCAGGTCCCCGCGGCGACCCACGCGCCCGTACGCCGAAGGGCCTGTGAACCCGGGTTCCTACGCGCCCGTACGCGGCAGGGCCGGTAAACCCGGGTTCCTACGCGCCCGTACGCCGCAGGGGCGCCGAACCCTCCAGCAGTGCCTTGGTGACCAGGTAGCCCGCCACCGCGAGCCCCGTCATCGCCAGCTTCACTCCGCCGGCCCACACACCGAGTGCCTTCATGCGCCCAGCCTCCCGCGCGCCCCCGGGCCGCGACAGGGCGCGGGTCAGCCATTGCGGGGCGGGGGGCGGGAGGCCTTGTGTGGCGCGGAATGAGCCCCGGTGAATGCGCCCCGCTACACGCCCGCGAGCAGTCCGGGCAGTTTGCGCATGTCGTCGAAGACCGTGGTCCCGGGACCTTCGAGGTTTCCGGCCGGGGTGATCCCGCCCGCGTACGCCAGGACCCGCATCCCGGCCGCGCGGGCCGCCCGCACCCCGGGCACGCTGTCCTCGACGACGACGCACACCCCGGGATCCACGCCCATCCGGCGGGCCGCGTGCAGGAACAGGTCGGGTGCGGGCTTGCCACGGGCCACCTCGGTGGCGCTGAAGATGCGCCCTTCGAAGCGCTCGTAGAGGCCCGTACGACCCAGGGTGTGCCGCATCTTCTCGTGCGATCCACCGGAGGCCACGCACGTCGGCAGCGTCAACGCGTCCAGCGCCTCGGGCAAGCCGTCCACCGCGCCCAGCTCGGTGTCCACGGCCACCCGGTGCCGCGCCTCGAACCGCTCGTGCCAGGTGTCGGCGACCTCCTCCCCCAGCCGCTCGGCGACGAGGTCACGGATCGCGGCGTGGCTGCGCCCGATGAACCGCTCGACGGCCTCCGCCTCGGACAGCGCCCACCCCAACTCCGCGCCCAGGGCGACCTGGAGGCGGACGGCGATGCGCTCGGTGTCGACGAGGACTCCGTCGCAGTCGAATATGACGAGTTCAACCGGCTTGATCATGCGCGCATCGTAGGCCCTCGCCGACGCACGTACGGCTCGCGTCGGCCAGCGGGCTTGAAGCCCTGTTTGAAGGTTTTCTCGGCTTTTCCCGAGGTGAGAGCGGGAAAGTCTCACTCGAATGTTCAACGATAGCGTTGAAGGCATGGCGACTGACATCAAGGAAACCATCCATCCCGTCGACGCTTCCGCCCTCCTGCGACTACTCCCCTCCCGACCGCCCGCGTCGTCCCGGCCTCCCCGCCCCCGCGTCCTCGCCCTGGGCGAGCCCACCCACACCGAGGACACCCTCCTGCACCTGCGCAACGAGCTCTTCCGGCACCTCGTCGAGGACGAGGGCTACCGGATCGTCGCGATCGAGAGCGACTGCCTCAAGGCCCTGGTCGTGGACGACTACGTGGCCACGGGGCGCGGCAGCCTCGACGCGGTGATGGCCGACGGGTTCAGCCATCCCGACCTCGGGCTCGGCGCCTCCGCCGCCAATCGGGAGCTCGTGCGGTGGATGCGCCGCCACAACGAGGGCAGGCCCGCGTCCGAGCGGGTCCGCTTCGCCGGGGTCGACGGGCCCCTGGAGATGGCCGCCGCCGCGAGTCCCCGTGCGGCCCTCGTGCCGTTGTACGCGAGCCTTGCCGCGCACGTGGACGCGGACCTGCTGCCCTGTGACGCCGGTACGCTCGACCAGTTGCTCGGCGCCGACGAGCGGTGGACCGATCCGGCGGCCATGTTCGAGCCCGGACGGTCCGTGGGGCGCTCGGACGACGCCGCACGACTGCGGCTCCTCGCCGATGAGCTGGTCGCGCTCCTCGACACGCAGGAGCCGTTGCTGCGGGCCGCCGTGGAGCCCGACGCGTGGCACCGGGCCCGGCTGTACGCGCGTACCGCCGTCGGCCTGCTCCGCTACCACTGGGCCATGGCCGACCCCTCGCCCTCCCGCATGGCACGCCTGTGCGCGCTGCGCGACGCGATGATGGCCGACAACCTGCTCGCCCTGGCCGACCGGGCGCCCGTCCTGGTGCACGCCCACAACGCCCACCTCCAGCGGGAGTTGAGCTCGATGGGGATGTGGGACGGGCCGGTGGAGTGGTGGAGCGCGGGGGCGCTGGCGAGCGTCCGCCTCGGCCCGGAGTACGCCTTCGTGGCCACCGCGCTCGGCACGCTCCCCCACCGCGGCGTGGACGCCCCGCCACCGGACACCCTCGAAGGGCTCCTGTACGCCCTGCCGGACGACCGCTGCCTCGTCGACGCCCGGCGCCTCGCGGGCCTCATCGGGGACCGGCTCCCCGCGCCGCGGGTGTCCCCCTGGTTCGGTTACGCGCCCTTCGACCCGGCCCACTTGGCGGGCAGCGACGGGATCGTCTTCCTCAAGGACGTGCCGCCGCACCCTTCGTCCCCGTAACAGCCCTTGGGCAACCACGATTTAACGCACCGCCCTTGCCATACCCAGATCGTACGTGCTCGGATAATACGTGTTCGGATCATCTGCGGCGGGCGGTGCGCGGCGCGGTGCTCCCGGGTACGGGGACCCTCCGCGCCCGGGCGGCCCCGCCCGGGCGCGGGTCCGGCGCAGCCAAGTCTCCCCAGACTAGGAGCGCGGCATGTTCGACCTGTCCTCCGTTGACCTCCTCGACGCGTTCACGCGCGAGCTGAGGCTCTGCAAGCTCCAGCCCGACGAGCACGTGGTCGTCCTCTCCGAACCGAGCAGCCGGGGCGACTACGTGGCCGCCGCGTTCGGCGCCGCCAAGGCCTGCGGCGCCCACGTCATCGCCGCCACCGTCCCCGGCGGAAACCCCTCGCCCGCCGACAGCACCCGCACCGGCGCCGGCCCCGGGCTCAGCGCCGTACTGCGCGACACCACGGCGCAGGACCTCCTCAAGTCGGCGGACCTGGTGGTCGACCTGACGCGCGAGGGGTTCATCCACGCGCCGCTCCAGCAGGACATCCTGCGCACCGGCACCCGGATCCTCTTCGTCTGCGACGCGCCCGACGTGCTGGTGCGCAACCTGCCGAAGCCCGAGGACAAGGACGAGGTCCTCGCGGGCGTCGAGCTGCTGCGCCGGGCCTCCACCATGCGCGTCACCTCCGAGGCCGGGACCGACCTCACCGTCGAACTGGCCGGTGCCCAGCCGGAGTTCCAGGTCGGATTCGCCGACGACCCCGGGCGCTGGGACCACTGGCCGAGCACGATGGTGCTGTGCTGGCCACGCCGCTCCGAGGGGCGGATCGTGCTGGCCGAGGGCGACATCCTGCTGCCCTTCAAGGAGTACGTGCGCGGACCGGTCTCCCTGGACGTCGCCGACGGCGACATAGTGAAGGTCTCCGGCGGCGCCGACGCGCGCCTGCTGGAGCAGTTCTTCGCGGACGCCGACGACCAGTGGGCGCGCAGCCTGTCCCACATGGGCTGGGGCCTGATGCGCACGGCCGACTGGTTCGCCACCGCGCTGTACGGCAAGGACGAGCTGATGGGCATGGACGCCCGGGCCTTCGCGGGCAACTTCCTCTGGTCCACCGGTCCGCACCCGGTGCTCGACCGCGAGTCGTACGCGCACCTCGACATCGCCATGCGCGGCTGCACCGTGCGCGTCGACGACCGCGCCGTCGTCACCGACGGCCGCCTCGCCGAGATCTGACGCCGCGTCACCCGAACCCGCCGTGAGCGGCCCCCTTCCGCACCGCGCCCGCTTGGAGCACCCATGACACCCACCCAGTCCTTCGAAGCCGTCGTCGTCGGCGGCGGGCTCGGCGGCATGACCGCCGCACTGGCCCTGCGCCAGCGCGGCCTGAGGGTCACCGTCCTCGAACAGGCCCCGGTCTTCGGCGAGATAGGCGCCGGGATCCAGACCGCGCCCAACGCCAGCCGCGTCCTGCTGCGCCTCGGGCTGCGGCGGCGGCTGGAGGCGATCCACACCGAGCCGCAGGACCAGGTGCGCCGCCGCTGGAAGGACGGCAGCGTCATCGGGCTCACCCCGCTGGGCGACACCGTCAAACGGCGCTACAACGCCCCGTACTGGCACTACCACCGCGCCGACCTGCACCGCGTCCTGCTCGACGCGTGCGTGGACCCCGCCGGTGCCGGCCCGGTGGTGCGCCTGCACACCGGCAGCCGGGTCGTCGCCCTGGACCTCGCCGACGCCGAGCGCCCCGCCGCCGTCACCGAGGACGGCCGGCGCGTGGCCGGCGACCTGCTGATCGGCGCCGACGGCATCCGCTCGCGGGTGCGGGACCTGATGGGCCTGGAGGACACCCTGGAGTTCTCCGGCGAGATGGCCTTCCGGGCGCTGGTACCGGGCGACCTCATCGCCGCCGACCCGGCCACCCGCTTCCTGGTGGACCGCTTCCAGAGCACCATCTGGTACGGCCCCGACCGGCACCTGGTGCACTACGTGATCCGGCGCGGCGAGTTCCTCAACGTCGTCGGCTGCGTTCCCTGCACCGACGAGGTGGCCGAGCGCTGGACGGCGACCGCCACCGCGAGCGACCTCGTCGAGGCCTACGCGGGCTGGGACGACCGGGTCGCCGCCATGCTCTCCAAGGCCAAGGACGACGTCCTCTGTTCCGCCCTGCACTACCGCAGGCGGGACCCGCTGTGGGTGGACGGACGGGTGGCGCTGCTCGGCGACGCCTGCCACGCGATGCTGCCCTACCAGGCCCAGGGCGCCTCCCAGGCGATGGAGGACGCGGCGGTGCTCGCCGAGGAGCTCGGCCGGGTCACGCTCGACGGCGTCGACCTGGCGCTGCGCCGCTACGCCGACCGCCGGGCCGCGCACGCGGGCCGCGTGCAGGAGGCCTCGCTGCAGAACAAGACCTTCTACCACTACCCCGACGGCCCCCTCCAGGAGGCCCGCGACGAGACGCTGCGGCGCGGCTTCGACGGGGAGTCCGACCTCTCCTACGACTGGCTCTGGAGCGGCACCCCGCTCAAGGACCCGGACCACGGGGCGTACGCGTACGCCTTCGCCCGCTGACCCCGTCCCCCGCAGCACCCGCCCGCCGGACCACCGCGTCCGGCCCGCAGTACCCGCACGGCTCCCCTCCCCCGGCCCCGGCGCCCGCCGCGCGGCCGCGTCCCCCTCGCACCCGGAGCCCCCGTGAAGACAGGCGACCAGATCGTTCAGGAACTCCCCTGGAAATGGGGGGTGCAAGGCAAGGTCTTCGTCATCGGTGGCCTCGGCTACCTCTTCGACGCGTACGACATCGCCCTCAACGGCTTCCTCATGCCGCTGCTCGGCGAGCACTTCTCCCTCTCGCTGTCCGAGCGCGGCCTGGTGGCCACCGCCAACCTCGTCGGCATGGCGGTCGGCGCGGTGGCCTGGGGCGCCGTCGCCGACCGGATCGGCCGCAAGCGCGCGTTCAGCGTCACCCTGCTGATCTTCGCCCTGTTCTCGGTGCTCGGCGCGTTCTCGCCCTCGTACGCCGTCTTCCTGCTGCTGCGGTTCCTGGCGGGGATCGGGCTCGGGGGCTGCATCCCGGTGGACTACGCGCTGGTGGCCGAGTTCTCGCCGAGCCGCTACCGGGGCCGGGTGCTGACCGGTCTGGACGCGTGGTGGCCCGTGGGGGTGACCCTGTGCGGGCTGACGTCGACGGTGCTGCTGCCCCTGGAGGGCAACTGGCGCTGGATGCTGGCCACGATGAGCCTTCCGGCGCTGCTGCTCTTCTGGGTGCGCCGGGGCGTGCCCGAGTCACCCGTGTACCTCACCCGCAAGGGCCGCGAGGCCGAGGCGCGCGCCGTCATCGACGACCTGGTGGCCCGCACCGGCGCGCCCCGGGTGCCGTACGAGATCCCCGCGCCGGCCGCCGACGGCGGGCCGCGCGGGGTGCGCGCGGCGGCCGAACAGCTGCGGCTGGTCTGGAAGTTCAGCCCGCGCGTCACCTCCGCCGCCTGGCTGCTGTTCGCCACGGTCATGCTGGTGTACTACGCGGCGCTGAGCTGGATGCCGTCCATCCTCAAGAAGGAGGGCCTGGGCGACACGGCCGCCTTCATGAGCACCACACTGATGAGCGCGGTGGGCATCGTCGCGGTCCTGGTGTCCACCGCGCTGGTGGACCTGACCGGCCGCAAGTGGCTGATCGGCGTGACCGCGCCGCTCGCCTCGCTGGCCCTGGTCGCCTTCGCGCTGACGATGCGGATGCCGACCGCGTCCCTGGTGACCATCGCCGTCTTCGGCTTCCTCGCCCAGCTGGCCATCCCCGCCATGTACGCGTACGTCTCCGAGCTGTACCCGACCCTGCTCAGGGCCAGCGGCTTCGGCTGGGCGTCCTCGTTCAGCCGGGTCCTGACCGGCTTCGCGCCGCTGCTGTTCGGCTCGGTGATGTGGCCGCTGCTCGGACTTCCGCTGACCTTCGCCGCCCTCGGGGCCTGTGTGTTCGGGGCCGTGCTGTGGATGGCGGTCGCGGCGCCCGAGACGGCGGGCCGCGAGCTGGACGAGACCGTCCCCGGCGACCCGTCCCCGGCTCCGGCCGCCGGCGAGCCGCACACACCCGTCGCGACCGCCGCCGGGCGCGCCGGGACCCGTACGACAGGAGGATCGTGAAACCCGCACCCTTCCGCTACCACCGCGCCCGCGACGTCGAGGGCGCCACGGCGCTGCTCGCCGAACTCGGCGACGACGCCAAGGCGATCGCCGGAGGGCAGAGCCTGGTGGCGATGATGAACTACCGCCTCGCCCGCCCGGCCCACCTGGTCGACATCGCCCGGCTGGGCGAACTGGACCACCTCTCCGTGGACTCCGAAGGCGCCCTGCGCATCGGTGCCCTGACGACGCATCACACCGTCGAGACGTCCCCGCGGCTCGGCCCGGAACACCGGGTGGTGCGGGACTCCATGGCCTGGATCGGGCACCTGCCGATCCGGACGCGCGGCACCGTCGGCGGGAGCATGGCGCACGCGGACGCGACCGCCGAGTGGTGCCTGCTCGCGGTCCTCCTCGACGCCGAGTTCACGCTGTACGGACCGCGCGGCGAACGGCGCGTTCCCGCCTCGGAGTTCTTCCTCGGCTACTACAGCACCGCCCTCGCGCCCGACGAACTCCTGGTCGAGGTCGTCTTCCCGCACCCCGCCCCGCACGCGGCGCTCACCGAGTTCGCCGAGCGCAAGGGCGACTTCGCGCTGGTGTCCGCCGCCGTGCGGCTGGATCCCGGGGGCGGCGGGCGGGTGGCCCTGGGCGGGGTGGCCGACCGCCCGGTGCGGGTGCCCGAGGCGGAGGCGGTGCTCGCGGCCGGCGGGTCGTGGCGCGACTGCGCGCACGCGGCGGCGGACGCCGTGGAGGTCCCGGACGACGGCTCGGGCGAAGGGGGCGAGGGAGGCGCGGAGGGCCAGGCGGGCTCCTACCGCCGCCACCTGGTCCGCACCCTGGTCGAGCGCGCCTGCGAGGAGGCGATGTCCCGGTGAAGCCCGTGGAGGGGACCCGCCTGGTCGGGCGTTCGGTGCGGCGGCGCGAGGACCCGCGCCTGCTGTCCGGGCGCGGCCGGTTCGTGGACGACATCGAACTGCCAGGCATGTTGCACGCCCAGTTCGTGCGCAGCACAGTGGCGCACGCCGAGCTCACCGCCGTGGACCTGACGGAGGTGCGCCGGGTGCCCGGGGTCGTCGCCGCGTTCGCGGCGGACGACCTGGCGCTGGGTGACATCACCGCACAATTGGCGCGCCCGCTCTCCGAGTTCGTACCGACCGCCATGCCCGTGCTCGCGCGCGACCGGGTGCGGTACGTGGGCGAGCCGATCGCGATCGTCGTGGCGCGCGACCCGTACACGGCCGAGGACGGCCTCGAAGCGGCGCGTGTGGCGTACGCGCCGCTGCCGCCGGTGACGAGCGAGGAGCAGGCGCTGGCGCCGGGGGCCGCCCTGGTGCACGCCGAGGCGGCGGCCAACACCCTGGTGGACGTCTCCCTGTTCGCCACCGAGGGCATCGACGAGGTGTTCGCCCAGGCCCCGTGCGTGGTGCGGGTGGACGCCCGGACCGGACGGCAGAACGCGCTGCCGCTGGAGACCAGGGGCGCGGTCGCCGCCTGGGACGACCGCGAGGAGCAGCTGGTCCTGCACACCTGCACCCAAGTGCCGCATCAAGTAAGGACGGTGGCCTCCCGGTGTCTGCGCCTCGACGAGCGCCAGGTGCGGGTGATCGTGCCGGACATGGGCGGCGGCTTCGGCATCAAGTGCGTCGTGGGCCGCGAGGAGATCGCGACCGGCGCCGCCGCGCTGCGGCTCGGGCGCCCGGTGAAGTGGATCGAGGACCGCAAGGACGCGCTCACCGCGTCGTTCCTGGCGCGCGAGCAGCACTACGAGGCGCGGGCCGCGTTCGACGCGGAGGGCAGGATCCTGGCGCTGGACGCGGACGTGGTGTGCGACATGGGCGCCTACTCCTGCTACCCGTTCACCGCGGGCATCGAGCCGCTGATGGCGTCCGCCGAGATGCCGAGCGTGTACAAGGTGCCCGCCTACCGGGTGCGCGGACGGGCGGTGACGACGAACAAGGCGCCCACCGCGCCGTACCGGGGCGTGAGCCGTCCGCAGTACGTGATGGTGGTGGAGCGCCTGATGGAGCGGGCAGCCCGCGAACTCGCCCTGGACCCGGTGGAGATCAGGCGCAGGAACCTGATCACCGAGTTCCCCTACACGGGCGTCAACCACATCACGTACGACCCCGGCTCCTACCTGGAGTCGCTCGACCTGTGCGAGCGGCTGCTGAAGGAGGAGGGCTGGTACGAGCGGCAGGCGGCGGCCCGCTCCGAGGGCCGGCACCTCGGCATCGGGTACAGCTGCTTCAGCGAGCGGACCGGGTACGGCTCGGCGGCCTTCGCGGCGCGCAAGATGGAGGTCGTACCCGGCTTCGACATGGCCGAGGTCCTCATGGACCCCAGCGGCTCGGTCACGGTGACCACCGGCACGCTCAGCCACGGCCAGAGCCACGAGACGACGATGGCGCAGATCGTCGCCGACACGCTCGGCGTGGACATCGCCCGGATCAAGCTGCACCAGGGCGACACCGACCGGATCCCGTACGGCTGGGGGACGTTCGCCAGTCGCTCGATCGTCGTCGGCGGCAGCGCGGTCCGGCTCGCGGCGGCCCGGCTCGCCGACAAGCTGCGGGCGCTGGCGGCGGCCGAGTGGGGGGTGGCGCCCGAGGACACGGAGGTCGACCGGGGCCGCATACGGCGCAGGGACGTCCCCGACGCCACCCTGGACCACGAACACCTCGCCGACACCGCCTACCTCAAGGCGCACCTGCTGCCCAAGGGCATCGAGCCGGGGCTGACCGCGAGCGCCGTGTACGACGTCTTCCACGACGGGACCTTCTCCAACGCGACGCACGGCGTCGTCGTCGAACTGGACGAGGGCACGGGCCAGGTGAGGATCCTGCGGTACGTCTGCGTCGAGGACTGCGGCGTCGCCATCAACCCGCAGGTCGTGGAGGGCCAGTGCCGGGGCGGGATCGCCCAGGGCATCGCGGGAGCGCTGTTCGAGCAGGTGACGTACGACGAGCGGGGCGAGCCGTCGGCCACCGGATTCCTGGACTACAAGGTGCCGACCGCGCACGAGATCCCGGAGATCGCCGTGCACCACCTGGAGACGCCGTGCGCCTTCACCGAGACCGGCGCCAAGGGCGCGGGCGAGGGCGGCACCATCGGCGCGCCCGCCGCCGTGCTCAACGCCGTGAACGACGCGCTGCGCCCCACCGGCGTCGAGCTGGACAGCACGCCGGTGACCCCGCAGGCCGTGCACCGCGCCCTGAGCACCCCCGTACCGCAACCGCACGCGACCCCGGAGCCCACCCGATGACCGACACCACCGACCGCACACCCGTCCGCCCCGGCGCCGCCGCCCGTACGGCGTGCGCGCACGTCGTCGCGCCGACGGCCGCCGACGCCGATGAACTGCTGCTGCTCGCGCTCGACGTCAACGGCACCACCCACGAGGTGCTCGCGCCCGCGCGCCGCACCCTGGTCGACGTCCTCCGGCACGACCTGGGCCTGACCGGCACGCACGTCGGCTGCGAGCACGGGATCTGCGGGGCCTGCACCGTGCTCGTGGACGGCGCCCCGGCCCGGGCCTGCCTGATGTTCGCCGCCCAGGCCGAGAGCTCGCGGATCTCCACCGTCGAGTCCCTGGCCGACCCGGAGACGGGTGAACTCAGCGACCTGCAGCAGGCGTTCACCGAACACCACGGGCTGCAGTGCGGGTTCTGCACCCCGGGGTTCCTGATGCTCGCCGAGGGCTTCCTGGCCCGCCGCCCCTCGGCGGACAAGGACGAGATCAGGGACGCCGTCTCCGCCAACCTGTGCCGGTGCACCGGCTACCAGTCCGTCGTCGAGGCGATCGACGCCTGCGCGGGCGCCCGCCGCGCCGCGGCGGTCCACCACGAGAGCGAGGGAGCACAGACGTGCGACTGATCAATTCCGTGTCCGTCGCGGCACCGCCCGACGCGGTGTTCGCGCTCCTGGGCGACGTGGAGCGGGTGGTGACCTGCATGCCGGGCGCCGCCCTCGAAGGGCGTGACGGCGACGGCTGGCGGGGCGGCGTGAAGGTGAAGGTGGGCCCGGTCTCGGCCGCGTACACCGGGACCGTGCGCTTCCTCGACGCCGAGCCCGACAAGCGGCACCTGCGCATCCACGCGCGCGGGCACGACGCGCACGGCAACGGGGACGCCGAGGCGGAGGTCCTCCTGGACGTCCTGCCTGCGGAGGACGGAGCCCAGCTCAGCCTGACCACGGACCTGCTCATCCGGGGGAAGCTGGCGCAGTTCGGCAAGGGGGCGATCGGGTCGGTCTCCGAGCGGATCCTCCAGCAGTTCGCCCGGAATCTGGGGGAGTTGATCGCCGAGGGTACGGCGGACGAGGGCGCGGGGGGCGCTGGTTCGGTCGCGGCGGCCCCGGCGTCCGCCGACGGGGCGGCCGGCGCATCAGGAGCGTCCGGGGCGCCCGTCCGTACTGCCGCGCCCACCGCGTCAGCCGCCCCGCTCGACGGACTCGACCTCGTCGCCGGTCCCCTGCTGCGTACGTACGGACCCGTCGCGGCCGGCTTCGCCGTGGGGCTACTCCACGGATGGTTGTGGGGTCGCGTGCGCGGTCAGTCCCGTCAACTGCGGCAACAGGCCGAGCTGTTGCGCGATCTGGGGAGGTTCCTGTGACCGCCGGGCTGCACGGTGCCGCGACCGACCTGACGTACGAGCGGGCGGGCTTCGGCGCGCCCGTGCGGCGCGGGGCGCGGCCCGCGATCGTCGTGGTGGACCTCACGCGGGGCTTCACCGAGGACGGCTACGCCTGCGGCGCCGACCTCTCGGAGGTCGTCGCGGCGACGGCCACCCTGATCGACGCGGCGCGGCCGGTCGGGGCGCCCGTGGTGTTCACCGCCATCGCCTACACACCGGCCGAGGCGTCGGGCGACCAGGTGGCCTGGCTGCGCAAGGCGCCCGGACTGCGCAGCCTGGTGGAGGGCAGCCCGGCGGTCGCGGTGGACCCGCGGCTGCCGAAGCGGCACGGGGAGGACCTGCTGGTCGTGAAGAAGGGCGCCTCGGCGTTCTTCGGGACGTCCCTGGCCGCCACGCTGACCGGCCTCGGCTGTGACACGGTCCTGGTCTGCGGGGCCACCACCAGCGGCTGCGTGCGCGCGAGCGCGGTCGACGCGGTGCAGTCGGGGTTCTCTGTGCTGGTCCCCCGGGCCTGCGTCGGCGACCGGGCCACGGGCCCCGCCGAGGCGGCTCTCTTCGACATCCAGGCCAAGTACGGGGACGTCGTCGAGCTGGACGACGCGCTCGGCTACCTGGCCTCGCTGCCCGTACAAGTGACCACATCGGACGGGGAGTTCGCGTGAACGACGAGGAGTCCGCATGAACGACGGGGAGTTCGACGTATGAACGAGCGCTGCCTTCCGCAGAGCACACTGGCCGATCTGTGCGACGTGCCCGCCACCAGCCGCTGGTTCCGCTCCGGGCCGCTGCGGCTGCACGCCCTGGACTACGGCGGCCCGCTGCCGCCGCTGGTGGTGCTGCCCGGCATCACCAGCCCGGCCGTCAGCATGGACTTCGTCGCGCGCGAACTCCTGGACCTGGTGAGGCCGGTGGTGCTCGACGTGCGAGGCCGTGGCCTGTCCGACGGCGGTGAGGCGTACGGAGAGACGTACGACCTGGCGGCCTACGCGGGCGACACCGAGGCCCTGGTCAGCAACCTGGGGCTGGACCGCCCGCTGCTGCTCGGGCACTCGATGGGGGCGCGGATCGCGGCGGCCGTGGCGGTGCGCGCCCGGGTGCCGGTGCGCGGTTCCGTACTCGTCGACCCGCCCCTGAGCGGGCCGGGGCGCGGCACCTACCCGACCACGCTGGCCACGTTCCTGGACCAGCTGGGCCAGGCCCGGCGCGGCACCACCGCCGACGAGGTGGCGCTGTCGTGGCCGTCCTGGCCGCGCCGGGAGCAGGAACTGCGGGCCCGCTGGCTGTCCAGCTGCGCCGAGGAGGCCGTCGCGGCGACCCACCACGGTTTCGAGTCCGAGGACTTCTTCCACTGGTGGCCGCGCGTGCCCGAACCGGTCCACCTGCTGTACGGGGCGACCAGCGCGGTCGTCACGGCCGAGGGCGCCAAGGAGGCGGCCGCCAGCCGCCCGGTGGCCGTCCTGGACGAGATCCCGGGCGCGGGCCACATGGTCTTCTGGGACAACCCGGCGGACTCCCTGGCGCGGTTGCGCGCGGCGCTGGAGGCGATGTTGTGACGCCGTGGGGCGTCGCTGACTGTGGCCGTGGGCGGCCTCACCGAGGGCGGTTGGAAGCCCACTTCATCCGTGCAGACTCCATGCGCACCGACTCGATGCGGTCTGACTCGACGCGGTCTGACTCCGTGCGCACCGACTCCATTCGTACCGAAGGACAGGCAAAGTGACGGACCATCACATCGGCATGATCGTGCCCAGCTCCAACCTCACGATGGAGACGGAGCTGCCGCGCATGCTGGCCGCCCGCGAGGCGCTGATCCCCGAGGACCGCTTCGTGTTCCACAGCAGCCGCATGCGCATGAAGCACGTGACGCCCGAGGAGTTGCGGGCGATGAACGCGCAAACCGGCCGCGCCGCAACGGAGTTGGCGGACGGACGGCCCGACGTGGTCGCCACGGCGTGCCTGGTCGCCATCATGGCGCAGGGTCCCGGCTACCACTGCACGGCGGAGGCGGAGATCACCGACGCGCTGCGGGCGGAAGGTTCCGTGGCCCCGGTGGTGTCCAGCGCCGGGGCCCTGCTCAGCGGCATCGAGGCCCTGGGGGCGCGGAAGGTCGCGCTGATCACCCCGTACATGAAGCCCCTCACCGAGCGCGTGGTGGAGTACATCGAGGACGGCGGCGTGGAGGTGGTGGACGCGCTCAGCCTGGAGGTGCCCGACAACCTCGCCGTGGCGCGCCTGGACCCCGAGGACCTGCGTACGCACTGGCGGAAGCTGGACCTGCGCCGCGCCGATGCCCTCGTCCTGTCCGCGTGCGTCCAGATGCCGTCCCTGGCGGCGGTGCAGCCGGTGGAGGACGAGGTCGGCCTGCCCGTCCTCTCGGCGGCGACCGCGACCGCGTACCGCATCCTCACCGAGCTGGGGCTGCCGCCGGTCGTCCCGTGCGCGGGGAGCCTGCTGGCCAAGGGGGCCCTCAACCCGGCTTCCGGGGAACCCACTTGGAGCTACCCCGGCCCCCGGACGCCCCCGTGGAACTACTCGGCGCCCTCCGTCAGCGCTTCCCACCGGTCCGCCAGCGCCTGAAGCGTCGACACCAGCGACTCGCCGCCGTCGGCCCCGAACGACTCCAGGAGCAGCTTGTCCAGGGTGCGGGCCCGCTGGTTGGCCTCCCGCAGGGCGGCGCGTCCGGCGTCCGTGAGGTGCAGGAGCTTGCGCCGTCCGTCGGCGGCGGCCGTGTGGCGGGCGAGCAGGCCGCGGTTCTCCAGGCGCCGCGCCACGTCGGCCATCGTGGAGGTGTCCAGCGACACGGCCGCGGCCATCGACCGCTGGTCGCGGCCGGGGTTGCCCTCCACGGCCTGGAGCACGGCGAACTGGGGCCCGGTCAGCACCGGGTCCACCTCGCGCGCCCACAGGGCGAGGTACGCCTGGTAGAGCCGGCGCACCTGGTACCCGGGCGCGGCCGTCAGGGCGGCGGGGATCTCCGGGGTGGCGTCGGTGGAGGGGGTCTGACCAGTCATGAGCCCACTTAAGCACGGTGCCGGGTACGGGGCGAGGCCGAGGTCCGTACGGATGGACCCGCGGGCCAGCGAGGTGGTGAGGGGACTCCGTACGGGAACGGTCGCCCGGCTCCGTACGGAAGCCGTCACCGGCCTCCTCGCCGTCAGCGGCCCGTGGTGTCCGTGCCGGGGTGGGGCGCGGCTGCCGGGCCGGGCTGGGGCGGGGCCGCCGGGGTGGGCTGGACCCGGGTGACCTGGTAGACGGCCTGCGGCTCGCCCTCGTCCTTGGCGGCCTTGGCCTCGCTCTTGAGGATGCGGGCGGCCTTGCCCGCGCTGCGGGTGAGCTCGGGGAGCTTCTTGATCCCGAGCAGCACGATGACGACGACCAGGAGGATCGCGATCTCGCTCAAGCCGAACATGCACTCTCCAGGGCGGGCGGGGCCGGGACGACACCTCAATCTACAGGGGCGTAGAAGTTCAGGGGAACGGGAGGCTCGAAGTCCGGTCGCGCGCACGGGGCTTGCGGTCGGATGTTCACCGGCACGCCACGCTCGCGCCACCGGACCGGGAGCTTCCGGACCGCCGCCGCCACCCGGGCCGCCCACCGATGTGGGCCACCCTCAGAGCCAGCTCACCCGCATGCTCGTCACCGGCTCCGCGCCCCCGTCCGTCGCGTCGTGCCGCAGGTCGCCCGACCAGACGCGTGCCAGCAACCTGCGCACGGTGTCCGCGATCTCGGGCGCCGCCCTGCGCAGTGCGTCCGCGTCGGCCTCGGGGACCTCCCCGGCCGGGATGCCCGACTCCTTCAGCAGGGCGGGCACGTCGCTGAGCTTGCTGGTCAGCCAGAGCAGCGGGTCGCGGGACAGCTCCTCGACGAAGACGCGCGGACCGGGGTCCCACGCGTCGAAGCGCGGGTGGTGGTGGGTGCGGTCGAAGGTGTGGGGCGGAGCGTCGGCGTCCTGCAGGAGGTCGACCCGCCAGAGCGGGCGGCCGATCGTGATGGGGCGCGCCGAGTAGATGGTCCCGGGGAGCTCGCCGCGTTCGAGGAGCCGCAGTTCGACGCGTACGCCGCTCTCGGGGGTCTCCTGTCCGGGGAGCGGATCCGGGTCGCGGAAGTGCAGGTCGGCCACCGCGATACCGACCCGCTCGAAGCCGAATGCGTACAACACGCCAACCCCCAGGACCGCCGGTGGGACACGGACACGGATATGAACACGGGCACGGGCGCAGGCGCGAACACGCGCACGGGCACGAACACGGGCATGAAATCCGACACGGGCATGGAATCGGACACGATGAGCTTACGGAAGGCGGCGCGTCCACCACAGGGGGGCGAACCGGCCAAGGGGTCGTGTCGCACTCGACGTTGGGGCGCGAAGCTGCTCGGGGACGCGCCCCCGAGACGGTCTCGGGGAGGAGTGGGGGTCCGCTCGGGGATCTTCCCGATGGGACGCGGGACCGGCGAGGAGAAGACTTGGATCACGACGCGCCACCGTGAGGAGATCTTCGTGAACCACCCTGCCCGACTCGCCCGCTGGACCCGGCTCACCGGTGCCTGTGCCCTGTTGGGCACCCTGGTGGCGGGTGCCGCCATACCGGCCACCGGCGCGTTCGCCGCCTCGCCAGGGGTGCGGCAGAGCCCGGCGGCGGTCTCCGCCGCGACGGGACGCCTGCCCGTGCTGGACCCCGCCGCGCTACGGGCGTCGATCGCGGGGCTGCCGGACGGGGACGTCACGGGCGCGCTGTTGAGGGTGACCGGTTCCGCCGGTGCGTGGACGGGGACGTCCGGCGTCGGCGACCTGACCACCGGCGCCCCGGTGCCGGCCGACGGGCACGTCCGCATCGGCAGCGTCTCCAAGGTCTTCACGGCGGCGGTCGTCCTGCAGCTCGCCGCCGAGCGCCGTGTCGACCTGGACGCTCCCGTCCAGCGGTATCTGCCGCGCGTCCTGCCGACCGGTCTGAAGCCGATGACGGTGCGCCAGTTGCTGAACCACACCAGTGGGATGCCGCGCCCGGCCGCGAGTCCCGAGTTCGGTGACGGGAGTGCCGAGTGGTTCGCCGTCAACCGGTCGGCGTCGTTCACGCCGCAGCGCGTGGTCGACCTGGTGAAGGGGCAGCCGATGGCGTTCGAGCCGGGGACCGCCCAGCAGTACAACGGCATCAACTACTTCGTGGCCGGGATGCTGGTGGAGAGGGTCACCGGCCACTCCTTCGCCCATGAGGTACGGGCCCGCCTCACCGGCCCGCTCGGCCTGCGGGACACCCAGGTGCCCGACGCCCACGACACGCGGCTGCCCGCCCCGTACTCGCACGGCTATCTGACGGTGACGGGCGCCGACGGGACCCCCGCGCCGGTGGATGTCAGCAGGCAGAGCCCCTGGCCCTGGTCCGAGGGAGGCATGATCTCGACGCCGTCCGACCTCGACCGCTTCCTGGGCGCGCTGATCGGCGGTCGGCTGCTGCCGCCCGCGCAGCAGGCCGAGCTGTTCGCCGTCCCCGACGTGCCCAGCTACCGCAACAGCCAGTGCCGGACGGCCACGGACGCGGGACGGGCGTGCATGAGCGCCGGGCTGATGCGGGTGAAGACGGAGGAGGGGGTGGTGGTCTGGGGGAAGACCGGCTCACGCCCCGGCTACACCAGCGGGATGTTCGCCACCAGGGACCTCTCGCGCAGGGTGGTGTACGCACTGAATCCCCGCACGCTGACGGGTTCGGAGTTCCGCCTGATACCCGCGATGGTCGCCGCCGCCTTCGGCACCATCACCCCGACGGCCAACTGACACCGACCCTCGACTGACACCGACGCTCAACTGGCCGCGGCCCTCAACTGGCCCCGACGCTCAACTGGCCCTGGGGCGCCCGGCAGCCGTCGACACGCCCAGTCGGCCCCCGCCAGCCACGGGACCCACGCGACCCGGACACTCCACCCCAAGACGCCCAACTGCCGCCGCCGACGGGCCCTTCGGCCCGGACGCGAAAACCACCCGTCGCGTTGTCCACCTGCGGAACCATTCGCGGGCGGGACCGCTCCCCCTGGGGTCGGAGCCGACCCGGCCCCCGGGGCGGATTCGCCCAACCCGGCACTGCGACAAGGTAAGTGTCGACCAGTCACTCATCCACCAAGGACTTCCATCACTGTGCGAAGCAGACGAATAGCTCCCGTCCTGGCCGTCGGTGCCGCAGCGGCACTCGTGTCCGGGCTCACGCCCGGCCTCGCCGTCGCCGCCGCACCCGCCGCCGGCAAGCCTGCCGCCGCCGACCCCCTGAAGCCCTACACCCAGCAGAAGCCCGTCTGGAAGCGCTGCGACGCGCAGCTCCCCGCGACCTTCCAGTGCGCCACCGTCAAGGTGCCGCTCGACTACGCGCACCCGGGCGGCAAGAAGCTCCAGCTCGCGGTGTCGCGCATCAAGGCCGCCAGCGCCAAGGAGCGGCGTGGTGCGCTGCTCATCAACCCCGGCGGCCCCGGGGGCCCGGGGCTCGACATGCCGCTGTACCTGGCGAGCGAGCTGCCGACGGCGGTGAAGCGGCAGTACGACCTGATCGGCTTCGACCCGCGCGGCGTGGGGGTGAGCTCGCCGGTCAGCTGCGGGCTCAACGACACCGACCGGAACTGGGAGCACCCGTACAAGCCCGCGACGTTCGCCAAGGACGTGAAGTGGGCGCGGACGGTGGCGAGCAAGTGCCAGGCCAAGGCCGGGGCCGTGCTGCCCCACATGACGACCCGCAACACCGCGCGCGACATGGACGTCATCCGTGCCGTGCTCGGTGAGAAGAAGATCTCGTACCTCGGCTACTCGTACGGTACGTACCTGGGCGCCGTGTACACGCAGATGTTCCCGCAGCGCACGGACCGGTTCGTCCTGGACAGCGCCGTCGACCCGGGGCGGATCTGGCGCGGCATGATCCAGGTGTGGGCGGAGGGCGCCGAGCCCGCGTTCAAGCGCTGGACCGAGTGGACGGCCCTGCACCACGCGCAGTACCGCCTGGGCGACACCCCGGCGAAGGTCTCCAGGACCTTCTGGGACCTGGTGGCCAGGGCCGACCGGAAGCCGATCGTGGTCGACGGGGTACCCCTGCGCGGCGACGACATCCGGGCGCAGCGCGCGATGTTCTTCGACGCGGACTACGCGGCGCAGGCGGTGGCGGACCTGAAGAAGGCCGCCGAGGGCAAGTCGGTGCGCCGGGAAGGGCGTTCGGCGCAGAGTCCGGCGGCGCCGTCCTTCGCCAGGAGTGCCGCCTCGGCCGCGGCCGTCCCGCAGGACAACTCGGACGCGGCCTTCTGGGCGGTCGTCTGCGCGGACACCCGGGCCTGGCCGCGCGACCCGGAGCAGTACCGCAAGGACTCGGTCCGGGACAAGGCGCGGTACCCGCTGTACGGGGACTTCGTGTCGAACATCATGCCGTGCGCGTTCTGGAAGAACGGCGCGGAGCCGGCGACGAAGGTGGACAACAAGGTCGGTGCCCTGATCCTGCAGAACCAGTGGGACTCGCAGACGCCCCTGGTCAGCGGGCAGGGACTGCGCAGGACCATGAAGGGCGCCAGGATGGTGACCGTGCTCGACGGCGAGGGCCACGGGATCTACGGCTCGAAGTCGTGCGCCGACAAGACGGCCACGGCGTACCTGACCACGGGCAAGCTGCCGTCGAAGGACCTGACGTGCCGTACGCCGGCGTCGACGGCCAAGAACCAGCTGCGGCTCCCGCTGCCGACGCCGCCGGGGCTCTCGGCCGCGAACGGGCGCTTCTGATCCGGGGGGGCGAGGTACGAGGTGTGAGGTGACCGCCCCGACGGGGTGGTCGCGGGGCGGGGCCTCCCGGTACGTGCGGGAGGCCCCGTCGCCGTCGGTGCGGCGGTGCGGCCGAGGGCTCGGGAGGTCAGGCGCTCGGGCGGACCCCCGGCTCGGCGGGCTTGGTCTCGACGGTGCCGAAGGCGTGTGTCCCGGTGGCCAGTTCCGCCCGGGCGGCGGGCCAGGCCTCGTCGTCGATGCCGAAGGCGGTGCGCAGGTAGGCGGCGGTGAGCCGGGCCAGCGCGGCGACCCGGGCGGGGTTCTCGTCGGTGGTCTCCTCGGCGTCGTGGCCCGCGATGCCGCCGAGTCCGTGTTCGGCCTCGAAGAGCGTGAGCAGTGTCTTGGGGCCGGGTGCGAGGCGGTAGGGGTCGGCGTGCCAGTCGGGGCCGACGTCGGTGAAGTGCCGGGAGTCGTCCTTGTCCCCCGCGACGACCAGCGCGGGTGTGGTCATCCCCGAGAAGTCGACGGTGTGCAGGAAGGGGACCCGGTCGGCCATCCAGCCGTTCAGCACGTCGCCGCCCCGCCCGGGGGCGGCGAGCAGCACGCCCTGGGTGATGCGGGGGTCGCGCAGGTCGGGCGCCGCTCCGGCCCCGGTCTCGGTGGCGCGCGCGCCGAGGAGCAGTGCGGCCGTGAAGCCGCCCAGGGAGTGTCCGGCGACGGCGACGTGCTCGCGGTCCACCCGTCCGGCGAGCAGCGGGACCGTCCGCTCGATGGTGTCGAGGCGGTCCAGGACGTACGACATGTCCTGGGCGCGGGAGCGCCAGAAGAGGGGCGCGCCGGGCTCGTCCGCGACGGTGCCGCTCAGTGTCGCGGAGCTGAGGTGGGTGGGCTGGACGACGACGAACCCGAGGCGGGCCCACCGCTCGGCGAGCGGGGCGTAGCCGTGGAGCGAGGAGAGGTGGTGGGAGCTGCCGTGCCCGTGGGAGAGGAGGATCACCGGCAGTCCGGTGCCTTCGGCGGGCGCGGTGACGCGGACCTGGAGGTCGACGGGGCGTCCGGGGACGGACAGCACGACGGGACCGTACGAGAGGACGGGTACGGGACTGCCCAGGACGTCGGGGGCGGAAGTGTTCATGAGGGGCCTCTTCCTGGAGGTCGGGAGGCGTGGGCGCGCGTCGGCCCAGGCGTTAAGCTGAAGCGGAACGTCGCTCCGATTACGATACGGAACAGCGTTCCGCTTAGCAAGGGGCCCCGTCGGACCCCGCATCACCGCCGTGAACCACCGCCCCGGATCACCACCCGGGCGCACCCGACCGCGACCGCCCACACGGACCGCGCGAGTGGGGCGCCACGAACGCGAGGAGACCCCGTGCCCCCTGCCAGCCGCCCCGGAGACGCGGCGCGCCCGCCCGCCCCCGCGGGCAAGCGCGCCGACGCGGTGCGCAACCAGCAGAAGCTGCTCGACGCGGCGGCGGAGGTGTTCGTGAGCTCCGGCGTCGACGCCCCGATCCGTGAGATCGCCGCCCGGGCCGGGGTCGGCATGGGCACCATCTACCGGCACTTCCCCACCCGCGCCGAGCTCGTCGCCGCCGTCTTCCGGCACCAGGTGGAGGAGTGCGCCCAGGCGGGCCCCGACCTCCTCGCCCGGTCCGGCTCGCCCTTCGACGCACTGCGCGCGTGGACCGACGGTTTCGTGGACCTCCTCGTCACCAAGCACGGCCTGGCCGAGGCCCTCCAGTCCGACGACACGCGGTTCGCCACGCTCCACACGTACTTCCTGGACCACCTGCTGCCGGTGGTCGAGGAACTCCTGGACGCGGCGACGGCCGCGGGCGAGATCCGGCCGGGCACGCGCCCGTACGAACTGCTCCGCGGCATCGGCAACCTGTGCATCGGCCGGGACGACGACGAGCGTTACGACCCGCGCCGCCTGGTCGCCCTGCTCCTGCGGGGTCTGCGCGACGCGTGACGGAGGGTCCGCGCCGCCCGCCGGACAACCGGGGGCCGGAGCCACGGACAGCGGGCGCCGCACGCCCGAACTACCGCTCCTTCTCGGCCAATTCTTCCCAGCGAGGTACAAAGCATCCGTAAGGGGTTGCTAGTCTCGCGAAGTTGATCTTGAAGGCGCGCCCCTCGGCGCCTATCGGAATGCGAAGTGAACGTGACCCACCGGAACCACCCCCCACACCCCCGAGCCCGACGCACCGCGATACGCCTCGGCAGCCGCGCGGTCGCCTGCTCGGCCGTCCTCACCGCCCTCGTCGCGGCGCCCGCCACCGCGGACTCCCCCACCACTCCGGGCTCCCCCGCCACCTCCACCCCCCACCTCGACGCCGTCGAGCGGTCCCTGCGCGGGGTCTCCCCCGGGCTCGAAGGCAGCGTCTGGGAGCGGACCTCGGGCAACCGGCTCGACTCCTCCGCCGACGACCCCTCGGACTGGCTCCTCCAGACGCCCGGGTGCTGGGGCGACGACACGTGCGGCGACCGCCCGGGCACCCGGCGGCTGCTCGCCAAGGTGACCGAGAACATCGCCCGGGCGACGCACAGCGTCGACATCTCGACCCTCGCGCCGTTCCCCGACGGCGCCTTCCAGGAAGCGATCGCGGCGGGCCTCAAGGCCTCGGTAGCCAAGGGCAACAAGCTCAAGGTCCGGGTCATGGTCGGCGCGGCGCCGGTCTACCACCTCAACGTGCTCCCCTCGAAGTACCGCGACGACCTGGTGGCGCGGCTCGGCGGGGCGGCGGGCAGCGTCGAGCTGAACGTGGCCTCGATGACGACGTCCAAGACCGCCTTCTCCTGGAACCACTCCAAGCTGCTCGTCGTCGACAACGCCTCGGTCGTCACCGGCGGGATCAACAGCTGGAAGGGCGACTACCTCGACACCGCGCACCCGGTGACCGACGTCGACCTGGCGCTGACCGGTCCCGCGGCCCGTTCCGCGGGCAAGTACCTGGACGTCCTGTGGTCCTGGACCTGCGAGAACAAGGCGAACATCGCCAGCGTCTGGTTCGCCGCGTCCAAGGGCGCCACCTGTCTGCCGTCCCTGGCCGGCGGCGGCGCGGACACCGGGGCGACGGGCACCGCCGGGGCCGTGGGAGACGTCCCCGTCATCGCCGTCGGCGGGCTCGGCGTCGGCATCCGCACGAGCGACCCCGCGTCCCCGTACCGGCCCGTGCTCCCCACCGCCCCCGACACCAAGTGCGTCGTCGGTCTGCACGACAACACCAACGCCGACCGCGACTACGACACCGTCAACCCCGAGGAGAGCGCCCTGCGCGCCCTCGTCGCGAGCGCCCGCGACCACGTCGAGATCTCGCAGCAGGACCTCAACGCGACCTGCCCGCCGCTCCCGCGCTACGACATCCGGCTGTACGACACCCTGGCGGCGAAGCTCGCCGCGGGCGTGAAGGTGCGCATCGTGGTGAGCGACCCCGCCAACCGCGGCGCGGTCGGCAGCGGCGGCTACTCGCAGATCAAGTCGCTCGACGAGATCAGCGACACCCTGCGCGCCCGTCTGGCGCGGCTCACCGGTGACGGGCCGGGGGCCCGCGCCGCGATGTGCTCGAACCTCCAACTGGCCACCTTCCGGAGCTCGGACAGCCCGAAGTGGGCCGACGGGCACCCCTACGCACAGCACCACAAGCTGGTCTCGGTCGACGACTCGGCGTTCTACATCGGCTCCAAGAACCTCTACCCGTCGTGGCTCCAGGACTTCGGCTACGTGGTGGAGAGCCCGGCCGCCGCGGCCCAGTTGAAGGACGGCCTGCTGGCACCCCAGTGGACGTACTCGCGCGCGACGGCGACGTACGACTACGAGCGGGGCGTCTGCAAGGGCTGACCGCGCCGCCTCGGGCCACCCTCGAAAGGACGCCCCACTCGAATCGACGGCCCCTCGCACCGCACGGCGGGTGCCCCCGGCCCTCCCGGAGGCACCCGCCGTCACGCGTATTCCGGAGCACCCGCCGTCACGCCGCTTCCGGAGCACCCCTTCTCATGCGTCCCCGCGCCCCGGGCCCCGGGCCAGGTCCGGGCGCAACTCGGCCCGCAGGGCCAGCTGTCCGACCATCACCTGCACCACCTCGACCACGCCCGGATCCTCCAGGAAGTACACCTGGCGCCTGCCCTCGCGGCGGGCGCCCACCAGCCCCGAGAGCCGCAGGGCCGACAGGTGCTGACTGACCGTCGACATCGCCCCGCCCACGCGCTCGGCGATGTGCGCGACGCTGCTCTCACCGCGCGCCAGGACCTGGAGGATGCGCAGCCGTACCGGCGAGCCCAGCAGTCCGAAGACGGCCGCGGCTTCCTCGAGCGCCGCGCGGGACGTGCCGTCCAGGCCCTCCTCGTATCCCGTCACCACTGGTGGTCGCCCCCTTCGACGAAGACCGTCCCGCTGTTCGAGCCGCGACGCCACGACCGGCCCCGGCTGACACGGGGGCGGGCCTTTCGGCCCTATGCTTCTACACGCCTGTAGATTCAGAGAAGGTGTGGGCGCCCGAAGTGCTCAAGCCCACACGTCAGATGAACCACGCGTCAGATGAACCCCGCATGCCAGATGAAGGAGTGGACGCCAGATGGTGTTCAAACGACTGCTCGGCTCGCTCGGCGTTGGCGGCCCTTCCGTGGACACCGTGCTCGACCCCGGGCCGGCCGTCCCGGGCGGGACGCTGAGCGGCCAGGTGCACCTCCACGGCGGCAAGGCCGACTTCACCGTGGAGCACCTCACGCTGGAACTGGTCGCCCGGGTGGAGGCCGAGCACGAGGACGGCGAGTCCGAGGGCTTCGTCGTCTTCCACCGGCACACCGTCGGCGGGGGCTTCCGGCTGGCCCAGGAGGAGCGGCACAGCGTGCCGTTCTCCTTCCCGCTGCCGTGGGAGACCCCGATCACCGAGCTGCACGGACAGGGCCTGGGCATCACGCTCGGCGTGCGCACCGAACTGGGCGTCGCCGGGGCCAGGGACAAGGGCGACCTCGACCCGCTGGCCGTGCGTCCGCTGCCCGCGCAGGAGGCGGTACTCGAAGCGCTGGGCCAGCTGGGCTTCGGGTTCCGGTCGGCCGACCTGGAGCTGGGGCGCATCAGCGGGACGGGGCAGCAACTCCCCTTCTACCAGGAGGTGGAGCTGACCCCAGCGCCGCGGTACGCGGGGCGGGTGAACGAGGTCGAGGTGACCTTCCTGGCCGGTCCCGCGGGACTCGACGTGGTGATCGAGGCCGACAAGCGCAGCGGGTTCTTCTCCGGCGGCCAGGACGCGCTGGCCCGCTTCACCGTGAGCCACGACGAGGTCGCACAGGTGGACTGGAACGCCGAGGTGGACGGCTGGATGCGGCAGTTGGTCGAAGACCGGGCCGCGTACGGGACCCCGACGGGACACGGCGGGCACGACACCCACGGGGGCGCGCTCTTCGCCCAGGGAGGCCAGGGCGGCCACGGCGGGTACGGCGATCACGGCGGCCATCCCCACAAGGACGACCACGGTCACCACGGAGGCGGTCACCACGCGGGCCCCGGCCTGGGCACGGCGGTCGCCGCCGGTGCCGCGGGGCTCGCGGTCGGCGTCGTCGGGGGCATGGTCGCCGCGGAAGTCGTCGACGAGGTGGGCGACTTCTTCGAGGGGGACGAGGACGACGACGGGGGCGACGAGGGCTGACCTCGTCGCCGCCGGGGCCCGCGGCCTCTCCCCGCCGCGGGTCCCGGCCGCGATCCGGAGCGCGGGCGGTCAGTGACCCGTCGGCGGCTCGAAGCAGCCCGTCTCCAGGTAGGGGCCGTTGACGCTCACCTGGTAGTTGGTGGGCTGCACGAACGCGGTGACGCAGGCGTCGGGGCGCACGTAGAGGCCGACGCGGGCGCCGGGCGGGGTCACGTAGTGGTCCGTCTCGAAGCGCGGGGCCATCGGCTCCACGACCAGCTTGCCGCCCAGCACCTTTCCCCCGGGGCCGGTGCGCCGCTCCTGGTACCCCAGCCCGAGCAGGGCCGTGCGCACACCGGCCGCGTCCCACTCCTTGCGCTGCCAGAGCTTCTTGAGGACCGGTTCGACGCGCCGGGCCTCGGCCCGCGCCTGCTCCTCGCTCGCGGCGGACATCGCGCGGGGACGGCGGAAGCCGTTGTTCTCCTGGTAGTGGGGCGCGCCGTCGCCCGCGCCCGGTTCGGCGTACGGCGACGCGGGCGCGGCGGTGGTCGTACGCGGCGACGGCGTCCCGGTCGCGACTCCCCCGACCCCGGCGCCTCCCGCGTCCGCGCGACCGGCACCGGACCCGGCGCCCTGGCCGTCCGCGCGTACCGTGCCGCACGCCGTCGCGCCGAGCGCGGCGCCCATCAGGAGCGCGGCGACGGCGAGGGAGCGGCGGTGCCTCCGGGCGGGTGCGGCGGGCCGGGCGTACGGGGTCATCATGGGCATGACTGTGCCACAGCCGGTCCCGGCTCCGGCCGTGGACCCCGGGGACACCACGGCTTCCCCCGAACGTGCCCCCGCCGCCCTGCCCGGGCGCCGACGGCCGCCCTAGCCTTGCCCGTTCGGGGCAGTACGCAGTGACGAAGTACGCAGTGACACAGTTCCAAGATCGTCCGGGGGCGAGGAGAGTCCGCATGCGCAAGCAGAAGAACGAGGAGCTGCTGGAGGACGCCCGCGCGGGCGGCACCCGCCGCTCCCCCTCGCCCGTCGCCGCCCCCCTGCTCGCGATGCAGGGGAGCGTGGGCAACGACGTGGTCAGCCGCATGGTCGCCCACCAGGCGCCGCTCCCCGTCCAGCGCATGCCGGGCACTCCCACCCAGGACGTCGAGGAGGACGCGGAGGAGCAGGCGCAGGATCCCAACACCCGGGTGCTCAGCGGGCACGGGCGGTTCGGCGACCCCCAGCGCCTGCCGAAGTTCCCCGGCACCCGCAGCCGTGAGCTGAAGGCCACCTTCACCGTGCCGGACGGCATCGAGCTCATCGTGTACGCACCGCCCGGCGCCTGGCTGGAGAACGAGGTCGCCAAGCTCGTGGAGTCGGGCAACCCTCCGGGCTCGGACGAGCTGGAGATGGTGGGCCCGAACAACAAGCGCAGGGACATGCCGGCCGACTACCCGAAGACGTTCGGCGCGGGCGAAGAGGTCATCAACTACAAGCTGATGCCCCTGGACGCCAAGCACCTGGCGGAGGGCGCGACCTCGGTCGACATGGGGACGCTCCAGCAGAAGGTGGCCGAGCTGGCCGCGGAACAGGAGGACCGGGCCGAGGACGACCCGCCGCTCACGGTCCACTACGCGTGCTGCGGCGTCGGTTCCTCCAGCAACCCGGCCATCGACAAGCTCTTCGAGCACCGCAACTACACGGTGATGATGCGCACCACGCCGAGGACGCCGACCCCGGATCCGGAGCCGAGGAAGCGCCGCCGCAAGAAGCAGGAGCAGGACGACGAGTAGCCCGGCACCCGTCAGGCGCTCGCCCGCCGGACCCGGTAGTTCCAACGGGCGAGCGAGCGGACCATCGTCTCGGCACCACTGGGGTTGGCGCTGTGCACGAACACGGTGCCGATCCGGTACGGCCGCCCCTGGAAGGCCGCCTCCTCCAGGAGGGTCACCACGGGCATGATGCTGTCCTCGCCGCCGAGGTCGTGGTCGAGCCACAGCTCGTCGACGTACGTGTCCCGGTGCTCCTGGAGGAGCGCGACACCCTCGGCGCTGGTGCGGGCGAGGCGGGTGGCCCTGGGCAGGGGGCGGAGGTCGTCGATGCCGAGGATGACCGGACCGCCGCCCGACGGACGGTCCGGGGCGGGCACGGTCTCGTAGGCGTACATGTGGGTATTTTCGCAGGTGGACGGGGTGGGGGCGTACCGGTTTTTCCTGGGTGCCCTGTCGCTCCGGCTACCGCTCACCAGACGCGTCCGCGTGCCGGGCTCCCGTCTCCCCCTCGGCCGTGACCGCGTCCAGTGCCGCGCTCAGCCGTCCCAGCACCCGTACCGTCTCGTCGAACGCGTCCTGGCCGCCCAGTTCGCGCAGCAGCCGTGCCGCGAGGTCCGCGTGGCCCGGCTCGATGCCGCTGATCGAGGCGCGGCCCTCGGCGGTGGGGCACAAGAGCTTGGCGCGGCGGTGGGCCGGGTTGGGGGCGTACGCGGCGAGGCCCTGCTGGACCAGGAGGTCGGCGATGCGCTGGACGCTCTGGCGGGTGATGCCCATGGCCCGGGCGATCCCGGCGACCGGCAGCGGTTCGGGGAGGACGGCGCCCAGCACCTGCCACCAGGCGGCGGTGAGGCCGGCGGGCGCGGCCAGTTCCTCGGAGACGGCGAGGAACTGGCCGTTGAGCCGGAAGACCGACAGCGCGGTGCTCGACAGGGCGTCCTGTGCGGCCCGGCTCACGCGTTGAGCTCCGCGTACGCGGCCGGGTCGGAGTGGTGGAAGAGCCGGTACCAGGCGTCGAGCGCGGCGCCCTCGAACGCGCCGAGCCTCCCGAGGACTTCGCGGGCGAAGGCGACCGGCTCGGTCGGCCCCGCGGTGATGAGGTCGCCCGCGGTGACGGCGTCGGCGTCCGCGTAGTGGGCGGCACCCCGGTAGCCGGTCGCGGCGAGGTACTCGGGCGCGGCGCTGGTGTGGGCGCGGTCGTCGAGGAGCCCCTCGCGGGCGAGGCCCGCGGTGGCTCCGCAGATGGCGGCGACGGGGGTGCCCGCGTCCAGGAAGGACCGGGCGGCCTTGGCGAAGGCGGCCAGGTCGTCGCCCGCGTCCCAGAGGTCGGCGCCGGGCAGCAGGAGCAGGGCGCTGTCCTCGGGCCGCAGGTCGCCGAGCGCGAGGTCGGGGGTGATGCGGAGGCCGCCGATGCTGCGCACCGGGTCCGTGGAGAGGCCGACGGTGCGCACTTCGTGGCCGGTGCGGGCCAGCCAGGCGGTGGCGTGTCCGGTCTCCCAGTCGGCGAGGGTGTCGTAGACGGCGAGGTGCACGGTGCGGGTCATGGGTCCTCCACGTCGCTGCTGGCCTGTTGCCTTATGGCAGCATCCTGTCAATTCGACAGCTCACTGTCAATGTATTTCCCGGAGCCTGGAGCCTGGAGCCCGGCGTCGGGAGTACGCACGCGTACCTGTTCTCGGAGTACGCACGCGCACGCGTACCTGGGTGCAACGGCCCGCCGGGATGAGCACGATCGCTCACGACGGGGCGCCGGCAGCGGCCGGACGATGGTGGCCACACACCGCGTCCCGAGGCCCGGAGGCCGTCTTGCTCAGCCGTACCGCCGCGTCGCTGCTCCCCGTGTTCGGCAGGCTGTCCGTCACGGGGACGGCCGCGCCCGCAGGAGGGCCGGGCACGGTCCTGGTCGCCAACCACACCTCGCTCACCGATCCGGCCGTGGTGCTCGCCGCACTGCACCGGCTCGGGGTCCGTCCGGTCGTCATGGCGACCTCGGGCCTGTGGCGCGTGCCGCTGCTCGGCCGCGCGCTCACGCGGGAGGGGTACGTCCCGGTCGCCCGTGGCACCAGCCGCGCCTCGGCCGCGCTCGACGCGGCCTGCGACGCGCTCGCGCGGGGGCGGGTGCTGCTGATGTACGCGGAGGGGTGCCTGCCCGCGCGCACGGACGCGGCGGAGTCGGCCCCCGGCCCGTTCCGGAGCGGACTGGCCCGGCTCACCGAGCGCACGGGCGCGCTCGTCGTGCCGGTCGGCCAGGCGGGCTCGCGCCGGCTCTCGTCCGGGAGCACCGCCAAGCAGCTGGCGGGAGTGGTCACCGCGCCGCTGCGCCGCCCCGCGCTGCACGTGCACGTGGGCGCGCCGGTGGAGCTGACCGGCGACGTCACGGCGCGCACGGCCCAGGCTCGCGCGGCGGTGACCGACGCCTGGCGCACGGCGGCGGGGCTGGTACGGGAGCCGGGGCGCCGCTCGACCGTGAGCGCCTGACGGGCCGTTGTCAGTGGCGGGTGCGAGGATCCGGTCCATGACGATGTGCGACTACTTCTCGGCCCGGGACGACGCCACCGCGCTGCTGGTCCTCGACGAGCCCGGCGGTCCGGACCCGTCGGTCCTCGACGTGGTGCCGCTGAAGGGCGTCGACCCCGTCGTGGTCCTCGCACAGCTGGAGGCGGTCCTGACGGGTTGCTCGTACGCGGAGGCGGCGACCCGCCCGCGCAGCGGCGAGCTGGTCTCCTCGCCGGAGGACGAAGGGGCGTTCGTGATCGCGGTGTCGGACAGCCTGCAGCGGGCGCTGGCGCAGGCCGACCCGGCGGCGCTCCGCGCGGCCGCGGCCCCGTGGGCGCTGACGGACGAACTCCGCGCGGCCGGGGTCACGCCGGAGACGGCGGCCGAGACAGTGACGCTGCTGTCGGGCCTCGCCAGCCGGGCGACGGGCTCGGGCGACAGGCTGTACTGCTGGTGGGCGGTATAGGCACCAGGGCCCGCCCTCACACGACTTCCTCGCGTTCCGCGCAGCCCTGACAGGGGCACCGCGCGGGGTGCGGCGGGCCCGTCAGCGCGTCCAGTCCCTGCGCAGCGCCTCGCGCACGTGCTCCGCGTCCTCCGGCATCACCGCGAGCAGCAGTTCGCCCTCGCCCGACGCGCATTCCAGGACGCGGCAGCGCGGGTTGAACTTGATCGCTTCCCGGAGCGTCGGACGGCGTTCCCCGACCTTCCGCAGACCCTCCGGCAGCGCGAGGCCCGCCCCGGCCTTCGTGTGCGCCGTCCAGGTCGTGGTCCCGGGGGTGACGTCGAGGCGGCCCCACAACCAGCGGTTCGGCCTCGCGGGGTGCTTGAGGAAGCAGGAGACGGCGAGCCCCTCGCCCTGGGCCGCCGCGGCGGCACGACGCTTCGCCCGCGCTCCGAACAGCATCGCGAAGAACAGCCCGAGGAGCGCGAAGAGCGCCAGATCGATCATGCGCGCATTCAAGCAAACGCCCCGGTCCAAACCGCTTCCGGCCCCGGACCGGGGCGCCGGGCCTCCGCCCTGCCGCGCCGCGCGGGCCCTACTGCACCGCACCGTCCGGAATGCACACGTACCCCGGGCCCCACGCGTTCGGCTCGACGTGGCTGGGCTCCGTGGAGCGCAGGCAGTTCAGCCACGCCTCGCGGTACGCGGGGTTCGTCATGATCAGCAGCTGCTCGTCGTCGTCCGCGCGCACGTAGGTCTCGTACGCCTCGTTCGACAGGACGACCGTGCCGGTACCCGGCTCGGGGCAGGCGGCCAGGGCCGGTGCGGCCCAGGCGACGGTGGCGGTCAGGGCCAGGGCCGCTGCGCCGGTGGCGGTGCGGATGCGCATGGGGTTCTCCGTAGGTCGGGTGGCCCGGGTGGGCCGGGTCGCGTCCACGGCGACGCGACGGTCGCCTGCTCAACCCCTGGGGGCCGCCATGGTCACGCTCCGGGCCGCTCCCTCCCGTACCTCACCCGCCCATTCGTGTGATTGTCGCCCCGCAGTGCTGCGCCATGCGGGGCACAGCCCCTCCGCATGGCGTGTCCAGGCCAAGTCGGGTCAACACATCGCATGACCGCGCCCGCCACCGGGACACCAGTCGCCGGGCGGGCCCTCCCCCGCGCCGGCCTCCCGCCGGCGCTCCCGAAAGGATCCCGGTTCATGCGCAAGCTCCGTGCCGTACTCGTCGCCGCCGTCCTGGGCGCCGCCACCCTCTCCGCCGCCCCGGTGGCCTTCGCGGCCCCGGTCGCCTCCGCCGTCCCGCAGCCGGGTGACTGCCCCGGCTGCGGCGGCTTCGCCGGGCTGCCCTGCCCCGAAGGGTTCGTGTGCGTCGACGACCCGCGCGACAGCTGCGACCCGAAGAAGGGCGGGGCGGACTGCGGCGGCATCTGCGTGCCCGAGGGCCTGTTCGACGACGGCCCGGCCGTTGCGCGCAAGGACGCGCTGATCACCGTCTCGTAGCGGCCCGCCACGGGATGTACGGGTCCCCGTGCGCCGACGCGGCGCGCGGGGACCCGCCCGGGGGCGGCCCGCCTCCACTGCCCCGCACGGTCCGACGAGGACCAAACACCGTTCAAATGCGACCTCTGGTACAGATGGGACGAGGGGGGCTCGGTATTCCCGCGGAACACATGGACGGCAATGCGCGTACTGATCGTCGAGGACGAGGAATTCATGGCCGAGGTCATCGAGATGGGGCTGCGCCGCGAGGGCATCTCCGTCGACGTGGCCCACGACGGGGCGGTGGCCCTGGAGAAGGCCGCCGTCAACGACTACGACATCGTCGTCCTGGACCGCGACCTCCCCGAGGTGCACGGCGACGAGGTGTGCCGTCGGCTGGTCGCCGACTGCCCGGACGTACGGATCCTGATGCTGACCGCCGCCGGGCGGCTCGGCGACAAGGTGACGGGGCTCGGCCTGGGCGCGGACGACTACCTCCCCAAGCCCTTCGACTTCCCCGAGCTGGTGGCCCGGCTGCGCGCCCTGTACCGGCGTACGACCCCGGCCCACGCGCCGATGCTGCGGTACGCCGACCTGACCTTCGACACGCACCGGCGCCGGGTGGAGCGCGCGGGCCGCGAGGTCAGGCTCACCCCGAAGGAGCTGGCCGTCCTCGAGCTGCTGATCCGCGCGGACGGCGGGGTCATCAGCTCGGAGGAACTGCTGGAGAAGGCGTGGGACGAGGCGGCCGACCCGTTCACCAACGCGGTGCGCCTGGTGATCCACACCCTGCGCAAGAAGCTCGGGGAGCCGGCGCTGCTGCACACCGCCGTGAGCGCCGGCTACTACCTGGCCGAACAGCCGTGAGGCACCCCCGCAGACTGAGCATCCACACCCGGCTGGTCGCGGGGTTCGCGGTGGTGCTGCTCGTCACCGGGGTGCTGATGGTAACGGCCGTGTACCTCGGCGTGCGGTACCTGCCCACGTACGACCTGTCCGTCCCACTGTCGTCCGTCACACCGCAGGCGGTTCCCGGACTGCCTCGCGAGCACGTCCCCCCGGGCACGGACCTGGACCCGCGGCAGGGCGAGCGCTACGCGCGCACGGCGGTCGTCCGGACCAAGGAGGACGTCTGGTCCACCGTGCTGATGGTGTCGGTGGGCGGCTCGGCGATCGCCGCGGGGCTCGGCCTGCTCGGCGGCTGGTACTGGTCGCGGCGGCTGCTCGCACCGCTGCACACCATCAACCGGGCCGCCTCCCGCGCGGGCGAGGGGGACCTGGCGTACCGCATCAACGCCGAGGGCCCGGACGACGAGCTGAAGCAGCTTGCCGACACCTTCGACGACACGCTGGCCCGCCTGGAGCGCTCCTTCGAGGCGCACCAGCGGTTCGCGGCGAACGCCTCCCACGAGCTGCTCACCCCGCTCGCGACCACGCGCACGGCACTGCAGATCGCCGCGCAGGACCCCGAGGGGCGCGAGTTCGCCCGGCTCCTGCCGAAGCTCCAGGCGACGAACGACCGCAGCATCGACATCGTGCACGGGCTGCTCCAGCTCGCGGGCGCCGAGCACTCCAGGCCCGAGTTCGGGACCGTCGACCTGACGGAGCTCGCCGGACGGGCCTGCCGGGAGTCCGCCGCCACCGCGCGGGCGCGCGGGCTGCGCCTGGAGTCCGACCTCGACGGGGACCTGCTGGTGACCGGAAACCCGGTCCTGCTGGGCCAGTTGCTGCGCAACCTGCTCGACAACGCGCTGACGTACAACGTGACGGACGGCTGGGTGCGCGTCGCAGCCTTCGCCTCGGACGGCACGACCCTCGAAGTGTCGAACTCCGGGGCCCGGTTGGAGGCCGAGCACGTGGACCGCATGTTCGAGCCGTTCTACCGGCGCGCCTCACGGGTGCACAGCGACCGCAGCGGCCACGGCCTGGGCCTGGCCATCGCCGAGGGCATCGTGCGCGCGCACCACGGGACCATCACGGCGACGGCGAACGCCGACGGCGGGGTGACGATCCGGGTGGTCCTGCCCACCGCCGAGGACCTGTTCGCCCCATAGGACCTGTCGGCCCCGTAGGACCCTGTCTGCCCTTGAGGGCCCGTACCGGCCCGTAGGACCTGTACCGGCCCGTGGTCACCGGCGCCGGGCCACACACTCACGGGCCGGGGAAGTCCGGGTCCGAGGCGAGCAAGACCCTTGCGCGGTCGGTGAGTTCGCCCCCGGACTTACCGGTGAGCGCCGTCATGAGGCCGTCGCGGCGGGCGGCCTTGAGGTGGTCGCGGACCGTCTGCGGGCTGCGGCCGATCCGTTCGGCGAGCCAGGGCACGGGCGCGCGGACGCCCCGGCGGGCGAGGTCGTCGTACAGCCCGCACAGCCGCGCGAGGTAGCGGTCGGAGACGCCCTCGGCCGCGAGGACGTCGCCGGTGCGGGTGGCGAGGTCCTCCAGGCGTTCGGAGGCGATCCGCCACGGCGGGGCCTGCGGGGCGAGCGCCTGGGCGCGCCGGACCGCGCCCGCGATGTCCAGGCGGCGCAGGACGGTCGAGGAGATGCCTCGCCGGACCTCTCCCGGTGGCGCGTCCTCGACGGCCGTGACGGTGAGCCGCTGGGGGCCGCCCGCGATCGCGCCCTCCGGCCACCACATCCGGACCAGCCAGTTGCCCTGGAAGACACCCACCTCGACGCCGTCACCGGGCGACTCCCGCTCCCGTACGCCGTTCGCCGCTTCGGTCGTCGTCTCTCCTGTGCGTCCCATGGCGCGAACCTATGCCCGTCCCCCCAGGGTGGTCAACTGGGTGGACGCTACGACCGGGACCGGCGGTGCCATGATGGGAACGCCCCGTGGGGCGCGCCCGCTACCATCGGGCGCGCCCCACGGACGCGTTCGGCACGCCGCCGGTGCTGTCGGGCCGGCGGCTCCACGGATCAGCCCAGCGGCAGGTCCAGGAACGAG
This sequence comes from Streptomyces sp. NPDC001941, assembly GCF_040296945.1. Taxonomy (NCBI): domain Bacteria; kingdom Bacillati; phylum Actinomycetota; class Actinomycetes; order Kitasatosporales; family Streptomycetaceae; genus Streptomyces; species Streptomyces sp. NPDC001941. The sequence goes on along the minus strand of NZ_JBEOYE010000029.1, from coordinate 11,300 downwards.
CCGTCGCCGCGCGGCGAGCTGACCTCGATGCCGCCGCCCTCACCGTTGGCGTCGGTGTAGAACTGGTCCTTGGTGTCGATCGCCAGCATCACGCGGTGCCCCTTGGGCACGTCGTAGCCCGTGAACTGGAGCTTCACATTGGCCTTCACCGGCTTGCCCGCCTCACCCCGGTGCGTGAACGGGGCGTGCGTGATCATCTTCGCCGTGCCGTCGGGGGCGACGTCGAGCAGGTGGGCGACGAACGAGGAGTCGTCGGTCTTCGGCGTGTACGTCAGGTGCAGGCGCGGGGTGCCCCGCAGCCGGGTCTTCAGCAGCATCGGGCCGCTGGTCCACACGCCCGCGTCGGCGCGGTTGACCTCACCGGTCGGATAGGTCATGGGCTTGCCGGCCATCTCGTCGTAGCCGCCGACGATGATGCCCTTGGCCACGGCCAGCGGGGTGTCCGTGCCCGTCTTGAAGCCGATGGACCAGCCGGTGTCGGGCAGCAGGCCGAGGCCGCCGTCCGTACCGCCGTTCTTGCCGCGCAGGTGCATCCGCATCCCGCCCGTCGTGAACTGCTTGAACTTGGCCTTCTCCTCCGGCTTCCGGGACTTCCACATGGCCTTGCTGGAGATCTCGGACTTCTCGATGCCGTTGTCGACGCCCTTGAGGAAGTGCGCGAACCACTGGTGCGCGTCGCCCCAGACCCGGTTGGGCAGGCCGAGCAGGCCCGACATCTCCGGGCTGGAGTGGTCGCCGACGGACATGTCGATGCGCTTGGGCCCGGTGAGCTTGTCGAACGTCTCGGTCGCCTGGTTGCCGGGGAACAGGGTCTCGTGCCAGGCCTGGGCGTAGAAGACCGCCACGCCACGGGCGTTGAGCTTGTCCACGTGGGTGCGCGGGGAGCGCTCGCGCGCCCACTCCAGGGTGGCCGGGATGTTGCGACCGGCGAGCACGTCGTCGAAGGCCTGCCGGGTGCGCGGGCTCAGCCGGGCGTTCTTGGCGGCGCCCAGCAGGGCCTGCACGGAGGCGGTGTGGATCGTGCCGTTCTCGAGGAACGCCTCGCCGAGGTCGCCCCAGGTGCTCAGCGACGCGACGGCGTTGACGCGGGTGTCGTGCGCCGCGACCAGCTGGCTGATGCCGGAGCCGTACGAGTCGCCCAGGAAGCCCACCTTCTGCGGCTGGCGTCCGGTCTTGGCGATCAGGAAGTCGAGGGCCTTGGAGCCGTCCTGGACGTCGAGGGGGCCGGCCACCTCGACCATCCCCTCGGACTTGGCGAAGCCGCGCGGGGCGTACGCGAGGACGTCGTAGCCCTCCAGGGCGAACTTGGTGGCCTGGGCGACGTACGCGGTCCAGCCCATGTCCGCCCAGGGAGCGGGCATCACGATGGCGGGCCGGCGCTTGTTGCCGCCGTGCGTCCAGGCGAACCCGTCGAGCATGTCGCCCTGGGCGCCCGGGACCCGTACCCGCCCCATGAAGCCCAACTTGGCCTTGGCTTCCGCAATTTCGCGCGCCAGGTCGCCGGACAGGCCGGCGGTGTCACCGGACTCCAGCGCGGCCGCGAAGCGCTCCAGCATCGCCTGGTCGGCCTTGCCGGGGAGCCAGGAGGCGACGGCGGAGTCGTCGGCCGCGGGCTGGGCCGCCTGGGCGCCGGGGGTGACGGCGCCGAGCAGCAGGGCGGTGGAAGCGGTCAGGGCGGCGGCGCCGACCAGCTTGTGACGGAGGGACAAGACCTTCTCCTCAGGGAGTGGGTGGGGAAGTCGCCCCTCCCTGGCCGGACATCGTTGTCAGCCTGCGGTGAGGAGCGGGAACGGGAATGATCATGCACACTCCTACCTGCGGTAACGCGGGGACCAAAGTCCCATAACGGAACGACCAACGGCCCCTGTCGCGGTGGAAATCGCCGTGGGTGACAGGGGCCGTCGGCTCCGACATGGCTGGTTTCAGGGCGTTCTGGCGCTCCCTCAGGGGACCTTCGGCCCTGGGCGACGGTGTCCGGTCGTACACCCCCCGGCACGAGAGCGACCCTTGCGGCGACTGGGGCATGGCTCGATGCACGACCAGGACGGGGTGCGGCGCTTTCCGGCCACTACATATCTGTGATCGACAGGGTGGCGCAATCGCGCCTCAGACGGACCGGTAGATGCCCTCGGGGTCCTCGCCTGCGGACTCCGCGAACTCCTCGAATCCGATGTTGCCGGTGCTCAGGTTGGCGTGGACGTCGTGCACCCCGGCGGGCGTGGTACGGAACTCGCGCCCGAACCGGACGAGTTGTTCGTAGTCCTCCTCGTCCACGCACTCCTCCCGGGTCAGCGTCGTGACCGCGAGCAGCGGGTGGTGGTCGCCGTCCATGCTGGCGCGGTCGGCGAGGAAGACCACCGGCAGCTCCTCGTCGTCGGAGAGCGCCGTGACCACCTCGTCGGCCGTCGCCCCCGACCAGACGGGGTCGTCGACGAGGTGGACGCACGCCTCGAACAGGCCGTCGCCCCAGGGTTGCGCCAGCGCCTCCGTGATGTCCCGCCAGGCCTGTTCGTCCCCGTACGACGTCCTGACCACCAGGGCGTCGAACTCCTCGCGTCCCGTGACCTCGGGCAGCGCGCTCATGCCTTCTCCTCTTTCCTCACCGTGCGTCGTCCTTCCCCACCGCGACCGGCCGTCGGCCGGGGGCCTGCTCGCCCTGCGGGGCCCGGAGGCCGTCACCCGCGCAGCACGCGCCGCGCGAGCAACTGGCCCGGCCACGCGTCCTCACCGACCGTGAAGGACTCGGTGCGGTCGAAGCCGTTGCGCTCGTAGTAGCCGACCAGCTTCCCGTCGTCGCCCGCGTAGCAGTCCACGCGCAACAGGTCCACGCCCGCCCGCCGGGTCTCCTCGGCGGCGTGGGCGAGCAGCGCGGACCCGGCGCCGAGCCCCTTGAAGCGGCGGTCGGTCGCGAGCAGGTGGACGTAGCGCTCGGGCTCGTCCGCGGGCGCCAGGTAGCCGCCGGGCCCGTCGGTCAGCGTGAGCGTGGCCGCCGGGACGCCGTCCACCTCGGCGAAGTACGGAGTGCCCTCGGTGGCGTACTTGCGCACCATGGCCACGGCCTTCTCGCTCCGCGACCACGGCTCGGTGCCCCACTGACGGGTGCGCCCCCGCGAGACCAGCCACTCCACCGCACTGTCGAGCAGGGAGAGGATCAGGGGCGCGTCCCCGGGGCCGCCGGCGCGGATCGTGATCGTCATGACCCCATCATGCACACCGGCGTTCGCCCCTCCGCAACCCCGTTCGGAAGGGCTCTCTACCAGGTGCGCCGCCCCCGTGGGGGCGCAATACACCTAATGACGGCGAATCACGGATTGGTCCCTGCCGCGGGCGCCGCGCTCGTCAGGATGGGCGCATGGACCAGGAGCACGCGGGACCCGAGGCCTCACGCCCGTTGGTGGTGCGGCTGCCGGTGGAGCCGGTGGAAGCGGCCGTGGAGGCGGACGCGCTCGACGCGGCCGCGCGCACCCACGCGGTGGCGGTACGCGGCCCCGTCTTCGGGGTGGCCGCGCGGCGCGGGGGCGGGACCCGGTGGCGGGTGGTGGTGCCGCTGACCGCCGCCTGCGGGCAGGAGGCCCGCGACAGCCTCAACTCGCACCTGTGGTTCCGTGCCAAGGACGAGGCCCGGGACCGCGCGGAGCGGGCCGCGCTGCTCGCGGCGGTCGCCCGGCTCGAATCGGAGCGGATCGACGAACTCACCGTGGAAGGGCGCGTGTTCAGGGTCGTACGGGCCGAGGAGTACGCGGCCACGGGCGCGTTCGGCATCGAGCTGCCCCGTCCGACCGACCCCGAGCCGCTGCGCCCCGACTGGGCGCGCTCCACCACGTCCCGTGACGTCGACCAGGGGCTCGTCCTGGACATGGACGCCCCGGTGCGCCCGTCGCAGGCGGCCGAGATGCTGGCGCTGCGCGACCTCTGCTACAGCGGGGCGCGCTTCCCCGCCGATGTGCTCGACGACTCGCGCGCGGCGGTGGACACGCACCCCGACGTGCTGCTGCTCCCGGCGACGTTCGCGGTGATGGAGCAGGACGGCGAGGGGTGGAAGCCGTACAGCGGTCCGCACCCCAGCGCCCACGAGGCCCGCAAGTCGCTGGACTTCGCCCTGACCTGGATGCAGCCGCGGCTGCACGGCCTGATCCCCGTGTCGGGCGACCCGGGCGCCGACGCCCGGACGTTCACCGCGGGCGACCGCGCGGCGGCGGTGCGGCTGGCGGCGTACGCGCAGGCCGCCGACCGGTTGCGCGCGGGGCGGGTCAACCAGCTGGACTTCCAGGGGACGGTGTACCGCGTCGCGCGCACCCGCAGGCTGGTGCGCTGGGGCCCGGACGGCCCCGAGGGGCCGCGCCGCTCGGACCCGGACAGCCACGAGCCCTGCCGGTTGCACCCGCCGATGGACGAGGACGGGAAGGTGCTGCCGGAGCCCGAGGCAGGAGAAGGGGAAGGGGAAGGCGACTGAGGCAGGGCACTCTTCCTGGCGCGGAGAACCCTGCCGCCTCAGGGGTGCCCCGCCCGGCTCCGGCCGGCCAGGAGGCCGTCCAGGGTCGTGTACGTGTGCTCCCAGGACCACGCCTCGCGGACCCAGGCCCGCCCCGCGGCGCCCATCGCGCGGGCCCGGCCCGGGTCGAGCAGCAGCCGCGTGAGGCGGTCGGCCACCGCCGCCACCGAGGTGCCGTCGACGACGTGGCCGGTCACGCCCTCCCGTACCGTGTCCGGCGCGCCGCCCGAGTCGCCCGCCACCACCGGGAGCCCGGCCGCGGCGGCCTCCAGGTAGACGATCCCGAGCCCTTCGACCTCCAGGCCCTTCCTGCGCGTCCGGCACGGCATGGCGAAGGCGTCGGCGGCGGCGTAGAACGGCGGCATCCGGCCGTGCGGGTGGCCGCCCGCGAAGAACACCGCGTCCAGGACGTCCTCCTGCGCCGCGAGCCGCCGCAGCTCCGGCGCGTACGGCCCGTCGCCGACCAGCAGCAGCGCCGCGTCCGGAACCACCCTGCGGATCCAGGGCAGGGCCCTGATCAGGGTGTCCTGGCCCTTGCGCGGCACCAGCCGGGCCGCGCAGAGCACCACGGGCCGTTCCCCGAGGCCGTACCGGGCGCGGATCCCGGCGGCCTCCGGCCCGAGGGAGCGCGCGCCGAACGCGTCGGCGTCCACGCCGGGGGCGAGCCGGGCGAGACGCGTGCCGGGGGCCAGCGCGGACCGCAGCGGGCGGGCGGTGCCCTCCCCCAGGCAGGTGACGACGTCCGCCCCCGCGCCGATCCTGCGCAGCAGCGCGCGCGTCCCGGGCGTGCGGGCCCACCACACCTCGTGGCCGTGCGTGGTGGCGACGACGGTACGGACGTCCGCTTCCCGCCGCAGCCGGCCGGCCATGAGCCCGAGCGGCGCGGCGGCGCCGAACCACACCCGGTCGCAGCCGAAGCGCCGCGCGGTGGCGACGGCGAGGGCGGTGGCGGCGGGGGTGGGGAGCAGGGTGCGGGCGGTGTGGCGGACCACAGGGTAGGGCAGTGCGGCGTCCGACTCCGGGGCCCCGGGTTCCGCCGAGGTGAGGACGACGACCCGGTCGGGCGGGAAACGGTCGGCGACCTCGCGGACGAAGGTCTCGATGCCGCCCTGCCGGGGCGGGAAGTCGTTGGTGACGACGAGGGTACGGGGCGGGAAGTCGGTCGGGCGGGTCACGCGGGGGTCCTCTCGGGATCGGTCGGGCGGGTCACGCGGGGGTCCTCTCGGGAGCCGGGGGGCATGCGCGGGGCGCGATGGGTTTCGGTGCGGGGAGGCGGGGGCGGCCAGGGCGCGCGGTCGGCCCCGGGAGTTCTCGTACGTACGCGACGGGTACAGCACCCGGCCGCAGCGTCGTCGCCCACAGCACGAACGGGTAGACCAGGTAGCCGAAGCGGGTGGCGGGCATCAGACACATCGCCAGGCCGAGTCCGAGCGCGAGGCGCCGGGACGCGGCGGCGCCCGTCGCGGGTGGCCGCAGGACCAGGGAGAGCCCGACCACCAGCGCCGACCCGGCCAGCAGGGCGAGGGCGAGGGTGCGGCCGCCGGGGAGCCAGGTGGCCAGCAGGTACCCGGGCAGCGGGCTGGCCGCGGGCGAGGTGGTGCCGGTCAGGCCGAGGGGGAAGGCGACGGCGTTCGCGTAGAAGCTCCCGGGGTGGGCCAGGGCCACGGGCAGCACCACCGCCAGTGGCGGCACCAGGGCGACCAGCGCGCAGCGCAGGGCCGGTCGCGCTCCCCCGCGTACGGCGACCAGGGCGACCGCCACCGGAAGCGCGGGCCAGGCCGTCCACTTGAGCGCGCAGGCGGCGCCGAGCGCGAGCCCCGCGAGGCCGGGCCCGCGGCGGTCGGCGAGGGTGAGGCCGAGGCAGAGCAGTCCGGCCACCGGCAGGTCGACCCCGCCGACGGCGAGCGACAGGGCGACCAGGGGGCAGGCGAGGACGTACGGCACGAGTCCCGGACGGCCGCTCGCCCCGGCGCCCACCCGGCCGTTCGCCCCGGCGCCCACCCGGACCGTCATCAGCAGCGTCACCGCGAACACCCCGCCCGTCCACCAGCGGGCGTCCCCGGGCAGCGCGCCGAAGAGGGCCATCCCGGGCAGGTAGGGGTTGAACTCGGCTACGGCGCGCGGCACTTCGACGTACGGGCTCGCGGTGCTCAGCAACAGGTCCCCGGAGCGTTCGACGACCTCCACCTCCAGCTGCCCCTTGCCGAGGACCACCAGGACGAGGAGGGGCAGCACCGCCGATCCCAGCAGGGCCAGGAGGACGGGCGTGGCCGGGAGCAGCCGACCCTCGGGTACGCCCTCTCGCGCCCGCGCCCCTCTTCGGGCCACCAGCGCGGCGGCCGCGTACCCGGTGGCCGCGCACCACCCCCAGATCCGGTGCGGCGCCAGGTCGGTGAGCACCGCCAGGCCCGCGGCGGCGACGGCGCAACCGGCCCACGCCCGGGGTTCCCAGCGGTGCGGTGCGGAGGTCGCGGAGGTCACGTCCATCGCCGTCGCGCTCATCGAGGTAGTCGAGGTCGTCGCGCTCGTCACGCTCATCGAGGTCATGCTCACCGAGGCTAGGAATCCGCAGCTCAGCGGGCGTCAACCGACGGTTCGCAGCTCCGGCTCAACCCGTGGTACGACAAGCGCCCGGGATCTCCGCCCGTGCGGTGACGCGCGCCGCCCGTGCGCCCCGCACCATGGAGGACATGCGCACGACCGCCTCCCAGTTCGCCCAGCGACTACGCCGCCTGACCGCCGCCCCCGCCTATCCGTGGGTCACCGGCGCCGCCCTCACCCTGGGCGCGGGTGTCGAACTCGTCTTCTTCCCCGAGTCCGTGACCACGGCGGTGGGCGTGCTGCTGTCCTCGGCGTCGCTCATGTGGCGGCGGGCCTGCCCGCCGGTGGCGGTGCTGACGGTGGCGGCGGCGATGGTGGGGTTCGCGGCCGACCTCAACCTGTCGGTGTCGAGCATTGTCAGCGGGCTGATGGGCCTGTACGCGCTGGGGCGCTACCGGGTGCACCACCCGGCCGTGGTGGTGGCGGGCGGTGTGCTCGCCTCCGTCGCGGTCAACCTGGTGCACATCAACGCCTGGTCGGAGCTGGACCTGCCGGTGCCGGTGATGGGCGAGAACGGGTCGCTCGGGCTGTTCGCCGAGGCCTTCGTCCTGGGGGTCACGGTCCTGGGGGCGGTCCTCATGGGGGACGCGGTGCGGGCCCGCGAGGAGACCCGGCGCGAACGCGACCTGGCCCAGGCGCGGTTGATAGCGATGGAGCGACAGCGCGCGGCACAGTCCGAACGGGCCGCGATCGCCCGGGAGTTGCATGACATCGTGGCGCACTCGGTGTCGATGATCGCGGTGCAGGCGGAGAGCGCCACCTACACCGTCAAGGGCCTGACGCCGGACGCCCGCGAGGGGTTCCAGCAGATCGCGGGGACGGCACGGTCGTCGATGGCCGAGCTGCGCCGGCTGCTCGGGGTGCTGCGCGCGCCGCAGGGCGAGGAGGGCGCCGCGCTCACCGCGCCACAGCCGACCCTGGAGCACCTGCCCGAACTCCTGGGCCAGCACCGGGCGGTGGGCGGGGACGCGGAGGTGCGGGTGTCCGGGGAGCCGGTCGCGCTGCCCGCGGCCTGGGAGCTGTCGGCGTACCGGATCGTGCAGGAGGCGCTGACCAACGTGCGCAAGCACGCGCCGGGAGCCCGTACGGTGGTGAAGATCGATTACGGGGCCGGGCAGCTGCTCTCGCTGCGGATCGCCGATGACGGGCCGGGGCCCGCGCACCCCCCGGGCACGGGCCACGGGCTCGCGGGGATGCGCGAGCGGGCGGCCCTGGTGGGCGGGCGGCTGAGCGCGGGCCCGGGCGAGGACGGAGGATTCGTGGTGGAGGCCGAGCTGCCGTGGTGAGCGCCGAGCACGTCGACGGGGGACGGACAATCAGGGCCCTGGTGGCGGACGACCAGGCGGTGGTGCGGACCGGGTTCGTGAACCTGCTCTCCACGCAGGACGACATCGAGGTCGTCGGGGAGGCCGCGGACGGGGCCGAGGCGGTGGAGGTGGCCGCGCGCACCCGCCCCGACCTGGCACTCCTCGACATCCGGATGCCGCGCAAGAACGGCATCGAGGCGGCCCGCGAGATCCTCGCCGCCTCGGACGGGCGGACGCGGGTGCTGATGCTCACCACCTTCGACCTCGACGAGTACGTGTACGACGCGCTGGCGGCCGGGGCGGGCGGCTTCCTGCTGAAGGACGCCACGTTCCCCGAACTCCTGCACGCGGTGCGGGTGGTGGCCGCCGGGAGCGCGCTGCTGGCGCCCGACGTGACGAAGCGGCTGATCGCGCGCTTCGTGCGCACCAGGCCCGTACCGCTGCCGGCGCCGGACGTGGACGGCCTCACCGCGCGCGAGGCGCAGGTGCTCACGCTGATCGCGCAGGGGCTCTCGAACGCGGAGATCTCCGAGCGGCTGACCATCACCGACCACACGGTGAAGACCCACATCAACCGGCTGTTCGCCAAGTGCGGCGTGCGCGACCGGGCACAGGCCGTGATCCTGGCGTACGAGACGGGGCTGGTCCGGGCGGGCACCGGCCCGTCGGGTGTGTGAAGGCCCACCCCGCGAAGGGCCGCGGGGTGGAGTCCGGACGGGTCCGGACGGGTCCGGGCAGACTGGTGACACGTGCAATCCATACACAAACCGGCCACCGAGAGTGACCGAAAGGGCCGTTTCCGACTTCACAAGGTGACCGAATTCTGCACCTTATTGCTCAGTTATGCGCAAGTTGCTACCTTCGCAACATCCTGCACCGCCACGACCCGGGGAGATCCATGCGCCGAATACATCCCGCCGCCGCCACGGGCGGCGTGGTGGCCCTGGGAGTGGGCGGCCTGTACGTGGCCGGTCTGCTCTTCGCCGGTGACGAGATACCCGCGGGCACGCACGTCCGCGGCGTCGACATCGGCGGACTGAGCCAGGCCGAGGCCCGCACGAAGCTGGAGCAGGAGCACGGGACGGCCTCGGGACGGCCCCTGAAGGTGGACATCGGCGGGCGTGACGCCCAGGTCGACCCCGCCGAGGCGGGCCTGGCCCTCGACGCGGCCGGCACCGCCGAGCGCGCCGCCCGCGACACCGCGAACCCCCTCACCGTGATCGGTGGGCTCTTCGCCTCCGGCGGCGAGGTCGAGCCCGTCGTCCGCGTCGACGAGGCCAAGGCCAAGAGCGCCCTGGAGGACCTGGCCGGGAAGCACCAGCAGAAGGTCCGCGACGGGGGCGTCAGCTTCAAGGGCGGCAAGGCCTCCGAGGTCGAGGCCCGCACCGGGCGCACCCTGGACGTCGACGCCGCGCTCACCACCCTGCGCACCGCCTTCCCGGCCGCTGCGGACCGGGCGAAGACCCCCCTCGCCCTGCCGGTCAAGGAGACGAAGCCGAAGGTCGGCGCGGACGAGGCGCGCCGCGCGCTGAAGGAGTTCGGCGACCCCGCGATGTCCGGGCCGGTCACGCTGACCACCGGCGGCAAGAGCCTCACCCTCTCCCCCGGCGTGCTGGCCAGGCACCTGAGCATGGCCCCCGGTGCCGACGGCACGCTGGAGCCGAAGCTGGACTCCAAGGGGCTGCTGGCCGACCCGGCCCTCGCCGGGCAGCTCTCCGGGATCTCCACCAAGGCGACCAACGCCCGGCTCCGTCTGGACGAGGGCAAGGTCAGCGTCGTGGCCGACGGCAAGCCGGGGCAGGAGATCACCGACAAGGCGCTCGGCAAGGCGGTGCTGCCGCTGCTCACCAGGACCGGGGCCACCGCCCGTACCGCCGCGGTCGCCACCGAGCGCACCGAGCCGAAGGTGACCCGGGAGAACGCGGCCTCGCTGGGCCTCAAGGAGCAGATGTCGACCTTCACGGTCAACTTCGAGCCCGCCGAGTACCGCCGCATCAACATCGGCCGGGCGGCCGAGCTGATCAACGGCTCCGTCGTGCTGCCCGACGAGACCTGGAGCTACAACAAGACGGTCGGCGAGCGCACCAAGGCGAACGGCTTCGTCGACGGGACGATGATCCTCAACGGCCAGTACACCAAGGCCGCGGGCGGCGGTGTCTCGGCGGTCGCGACGACCATGTTCAACGCGATGTTCTTCGCCGGCGTGAAGCCGGTGGAGTACGGCGCGCACTCCTTCTACATCGAGCGCTACCCCGAGGGCCGCGAGGCCACCGTGGCGTGGGGCAGCCTGGACCTGAAGTTCAAGAACGACTCGGGCAAGGCCATTTACGTGGAGGCCAAGGCCACCGACCGCTCGGTGACGATCAGTTTCATCGGCACCAAGAAGTACGACTCGGTCGAGGCCACCAAGGGGCCGCGCACCAACGTCAAGAAGCCGTCGGAGCGGACCAACTCCAGCCCGCAGTGCGAGCCGCAGACCCCGGCCGAGGGCTTCGACGTCACGGTGCAGCGGATCTTCAAGAACGACGGCGAGGAAGTGAAGCGGGAGCCGTTCCGCACCCACTACACGCCCCGCGACAAGGTGACGTGCGAGACCCCGAAGGCCGGGGAGCAGGAGAAGCCGCCCGCCGCCCAGGAGTGAGCGGACCGGCGGGGGTGTGAGGGCCCGGCGTCAGGTCGCGACGGCCGCACCGTCCGGCACGGTGGAGGCGGTGGCGGTGGCGTCCAGGGCCGCCGCGGTCCGCTCGGCCCGCCGGACGGCCTCCCGGTAGCCCAGGCGCCGGGCCTCGGCGAGCGCCTCGCGGGTGCAGGCCCGGGCCGCCGCGGGCCCGCCGAGGGCCAGCAGTGCCTCGCCCCGGGTCAGCCGCAGCATCACGCGGCGCATGGCGGCGAGGCCGCCG
>NZ_JBEOYE010000028.1:0-103243 GCF_040296945.1 Streptomyces sp. NPDC001941 | reverse complement strand
CGGGGGGGGGGGGGGTGGGCGCCGGCGGCGGGGCGCCCGCCCCCCCCCCCCCCCCGCGCCGCTCACCGGACCGGCCGGGTCAGGCCGTCGCCCCGCCGAGCTCGCCGCGCACCGTACGGGCGGCCGTGACCAGGTTCTCCAGCGAGGCCCGCGTCTCGGGCCAGCCGCGGGTCTTCAGGCCGCAGTCCGGGTTGACCCAGAGCCGCTCGGCGGGGATCGCCTCAAGGCCGGTGCGCAGCAGCGCGGCGGCCTCCTCGGCGCCGGGGACGCGCGGCGAGTGGATGTCGTACACGCCGGGGCCCGCCTCACGCGGGTAGCCGTGCGCCGCCAGCTCCCGGGCCACCTGCATGTGCGAGCGCGCCGCCTCCAGGCTGATCACGTCCGCGTCCAGGTCGTCGATGGCCTGCACGACGTCCCCGAACTCGGCGTAGCACATGTGGGTGTGGACCTGGGTCTCCGGCCGCACCCCGCTGGTGCTCAGGCGGAACGCCTCGGTGGCCCAGGCCAGGTACGCGGGGTGGTCGGCGGCGCGCAGCGGCAGGGTTTCGCGCAGCGCGGGCTCGTCTACCTGGATCACCGAAGTGCCGCTCTCCTCCAGGTCGTTCACCTCGTCGCGCAGCGCGAGCGCGACCTGGCGCGCCGTCTCGGCGAGCGGCTGGTCGTCGCGGACGAAGGACCAGGCGAGCATGGTGACCGGACCGGTCAGCATGCCCTTGACCGGCCGGTCGGAGAGGGACTGGGCGTACGAGGTCCAGCGCACCGTCATCGGCTCGGGGCGGGAGATGTCCCCGGCCAGCACCGGCGGGCGCACGTAGCGGGTGCCGTAGGACTGGACCCAGCCGTGCTGGGTGGCCAGGTAGCCGGTCAGCCGCTCGGCGAAGTACTGCACCATGTCGTTGCGTTCGGGCTCGCCGTGCACCAGGACGTCGATGCCGGTCTTCTCCTGGAAGGCGATGACCTCCTTGATCTCCGCCTCGATGCGCTCCTCGTACCCGGCCGTGTCGATCCGCCCGGCGCGCAGGTCGGCCCGGGCGACGCGCAGTTCGTCGGTCTGCGGGAAGGAGCCGATCGTCGTGGTGGGCAGCAGCGGCAGGCCCAGGTGGGCGCGCTGGGCGGCGGCCCGCTCGGGGTACGGCTGCGGTCGGCGGGCGTCCGCGTCGGTGACGGCGGCGGCGCGGGCCCGCACGGCCGGGTCGCGGGTGATGGGCGAGCCCGCGCGGGAGGCCAGGTCGGCCCGGTTGGAGGCCAGTTCGGGGGCGATCGCGTCGGTGCCGCTGCGCAGGCCCTTGGCGAGCGTGACGATCTCGTCCGTCTTCTGCCGGGCGAAGGACAGCCACCGCACGATCTGCGGGTCGATGTCCCGCTCCAGCGCCGCGTCCAGCGGCACGTGCAGCAGGGAGCAGGAGGCGGAGACGTCGACCCGGTCGGCGAGGCCGAGCAGCGTGCCGAGGGTGGCCAGGGACTTCTCCAGGTCGTTGACCCAGATGTTGCGGCCGTTGACCACGCCGGCGACCAGGCGCTTGCCGGGCAGGCCGCCGGCGGCCGCGAGCGCCGCGAGGTTGGCGCGCGCGGCGCCGGTGAAGTCCAGGGCCAGGCCCTCCACCGGAGCCTTGGCGAGGACCGGCAGAGCCTCCCCGAGCCGGTCGAAGTACGACGCCACGAGCAGCTTCGGCCGGTCGGTGGCGGCGGACAGGTCCCGCAACGCCCGCTCGGCGAAGCCCAGTTCGGCGCGGGTGCGGTCCTGGACGAGCGCGGGCTCGTCGAGCTGGACCCACTCCGCGCCCGCCGCGCGCAGATCGGCGAGCACCTCCGCGTACACCGGCAGCAGCCGGTCCAGGAGGGTCAGCGGCTCGAAGTCGGCCGGGACGCCGGGGGCGGGCTTGGCGAGCAGCAGGTAGGTGACCGGCCCGACCAGGACGGGCCGTGCCGCGAGCCCGAGAGCGAGCGCTTCCTTGAGCTCGGCGACCTGCTTCGAGGAGTCGGCCGTGAAGACGGTGTCGGGCCCCAGCTCCGGCACCAGGTAGTGGTAGTTGGTGTCGAACCACTTGGTCATCTCCAGCGGCGCGACGTCCTGGGTGCCGCGGGCCATCGCGAAGTAGCCGTCTAGCGCGTCGGCTTCGACGGCGGCGCGGTGCCGGTCCGGGACCGCGCCGACCATCACGGTGGTGTCGAGCACGTGGTCGTAGTACGAGAAGTCCCCGGTCGGGACCTCGCCGATGCCGGCCTCGGCGAGCCTGGTCCAGTTCGCGCGGCGCAGCCCGGCGGCGGTCGCGCGCAGCGCGTCGGCGGTGACGCGGCCCTTCCAGTAGCCCTCGATCGCCTTCTTGAGCTCGCGGTCGGCGCCCTGGCGGGGGTAGCCGTACACGGTGGCGCGTGCTGCCGCGGCTGCGGTCCTGCTGGTCACGGAGATCTCCTTCGAGAGACGTATCCCTGGGATCCCGGGGACGGCCGCGGGTGCGAAGGAGTGACGAGAGGGGGGCGGTACGGCGCGCGTCGAGGCGCTGTCGTCCACCCGCTCTTCACGCCGACCCGCCCACGAGGTCACCGGGATGTCCGCACGCGCGGGGAGCGCGTCCGGGCAGGTGGCAGGTCTTCGGACTCGCGGGCACGCCCTCAAGGAGGACACCTACTGGCCGTCGCTTCCCAGGCCCCTGTCTCGGGGTCCAGTGCGTATGACGGCGGTCGTTCCCGCTCACCGCTGCGGGGCAGTCCCGGATTCCCACCGGGTTCCCTCTTGCGACGCATCCCGCCTGGCGGACGGGGCGAACCAGCTGCGTGGATCACCCTACGTGCCCGCGCTCAAGGAACGCCAGAGCGTCCGGGCGCCCGAGCGCCCGTACGAGCTCCGACGTTTCGTTTGACATTCGAGATATCTGCCCACAGTCTTGAAGTAGCTCGACTGTCAAGTAAGCCGAAAGTCGAGCTGTATGGAAACCGAGAGACATCCGGGAGATCACATGTCCACGTCCAGCAGAACCGCCGCAGGGGCGCCGTCCCCCACCGCCCCCGCGCCAGGGGCCCACCCCAAGCGCTGGGCCGCCGCGGTCGTCATGATCATCGCCGCGCTGATGGACATGATCGACGGCTCGATCGTCAACACCGCGCTGCCCTCGATCGGCCGCGGCCTGGGTGCCGGTGCCGCCCAGCTGCAGTGGACCGTCTCGGCCTACATGCTCGGCTTCGCCTCCGCGCTGATCATCGCCGGGCACCTGGGGGACCGGTACGGCCGCAAGCCCGTGTTCCTGACCGGCGTCGGTCTCTTCGCCCTGGCCAGCCTCGCCAGCGCCACGGCCCCCGGCCCCGGGACGCTGATCGCGGCCCGCGCCCTCCAGGGCGTCGCCGCGGCCGTGCTGCTGCCGCAGGTCCTGGCCTCGTTCCGGACGCTGTTCGACGAGAAGGAGCGCGGCAAGGTCTTCGCCGTCTACGGGGCCATGGCGGGCCTCGCGGTCGCGGCGGGCGTGCTCCTGGGCGGCGTGCTGACCGACTGGAACCTGTTCGGCTGGGGGTGGCGCACCATCTTCGCCGTCAACGTCCCGGTCGCTCTCGTCGTCCTCGCGCTCGGCACCGCCTGGATCCCCGGCGGACAGGAGCGCGCCCGCGGCCGGATCGACCTGGTCGGCAACCTCGTCCTGGCCGCCTCGCTCGTCGCCATCGTCCTGCCGCTCGTCCAGGGGCGCGACAACGGATGGCCGCTGTGGGGCTGGCTGCTGCTCGCCGCCGGCGTCCTGGCGCTCGTCGCCCTGAGCGTCCTGGAGGCCCGGCGCGGCGTCGCGCACCCGCTGCTGCCCGTGGCCCTGTTCCGCAAGGCCGCCTTCAGCGCCGGACTCCTGGTCCAACTGGTCTTCTACGGCGGCATGTCCGGCTTCATGCTCGCCTTCACCATCTGGCTCCAGAACGGCCAGGGGTACACCCCCGTCCAGGCCGGCGTCCTCATGGTCGCCTTCTCCGGCGGCACGATCCTGTCCGCCCCGATGGTCGACGACCTGGTGGGCAGGCTCGGGCGTACGGTCCTGGTGCTCGGCGGCCTGGTCATGGCGGGCGGCTTCGCCTGGGTCCACCACGCCACCCAGCACGCCGGCGCGCAGCACACCGGCGCCTGGCCCCTGGTGCCCGGCCTCGTGGTCGCGGGCATCGGCCTGGGCCTGCTGATCATCCCGCTGGTCAACATCGTGCTCTCCGCCGTCCCCGACGGCCTGGCCGGCGGCGCGTCGGGCATCTTCTCCACCGCCCAGCAGTTCGGCGGAGCGCTCGGCGTCGCCGTCATCGGCAACGTCTTCTTCTCCCGCGCGGGCCACGGCCTGACCGACGCCATCAGCCACGCCGCGCTCTGGGCGATCGGCGCCTACCTGCTCTGCGCCGTGCTGTGCTTCGCGCTGCCCCGCAGGGCAGTCGGGGACCGCACCTCCGGAGCGTGACCGGACGTCCCACCCCTCTGGGGTAACTTGATGGTCGAGCCACAGGACTGTGAAGGGACCACGGGAGCCATGACCGCCGCCAGCCAGCAACCGCCCCAGCACCGGCTCGGCGAGGCCACCCGCGCCTACCAGGCCGCCGTCGACGACTTCGACCGCGAGCTCGCCCGTCACCTCGGCGTCAACGAGACGGACCTGCGCTGCCTGGAGATCCTCCTCCAGGAACTGCCCGAGGCCAGCCCCAGCCAGCTCGCCGACCGCCTCGGCCTGACCACCGGAAGCACCACGGCCCTCCTGGACCGCCTGGAGAAGGCCGGCTACCTGGCCCGCCAGGCGCACCCCACGGACCGGCGCAAGAGCGTCATCCGCGCCACCCCCGAGTTCCAGAAGACCGCGTACGCGCTGATGGCCCCGCTGGTCGACGAGGGCCAGCAGATGATCGCCGCGGAGTTCACCCCGGACCAGGTCGCCGTCATCGCCGACTTCATGGACCGGGCCGCGGGGCTCCAGCGGCGCCACATCGAACAGCTCAGGGCGATGCCCCGGGCGCGCACGGGCGGCAAGGCCGGCGGCAAGGTCGCCGGCCAGACCGCTCCGTAGGGCACCCCCCGCTCAGACCGCGCGCCCCGTCAGTCAGTACGCGGCGTCCCGGTACACCTAGGCTGGCACGTCCCGACCGCTCCACCACGACGAGGACCAGCACATGCAGCACAGCACCAGGATCCGCCTGATAGAGCCCGCCGACGCCGCCGTGATCGCCGCGCACCGGGTGCGGGACGCCGAGGCGTTCCGGCGGTGGGAGGCGGCCCAGCCCGAGGCGTTCTTCACCCCGGAGGGCCAGGAGGAGCGGATCGAGGGCCTGCTGGCAGGGCACAAGGCCGGCACGGTCTGGCCGGGCGTGGTGCTCGCCGACGACCAGGTGGTCGGGCAGGTCACCGTCGGCGGGATCCTGCCCCAGCCGCACCTGCGCCGGGCCTCGGTCGGCTACTGGGTCGCGACCACGGTCCAGGGCCGGGGTCACGCCGGGCGCGCCGTCGGCCTCGTCCTCCGGCTCATGGAGGAGGAGCTCGGCCTCCACCGCGCCGAGGCGGCCACCGACCTGGAGAACCTGGCGTCGCAACACGTGCTGCGGCGCAACGGGTTCAGCCCGTACGGCGTCTCGCACTCCTCGATCGTGCTCGACGGGAGCTGGCGGGACGCGCTGCTGTGGGAGCGGATCCTCGGCGACTGACCGGCGGCGCGATCCCCGTCACTCCGTACTCCTGATGGCTCGTCACCCCGGCGGCGAAGGGCGGGTGTTCAGGCCGCCGAGGGCCCGGCCGTGAGCGGGAACTCGCACCAGGCGGTGACGCCGCCGTCGTAGTGGCCCCAGGCGCCGCCCAGTTCGCGTACGAAGGCGTTGACCAGGAACAGGCCGCGGCCGGACTCGGCGAGCAGGGGTGCGGTGCGCGCCCGCGGGACGCGCTCCCGGGTGGGGTCGTCGATCTCGATGCGCAGCAGCCCGGCGCCGGTGCTCCAGGCGCGGCAGGCGAGCGTGGGGCCGGTGCCGTGGCGGACGGTGTTCCCGGCGAGCTCGGAGATGAGCAGCAGCACCGCGTCCGCCCGGTCCTCCGGCATCAGGCAGACGCGGTGCAGCCAGACCCGGACCGTGGTGCGCAGGGTGCGGACGTGTTCGGGGAGGCGTTCGGCGGACATGGCGAGTGCGGACCACGCGGGACCGCAGGGGCCGTCGTCGCCGTCGTCGGGCGGGGGGTTCGCGGGGAAAGGGCGCATGGCTGCTCCGTCGGGGGAGAGGGGGAGGGGCCGTGGCGGGGGAGGGGCCGGTTCACCGGGAGAGAGTCTTCACAGGGTGGCAGCGGGCCCGCAAAGGGCGCGTAAAGACCAGAACGCATCAAAGCGGCCAAGGCGTGTGGCTGGTCAGTGGGGCAGGGCGCGGTACGGGAACGTGCGCGTCGGCGCCTTGGCGGGCTTGTTGACCAGGCTCGGCGGGGTCAGCTTCTCGGTGGGGACGCCCCGCAGGCCGCCCATGATGATCCGCAGGTTGACCGCCTCGATGTCGTCTTCGAAGCGCCGGCCGTTGGGGAACCCCTGGGGGTCGCCGGCGAACATCGTGTACGGCGCGGGCTTCGCGGCGACCGGTGTCGACATGTTCAGCCGCAGCATCTCGGCCGGCCTGAGCCCCGCCGGTGCCGCGTCCTTGTTGAGGCTGTGGGCGTTGACCCCGGCCACGCCCCTGAAGACGTACGCGAAGAGGTCGTCGCGCGGTTCGGCCGGGGCCTTCGTGCCCGTCGACAGCTGTACGTTGCGCGCGGCGAAGGGCCTGCGGACCAGGTCGGTCAGGGTCGCCCAGTCCCCGTCGTCGTACGGCACGCGCGCCTGGTACTGGTCGGCAGTGCCCCCGGGGACGCCGATGACCGGGAGGCTGTCGGGCGCCATCGTCTCGACGAAGTGCGGCATGCCCATCCGGGACACCTGCACGTACGGGTCCGCGTCCGGGTCGTCGAGCCTGATCGAGCGGCGCGACGCCGTGGCCCAGATGCCGACCACTGGGTTGCGCGCCGGGTCCCCGCGCAGGGCGAGGGCCTTCTTGGGGACCTGGAGCGTCATCGTGCCCGCGTTGAACACGGCCGTGGGGTTGATCGACGGCGCGAACGGGATCGCGAGGCGCATCTTCACGTACAGCGCCGGATCGAAGAAGAACGAGTCCGCGATCTGCCCCACGTAGGTGCGGCCGCCGCCCGGGAGCGCCGCCGTGGCGTCCTTGCGCAGGGCGTCGTAGTCGGGCATCAGGCGTGCTCCCGCGTACGACGGCGCCACCGCGCCGCCGCCGACCAGGGTGCGCGGCGCCCGGCCGGGGCGCAGCTCCTGCAGCGTGTAGCGCTGGCGGAACACGACCGCCGGGTCCTCCAGCGAGCGCACGGGGCCCGTCACCGCGGCGACGGTCCCCTTGGGCCGGCGGTCCTCGGTGGTGAAGGTGTAGCGGTACGTGACGTCAGGGCGCCCGTCGCCGCTGGAGTCGGCGTGGATCTCGAAGCGGGTGTCCACGGCGTGCGGGTACAGCGCGAACGGGCTGCCCGGGAGCTGCAGGGCGTGGTAGTCGGTCGCGATCGTCACCATGGACGGGTCGTCGGGGCTGGTGAACGCGTACAGGTCGCTGCCGTCGATGGGCAGGTCCGCCGCCGTGGAGGGGGCGTCGACGTGGCTCGCGGCCCCCGCGCCGCCGGTCACCGGGCCCGCCAGCCAGCCCGCCGTCAGCACCGCCACCGCCAGCGCCGCCCGGCCCACCGGCCGCACGAAACGATCAGCCCTCACCCGACAACCCTTTCCCGAGCCTCCCGGGACCAGTGCCGGGATTTCAAGGAACACTGCACGTCACCGGCGTGATCACCGCCATTCCGGATAGGCCGTACGGACACCCGGAGCATCCCTCGGCGGCCCGTGCGGAGGGCCTTGCCGACCCATGGCGGAGGGCCTTACCGATCTATGACGTACGGCCGGTTTTCCTGTCTTTTTGACCTTTTCCTGGCTTTTCTTGTGCGCAACGCCACTTCGGCACAAGCGCCCGGAAAGGTGCCCGCCATGACCGGAAGGGTCCCCGCCATGACACGCAACGCCTTCGCCACCGCGCCCCTGAACCACCTCGCGCCGCACGACCGAGAACGGTTCCGGCGCTTCGGCCGCGGCCCCGCCGCCGCACCCGGGTTCCCGCTGGTCCACCAGGCCTTCGAGCACTGGGCGAGGAAACAGCCCCACGCGCCCGCGGCCGAGCACGCGGGCCGGGTCCTCAGCTACGCGGAGCTCGACCGCCGGGCCGAGCACCTGGCACGGCTGCTCGCCGCGGCCGGCGTCCGCCCCGGCGACCGCGTGGGCCTCTTCCTCCACCGCTCGCTCCCCATGGTGGTCGGCATCCTGGCCACCCTGAAGGCCGGCGCTGCGTACGTCCCCCAGGACGCCCGCATCGCGCCGCCCAGGCAACTGCGGCACGTCGTGGACACCGCCGGCATACGCGTCGCCCTCACCACGGCCGACCACCGCGACGCGCTCGCCCCGCTGGGCGTGCCCCTGCTGCTCGACGTCGAGGACGTCATGGCGACGACCCCACCGGGAGCGGCACCGTCCGCCCGCACCGCACCCGCCCCCTCGCCCGACACGGGCTGCTACGTGCTGTTCACCTCGGGCACCACCGGCACCCCGAACGGCGTCGAGGTCACCCACCGCAACGTCGCCAACCTGCTCCTCACCAGCCCCGGCGACCTCGGCATCCGGCCCGGCCACCGGGTCGCGCAGATCCTCAACATCGCCTTCGACATGGCCGCCTGGGAGATCCTGGGGACACTGGCCAACGGCGGCACCCTGGTACTGCGCGGCCCCGACATCGCCGAGTCGGTCCGCGACTGCCACGTCATCATCGCGACCCCGACCATCCTCGCCGGGATCGACCCCGACCGGACCCCGCGCGTGGAGGTCGTCGCCGTCGCGGGCGAGCGCTGCCCCGAGGCGCTCGCGGACCGGTGGGCGGCGCGGGCGGCCTTCTGGAACGGCTGCGGGCCCACCGAGGTCACCATCGTCAACACGCTCCACCTCCACCTGCCCGGCCGCCCGCTCACCATCGGCACCCCGACGCCCAACAACACCGTCTACGTCCTCGACCGCTTCCGACGCCCCTGCGCGATCGGCGAAGTGGGGGAGATGTGGGCGGGCGGCGACTGCGTCTCCACCGGCTACCTCGGCAACCCGCGGCTGACGGACGAGCGCTACGCGCCCGACCCGTTCCTCGGCGGCGGCCGCCGGATGTTCCGCACCAGGGACCTCGGCCGCTGGACCGAGGACGGCCGCCTCGAACCCCTCGGCCGCACGGACGACCAGGTCAAGGTCCGCGGCTTCCGCGTCGAACTCGACTCGGTCTCCGCCGTCCTCGAAACCGTGCCCGGCGTCGAGAGCGCCGCCACCGTCAAGGTCGGCGACCGCGACCTCGTCGCCTTCCTCACCGGTACGGACGTCGACCTGGCCCTGGCCCGACAGGCCCTGGGCCACTCCCTGCCGTACTACGCCATCCCCCGCGAACTGCGGCTCCTCGACCGGCTGCCCCTCACCGACCGCGGCAAGACCGACAAGGCGGCCCTGCTCCGGATGACCGCGGCGCCTCACCGCGCGCCCGCGCGGGCCGCCTGATGAGCGGCCTCGTGGCGACCCGTCCGGAACCCGCCGCACCGGTGGCCCTGGACGAGGTGCGCCTGCCGGAGAGGTCGGCGTGGTGGCGCCGGGTCGGCAAGCACCCCCGGGCGATGCACTACAACCGCCTGATCGCCCTCGTGTTCCTCGCGAACGCCCTCGTCCTGTGGCGGCACCTGCCGGACGCACCGACCCCGCGCACGCTCTCGCTCATCGCGCTGGTCAACTTCACCGTCGGCATCGTCATCCGCCAGCAGCACGTCGTGAACCTGCTCTTCCGGCTGGCCACGGCCGCGCCCGCCACCTGGCCGCTGCCGGTGCGCTGGACGCTCGCGAAGGTCTACCACTTCGGTGGCCTGCACGTCGGCGCCACGGTCGCGGGCACCCTCTGGTACCTCGCGTACGTCGTGACCGCCGCGCGCTCGGCGTCCGCACCCCTCCTGGCGATCACCTGGGGGACCTGCCTGTTCCTGGTCGGGATCATCGTGACCGCGCTCCCGCCGGTGCGTGCCCGGTTCCACGACCTGTTCGAGCGGACGCACCGGTTCGCGGGCTGGACCGTCCTCGCGGCGTTCTGGGCGCAGACCCTGGTGCTCGCGACCGCCGAGGCGGACGGCACCGGCTTGGGGGCCCGGCTGGCCGGCGACCCGGCCGTGTGGCTGATGCTCGTGATCACCCTGAGCGTCGCCCACCCCTGGACCCGCCTGCGCCGCGTCCCCGTGGATGTCGAACGGCCCTCCTCGCACGTGGCGGTGGTCCGCTTCGGACACCACACGCCCTTCCCTGGGTCCTCGACCGCGGTCAGCCGGTCCCCGCTGAGCGAGTGGCACTCCTTCGCCAACATCCCGGCGCCCGAGGAGGACGGCTTCCGCCTCGCGGTCTCCCGCGCCGGCGACTGGACGGGCCGGATGATCGACGAACCGCCGACCCACCTGTGGGTGAAGGGGATCACCACCGCCGGAGTGGCCAACGTGGAAGTCCTGTTCAAGCGCGTGGTGTACGTCGCGACCGGCAGCGGCATCGGCCCCTGCCTGCCCCACCTGCTGGCCCGCGAGGTGCCCTCGACCCTCGTCTGGTCGGCGCGCGACCCCCGCGGCACCTACGGCGACGCGCTCGTGGACGAGATCCTCGACGCGCAGCCGGCCGCGATCGTGTGGGACACCGCGGTCCACGGCAAGCCGGACATGGTCAGGCTCGCCTACCAGGCGTACCGCACCAGCGGCGCCGAAGCCGTCATCTGCATCTCCAACAAGAAGCTCACCTGGCAGGTCGTCCACGGCCTGGAGACCCGCGGCATACCCGCGTGCGGAGCGATATGGGACTCGTGAACATCCACCGGTACGACCGCGTCGCCCTGGTGACCCTGAACCGGCCCGAGGCGCTCAACGCCCTGAGCACCGCCCTCCTCGACGAACTCCTCGCCAGGACCCACCCCCTGGACCGCGATCCCGCGATCGGCTGCCTGGTGATCACCGGCAGCGACCGCGCCTTCTCCGCCGGGGCCGACATCAAGGAGATGGCGGACAAGACCTACGAACAGGTGGTGGCCGAGGACTACTTCGGCGGCTGGGACGAGTTCGCCGCCCTGCGCACCCCGAAGATCGCGGCGGTCGCCGGGCACGCGCTGGGCGGCGGCTGCGAGCTGGCGCTGCTGTGCGACACCGTCTTCGCCGCCGACAACGCCCGCTTCGGCCAGCCCGAGGTGACCATCGGGGCGATCCCCGGGATCGGCGGCACGCAACGGCTCACCCGCGCCGTCGGCAAGGCCAAGGCCATGGACCTCGTCCTCACCGGCCGCACCATGGACGCCGCCGAGGCCGAGCGCTGCGGGCTCGTCTCCCGGGTGCTGCCCCCGGACCGCCTCCTGCCGGAGGCGCTCGAAGCGGCCCGGGCCATCGCCTCGTACAGCGACCCCGTCGTCGCGACCGCGCGGGAGATGGTCGAGTACGCCCAGGAGGCGCCACTGGCCGCCGGTGTCCGCTACGAACGCCGCGCGTTCCACGAGCTGTTCCGGCTGCCGGACCGGGAGGAGGGCATGCGCGCGTACGTGGAGAAGCGCGCACCGCGCTACGAACGTGGCTGAAACCCCCCTGAACTGGCGGGAGGCGGGGACGGCCGTGCCGCCCCCCGGATCCCCTATCCTCACCGGAGGGCGACCCGCCGGCCGAAGGCGCCCGCGAGGGGATGATGACCGGTGTGGCCCAGGGTTGACGGCATGCGTTCGATGGAACTCGGCACGCCGGACGGGATCAGGACCCGGCTCAACTCCCTGGTCCTCGCGGGCCGCAAGACGACCACGACGGGTCTGATGGAGGAGTACGTCAAGGAGGCCGAGGGCCTGGAGTACCCCGGCGAACGGATGGCCCTCCTGGACGACCGGGGACAACCGGTCGCCGTCATCGAGATCACGGCCGTCGCGGTGACCTGCTTCGGCGAGGTCACCTGGGAGCACGCGCGGGCCGAGGGCGAGGGCGACACCACCCTGGAGGACTGGCGCACGGGCCACCGCCGCTACTGGGGCCGCCTGGGCACCGCGGTGGAGGACCACACCCCGGTGGTCTGCCTGGGGTTCCGGCTGGTCGAGGGGGAGTGACGGCGGCCGCGGCCCGCATGGGCCGCGGCCACCGTCACCGGGTGTCCCGAGGACCCGGCCCTGTTGAGAACGCCCGTGATCAGTACGAGTAGAACCCGCGTTGACGAGGCTCGTGATCGATACGCCTAGAAGCCGCGCACCACCCACTCCTGGACGTCGGCGCTCGGGTCCGCCTTCGACCACAGGGTGAGCCACACCCCGCTGGCCAGCGAGTTGCCCTTGGGCGTGATCGCCTTGCCGTGACCGTTGCTGATGGTGCCGCCGCTCGCGGCGAACTTCTGCACGTCGCTCGCCGGGTTGCAGGTCCACAGGGTCAGGACCGTGCCGTCCACGTCGGAGGCGTTGCCCTTGGGCGTCAGGCACTTGCCGCTCGCCTTGTGCACGATCAGCCCGTTGTCGAAGCGCCAGCGCTGGCTCTCCGATCCGGAGCACGGCCAGACGGTGACCGGCGTGCCGTTGTCCACGGCGTCGCCCTGGGGCGTGGCGCAGACGAAGCCGGGGCGGTTGTTGTTCGACATCCAGCCCCAGCCCCCGGCCTCCCTCCCCGCGTCGGGGTTGACGGAGAACACCACGCGCCGGCCCGACCCGCCTCCGTCGAGCGCCTCGTTGAGCCCCCAGAGGCGGTTCGCGTGGGGGTCCCACGAGAGGCCCTGCGTCAGGAACGGCGACTGGGTCAGCACGTGCGGCGCCTCACCCGGCTTCGCCACGTGGACGCAGGAGTAGAGCTTGTCGCCCCCGGGCCAGGTCGCCGGGCAGCTGCCGCTCATGAAGTACCGGACGCCGTCCGTGGCCGTGCCCTGCACGCCCCAGACGGGAGTGGTGTACCCGGTGGGGCGCGCGGCCACCTGGGCCGGCGTCCCCGTGGCCAGCGACGCGAGCGGCCAGTGGACGATGCGGGCGCCCGCGCCCGTCCGGTTCTCCACGGACACCAGGCTCGGCGAGGAGCCGGAGCGGTCGACGCTCAGACTGCTCAGGCACAGCTCGTTGTTGGACGGGCCGCAGGCCCGCGGGTTGCCGCCGGGGAACGCGGTGGCCGGTGTGTCGGTGACGGCCGTGCTGTTGGTGCTGTAGCGGGCGACGAGGGGCAGCGCCCAGCGGTGGTATCGCGCCGAACTCCGGCCGTCCACGCGGCCCGTGCCCGCGCGGGTGGTGTCGTCCATCCGCCAGATGTGCGAGAGGTCGTACACCTGGAGCTCGACGCCGTTGGCGACGAACAGCCGGTTGCCGTACCAGGCGACGCCGTCGGCGTGCGACAGGTACGACAGCGGCTTGAAGTTGCCGTTCACCGGTTCGACCAGGGCGATGTGCCCGTACGTGACCTTGTCACCGGTCGACTGCGCGAGCGAGACCCGCGTGTACTCCTCGTTGGGTCCGTTGTCGTACTTGCCGAAGTACCAGGAGGCCGCGTACAGGTGCTTGCCCTCGTACAGGCCGTCGGCGGTCGCCGCGTGGGCCCCGGCGAAGCCCTGGGGCATCCAGCCGCCGCTCGCGTCGTCGTACCCGGTCAGGTCGTCGTCCTGGTCCCAGCAGAAGCCGTCGGGGGCGAGGGCCCCGTTCAGCCCGGTCCCGTGGCACAGGCCCGGGCGGCCGGTGCGCCCGCCGAGGACCTCCGTCACGGAAGCCCTGGCGACTCCGGCCGCCTCGACGGAGGCGATCAGGCTCGACTTGTCGCCGTCGATGCGCGTGAGCTTCGCGTTGGTGCTGAAGGGGTCGAGGCCGGCGGCGGCCTGGGCGGGCTGGGCGGGCAACAGGACGGTGGCCGCCACCGTCGCGCCGAGCGCGAACCGGAGGAGGCGTCGTGTTCGTTCGAAGATCAGTTCCACCGACGCAGGATAGGCAGGCCTCGCCGAAGGCACTCGCTAGAGCTCCTTTCCGTACCAGACCTCCATGTACGGGCCCGTGCAGTACGCAGGGATCTCGGCGTACCCGTGCCGGGCGTAGAGCGCCCGCGCCTCCACCAGGTCCAGGCGGGTGTTCAGCACCATGCGGCGCGCCCCCAGCTCGCGCGCCCCGTCCTCGACCGCCCGCAGCAGCGGCCCCGCGCCGCCCCTGCCCCGGTGGCCGTGGCGCAGGAAGACCCGGGTCAGCTCGGCCCGGTCCCCGTCCAGCATCAGGAACCCGCCGCAGCCGACCGCCTCGCCCCCGAGCCGGGCCACCACGAACCCGCCCGTCGGCGGGACCAGCAGCTCCACCCCGTCGCCCGCGAGCCCCTCGTCGACCTCCGCCCCGGTCGCGGGCCGGCCCCAGTAGCGGCCGGCCACGTCCGCGTAGTAGTCGCGGCGCAGCGCCAGGGATTCGGGGGCGTCGACGGGCTCGGGGAGGAAAGTCCAGGTCATGCGGCCATTGTTGGGACCGCCCGCGACGGGCGCACGTGATTATCGCGGCGCCCGGGCCGGGCGTACGGGAGTCGGGGCCGGGCGGGTTACTTCAGTACCTTGGCGATCTCCGGGACGACCTTGTCCAGGGCGTACGAGACCGACAGCACCGAGTCCGTGGCGAAGGCGGTGCTCAGGTCCGACTTCGGGTCGAACACGAGGTCGTGCCCGGCCTTCACCGCGGGGATCTCCTTGTACAGGGCGTCGTCCTTGACCTTGGAGGCGGGCACGCCGATGGGGCCCACGACCAGCAGGTCGGCGTCGAGCAGGTCGAGGTCCTCGCGGGAGACCTCGATGAAGAAGGACTTCCCGGCCTTGGCGTCCACCTTGGGGTTGTTCGTGAAGCCGAGGCGCTGGAGGAAGTCGACGCGCCCGCTGCCCTTCACGTAGGCGCCGTAGCCGACGCTGGTGAGGGAGCCGGTGGTGGCGGTCTTGCCCTTGAACTCGGGGTGCGCGGCCGACGCGGTCTTGAACTTCTCCTCGACCTCGGTGATCAGCTGCTCGCCCTTGTCGTGCAGGCCCAGGGCGTCGGCGACCATCGTGGTCTGCGTCTCCCAGTTGGTCAGGTACTGGTCCCCGCCCTTCGGCACCCCGATGGTGGGCGCGATCTTGCTGAGGGTGTCGTAGCGCTTCTGGTCGCCGCTGGACTTGGTGTCGAGGATCAGGTCGGGCTTGAGCGCCGCGATCTTCTCGAACTCCGGCTCCAGCGTGCCGATCTTCTGCGGGCCCTTGGAGTACAGGCCCTTGGCCCACGGGCCGACGCCGTCCCCGCCGAAGGCCAGCCAGTCGCTCGCGCCCACCGGCTGCACGCCCAGGGCCAGCGCGGTCTCCGCGTCGCCCCAGCCGAGGGCGACCACGCGCTGCGGCTTCTTGTCGCCCTTGATGTCACCGAACTTGGTGGCGACCTTCACCGGGAAGCCGCTGCCGCCGCCGTTGTCGCCCGGGGAGTCGGACGCGGTGTCCTTGCCGCCGGTGGAGCAGGCGCCGAGGACGGAGGCCAGGGCCAGCGCGGAGACGAGGGCGACGGCGGCCTTCCCCCGGGAGCGGCGGGCGCGCGGCGTGGTGGTCTGCTGCGACTGGTGGGGCTGCTGGGGCGTGAGCGGGCTGATGGGAGCCATGGGGAAGCGGTACCTCGCGGTTCGTACGGTGCGGTGCTGGGCGGTATGGGTCGAACGGGTCAGTGCGTGCGGTCGCCCGTGCGGTGACGGCCGATGGGGACGATCAGGGGCGTGCCCGAGACCGGGTCGGTGATCAGGGTCGAGCTCATCCCGAAGGCGTGGGCGACCAGTTCCTCGGTGACCACCTCGGCGGGCGGCCCCTCGGCGATGACCTCGCCGTCGCGCATCGCGACGATGTGGTCGGCGTACCGGCAGGCGAGGTTCAGGTCGTGCAGGACCACGGCGATGGTGGTGCCGTGCTCCTGGTTGAGGTCGACCAGGAGGTCGAGGACGTCGAGCTGGTGGCTCACGTCCAGGTAGGTGGTGGGCTCGTCGAGCAGCAGGATGCCGGTGCGCTGGGCCAGCGCCATCGCGATCCAGACGCGCTGGCGCTGGCCTCCGGAGAGCTCGTCGACCGGGCGGTCGGCGAGGTCGAGCACGTCCGTGGCCAGCAGCGCGTCGGCGACGGCGGCGTCGTCCTCGGGCGTCCAGCGGTGCAGCCAGCCCTGGTGCGGGTAGCGGCCCCGGCCGACCAGGTCGGCGACGGTGATGCCGTCGGGGGCGACCGGGGTCTGCGGCAGGATGCCGAGCCGGGCGGCGATCTCGCGGGTGGGCGTGCGGTGGATGTCGCGGCCGTCCAGGAGCACGCTGCCCGACAGGGGGGTCAGCAGCCGGGCCATGGAGCGCAGCAGCGTGGACTTCCCGCAGGCGTTGGGGCCGACGATCATGGTGATGCGGCCGGGCGGTACGTCGAGCGTCAGGCCGCGCACGATCTCCCGCCCGTCGTACCCCAGTCGCAGGTCACGGGTGCCCAGGGTGGGGGTGCCTGAGGGCATGTCGGCGTCCTTGTCGTGCGGGTGCGTAGCGGGCGAGGGGGTCTGCTTCTCGTACGTCATCCGGTGCGTCCGCTCTTGTTCGTACGGGCGAGCAGCCACAGCAGGTAGGGCGCGCCGATCAGGCTGGTGACGACGCCGACGGGCATCTGGCCCGACCACATCAGGTGCTGGGCCGCGAAGTCGGCGCACAGGACGAGCAGCGCCCCGGTGAGGGCGGAGGGGACGAGCGCCGCGCCCGAGCGGGGCGCCAGGCGGCGCGCGATCGGCGCGGAGACGAACGCGACGAACGCGACCGGCCCGGCGGCCGCCGTGGCCACTCCGGCGAGCGCCACCGCGCAGGCGAGCAGCAGCGCACGGCCGCGCCCCACGGCGGCCCCGAGCCCGGCGGCGGTGTCCTCGCCCAGGCGCAGCGGCTCCAGGTCGCGCGAGGCGAGCGCGGTGAGCGGAAGCAGCACCAGCAGACAGCCGAGCAGCGGCCAGACCTGGGCGAGGCCGCTGCCGTTGAGGCTGCCGGTGAGCCACACCAGGGCGTTCTGCGCCTCCGCCACCTGCGACCGGGTCAGCAGGTAGGAGGTGATGCTCGACAGGGCGGCGCCGATGCCGATGCCGACGAGCACGAAGCGGGCGCCGGAGACGTGGCCCCGGCGGGCGAGGGCGTGGATGCCGGCGGCGGTGAGCAGGGCTCCGGCCAGGGCCGCCGCGGACAGCGGGACGCCGCTGAGGGCGAAGCCGAGCGAGCCCAGTACGGCGGCGGCGCTCGCGCCCTGGGTGATGCCGATGACGTCGGGGCTGGCCAGGGGGTTGCGCAGCAGCGCCTGGAAGAGCGCGCCGGCCAGGCCGAAGGCCGTACCCACGAGCAGGGCGAGCAGGGCGCGGGGCAGCCGGAGCTCGACCACGATGAAGTGCGTGCCGGGGTCGGCCGCGCCGGTGAGGGCGGTGACGACGTCGCGCAGCGGCACGTCGAGGTCGCCGACGCTCAGCGACACGCAGAAGACGGCGATGACGGCCACCGCCAGGACGAGCGGCACGAGGACGATCCGGGTGCGGCGCGTACGGCGCAGGGCGCGCAGGACGGCGACCGCTTCGGCGCGCGCGGCGGGGGAAGTGGCTTGGGCGCGCGTGGGGGCGCCGGTCGGGTGCGTACGGTTCTCGGTCACAGGCCGGCCGTCTTCCGGCGGCGTACGAGGACGACGAACGGGACGGCGCCGATGGCGGCGGTCACGATCCCGGCCTGGATCTCGCCGGGACGGGCGACCACCCGGCCGACGATGTCCGCCGTCAGGAGCAGCACGGGCGCCATCACCGCGCTGTACGGCAGCACCCAGCGGTGGTCGGGGCCCGTGCACAGCCGGGCGGCGTGCGGGACGACCAGGCCCAGGAAGGCGATGGGACCCGCGACGACGGTCGCCGCCCCGCACAGCAGGACCACCGCGACCGCGCACGCGGCGCGCGCCGGTCCGACCCGCTGGCCGAGCGCGCGGGCGAGGTCGTCGCCGAGCGCCAGGGCGTTCAGGTGAGGTCCGAGGAGCAGGGCGAGCAGGACGCCCACGACGATGAACGGCAGGGCCTGCCACAGGACCGCGGGATCGCGCCCGGTGAGCGAGCCGACCTGCCAGAACCGGTACTGGTCGAAGGACCTGGAGTCGGTGAGCAGCATCGAGGTGGTCAGGGACAGCAGCGCGGCGCTGGTGGCGGCCCCGGCGAGGGCCAGCTTGACCGGTGTCGCGCCGTCGCGGCCCATGGAACCGACGGCGAAGACCACGACGGACGCCACGAGCGCGCCGAGGAACCCGAACCAGATGTAGTGGGAGGGGTCGGTCATGCCCAGGACGCTCAGGGCGAAGACCACGGCGGCGGAGGCGCCCGCGTTGACGCCGAGGATGCCCGGGTCGGCCAGCGGGTTGCGGGCCACGCCCTGCATGACCGTACCGGCGAGGCCCAGTGCGACACCGGCGAGGAGTCCGGCGGCGGTGCGCGGGACACGGACCTCGCGCAGGATCAGCTGCGCCTTGTCCGTCGGGTCGGGGTGGAACAGCGCGGGCAGCACGTCCGCGGCCGCGACCCGTCCGGAGCCGACCATCAGGCTCGCCCACACGACGAGGGCGAGGACGACGAGGAGGCCGGCCAGACCGAGGGCGCGGACGCCCGCGGAGCGGGCGGCGGGGCGGCGGACGGGTGCCTCCGCGATGGGTACGGGGGCCGGGGGCGTCCCGGGGACCACGCTCCGGGCGTGGCGTTGTCCGGGCATCCACCTGCTCCTTTGCGGGGGCAGGCGGCAGCCGCCCCGTGCCGTTCGAATAGAGTAAGGCGACCCTAACAACGGCTTCCGGCCCAACTGGCGGGCTTTCGTCCCCACCTTGGGGACCTTGGACCCGACCGTGAGAGAGCGCTGATGTACGACACTCACCCGCCCGTCACGTCCCTGCCCTCCGCCCCCGCACCGGCTCCCGTCACCCCCGCACCGGCCCGTGCCACCTCCGGCGGTCCGTGGCGGGAAGTGCGGGACGAGGACGAGCTGGCGGCGCTCCTCGGCGAGCCGCACCCGATCGTCATCGACAAGGTGCACGGCGAGCTGACCGAGGGCGACCTCGACATCCTGGCGCGCTCCCCGCTGTGCGTCGTCTCCACCTCGGACGCCGACGGCAACTGCGACGCCTCGCCCCGCGGGGACGACGCCGGGTTCGTACGGGCACTGGGCCCGCGCACCCTCGTCCTGCCGGAACGCCCGGGCAACCGGCGCGGCGACAGCCTGCGCAACATCCTGTCCAACCCGCACGTCGGCCTGCTCCACCTCGTCCCCGGCAGCCCCGAGGTCCTGCGCGTGAACGGCCGTGCCCGGGTGGTCTCCGACGCGCCGTTCTTCGACGACCTCGCCGCCGACGGCAAGCGCCCGGCCCTCGCGGTCGTCGTCGAGATCGACGAGATATTCCTGCACTGCTCGCAGTCGCTGCGCCGCGCGGACCTGGGCTGGACCCGCACGCCGAAGGCGCGCGCGGGAAGCGCGGAGAACTGACGGGACGCCCTCGACCAGGGGGCAGGTCCTTGTGTTTTGCAGGGGAGGGTCAGGCCCTTACGCCTGTTTTGCAGGGGGGCAGGCCCTTACGCCCCCTCGCCGATCCCGTGCGGCGGCCAGTCGGGGGCCGGGTCCTCGGCGAGGAGGGGGCGGAGCGCGCCGAGCACCGCGCCGACGCAGGCGTCGCGGAGCTCGGTGCGGGTGCAGGTCTCGTGGGCGAGCCAGTCCACGCAGAGGACCTGGACGAAGACCAGCCAGCTCTTCAGCACGCCCGACACCGCGTCGCGGGTGCGGGGGTCGGCGAGGGGGAGCACGGCCAGCAGGCGTGTACGGAGCTGGTCCAGCTCGTTCGTCATGATCGTCTGGACCACGGGGTCGCCGACGAGCGTCCTGTTCGCGGCGAGGACGGCGTGGCGGTTGGCCGTGAAGTAGTCGAGGTGGACGTCCATGCCCTTGACGAGTTGCTCCACCAGCGAGTCGGCGGGGTCGAGCACGGACGCGTCGAGCAGCGCGTCCGCGGCCTGCTGGTACACGGCCGCGAACAGGTCGTGCTTGCTGGAGAAGTGCCGGTACAGCAGGGCGCGCGAGATGCCCGCCTCC
Source organism: Streptomyces sp. NPDC001941 (assembly GCF_040296945.1). Classification (NCBI taxonomy): domain Bacteria; kingdom Bacillati; phylum Actinomycetota; class Actinomycetes; order Kitasatosporales; family Streptomycetaceae; genus Streptomyces; species Streptomyces sp. NPDC001941. The sequence continues at coordinate 83,085 of NZ_JBEOYE010000028.1, read as the reverse complement.
TCGGCGATCTGCTCCATCAGGATGTCGTCGTAGGGGCGCGCGGCGAAGAGCCGCGCTCCGACGGCGAGCAGCTGGGCGCGGCGGTCGGCGGGGCTGAGGCGTCGGCGAGGAGGCACGGGCGCAGACTAGTTGACATGTGTCTACTAACGCACCCACTCTGGTGGACACAGAGGGACACGGGTCGACACGCACCGATCAGGCACCGCCGGGACAGCTCGGAGGGATCATGGCAAGGACTCTGCGCGTACTCGCACAGCTGACGGGATGGGCGTGCGTCGCGATCGGCCTGTCCCATGTCGCCCTGGGCAACGCCGCGATCCCGGGGGCCGGTTCGGCCGGGGCGACCGTCGACAGCTGGGGCCGGTTCATGGGAGCCGCCTTCGCCGGATACGGAATCGCCTGGCTGTGGGCCGCGCGTCAGCGGCCGGTCCCGGCACGTGCCGTGCAACTCCTGGCGGCGGTCTTCCTGTTGGGCGGCGTCGGACGGCTGATCTCGCTCGCCGTGCACGGCTGGCCGCACTGGTTCCAGGTCGCGCTCACCGTCCTCGAACTGGTCCTGCCCCCGGTCTTCTTCTGGCTGGCCCACGCCGAGGAGCGCGCGGTCGCGCGTACGGTCACGGCTCCCGCGACCCCGGCCGCCTGACCCGTACCGCTGAGCCGGCCGCCGACTGGTCGCTGAGTCCGAGTCCGAGTCCGAGTCCGAGTTCGAGTCCGAGTCCGAGACCGAGTTCGAGTACGAGACCGTGCCGAAGCTCGGTCAAGCGTCGGCCTCCACGTCGCGCGCGGCCAGGCGCTCGGTGATCCGGTCGAAGAGCAGCGTCAGCGGCTCGCTGACGTGCCGCCCGAACTCGGTCAGTCCGTACGTCACTTGAGGGGGCGTCGTCGGCTCGACCCGCCGCCAGACGAGGTCGTCCTCGACCAGTGCGCGCAGCGTCTGGGACAGCATCTTCTCGCTGATGCCCCGGATGCTCTCGCGGAGTTCGTAGAACCTCAGGTCGGTGCTCCGCAACGAGATCAGCACCCACACGCCCCAGCGGCTCGTCACATGGTCGACCACGTCGCGCGCGGGGCAGTCCGTGTGGAACACGTCATACCGCTGCTCGCCCTCGGCCCTCTTGAAGTGCATGCCTCCCGCCATGTCATGAACTTACCCCGAGGTATGGACTTACCAGAAGTGAGTCCGGCTTCCTACCTTCAAGTCCGCACCAGCGCACGGCGCGCAGTGCGCAACCCACAGCGCACGACGCACGCCACCCAGCGCATTCGGACAAGGAGCTGATCATGATTGTGGTGACCGGAGCGACCGGGAACACGGGCCGACCCCTGACGCGGGCCCTGGCTGCGGCGGGGCAGCAGGTGACCGCGGTGTCGCGGCACGCGGCCCCCGTACCGGCAGGCGTCCGCCACCTGGTGGCCGACCTGGCCGAGCCCACCACACTCGCCCCCGCGCTCGAAGGGGCGAAGGCGCTCTTCCTTTTGCTGTCCGGCGACTTGCACGCCGCCGGAGCCACCCCCGCTGACCTCATAGCCCAGGCCTCGGCCGCAGGCGTCGCGCGCATCGTCCTGCTCTCCACCCAGGGCGTGGCCACCAGGCCCTTCGGCCGCACCCGGATCGCGATGCGGGCCCTGGAGGACGAACTCAAGGCCTCCGGCCTCGAATGGGCCGTCCTGCGACCCGGCGGCTTCGCCTCCAACGCCCTGTGGTGGGCCGAGTCCATCCGTACGAACAGGACGGTGGCCGCACCCTTCGGGGACGTCGGAGTACCGGTCGTCGACCCGGTGGACATCGCGGAGGTCGCCGCGGCCTGCCTGCTGGAGGACCGCCACACCGGCAGCGTGTACACCCTCACCGGCCCCCGGGTGATCACCCCGCGCGAGCAGGCGGACGCCCTGTCCGCCGCCCTGGACACACCCGTACGCTTCCAGGAACTGACCCGTCAGGAAGCCAGGAACGCCATGGCCCGCACCATGCCCGCCGAACTCGCCGACGACACCCTGGACATCCTCGGCGCCCCGAGCCCGGACGAGGTCCGCGTCAGCCCGGACGTGCAGCGGGTCCTGGGCCGTCCTCCGCACTCCTTCGCCGACTGGGCCGCCCGCAACACGGCGGCGTTCCGCTGACGTCGGCGGGCCCGCGCGTTGCCGCACCGCCAAATTCGAGCGACAGGACGAGCGCCTTCCCGGATGATGACGCCCGGTGGCGGGACGGGCCGGTGAGGGCGGGGCGGAACGGGTGGGACGGGGCGGAGCGATGACTGCGGGACTGTCGTGGGAGGCCGTGGACTCCATCGCCTGGCGCGAGCTGGCGGGGTCGGTCCCGTACGAGGACGCCGCAGCGGTGCCACGGGCACTGCACCGACTCGCCCGTGCCGGGGCGCGAGCGACCGAGCGGGACTGCCAACCGCTCCACTGCCTCATTCCGTTCGGGAGCCGTAGCGCACCGGGCCTCGCGGCGGCCGCCCTGCCCTTCGTCGTGGCGCTGGCCTCCGACCCCGCCATGGGCGCACGCGCCCATCTGACCTGGTTGCTCGCGGATCTACGGGTCCCCGAGCTGGCGGGCGAGGACTGGACGGGAGCGCGGGAGTTGCTCGCGGACGCCGACCCGGCCGTACGACGGGCGGCGATACCGCTCGTCGACGGGATCCCCGGACTGCTGGAGCGGTGGCGGGCCGAAGAGGACCTGTCCGTCCGCATCCCCTTGCTGCTCGCGCTCGGCGAGCTGGTGGCCGAGGAGACGGAAGCGGGCAGGGCCGGTGGCGCCGTGGCCGAGGCGCGGGCGGTCCTGGACGGGGTCCTGGCCGGGGACGATCCGGTGCTGTGGGCCGTGGCCGTGGACGCCTGTACGAAGCTCGACCCGGACCTCGTGGCGCGGGAGCTGGACCGGCTGGTCGACGTGCTCGCCGACCCCGGGCTGAAGTCGCGGATCGAGGACAACTGGTACGAGACGGAGTTCGACGACCCGCACTCCGTCGGACTGCTGCTGTGGGGGTTCTACTGGAGCCTGGCATCCGATCCCGGCACCCAGCTCTCCCTCGTCTCCCGGCTGCTCGACGCCGCACGCACCACCCGGGACGTGACGCTGTACCGGGTGGCCCTGGACCTCGCCTGGTGCGCGATGCGCGATCACGCCTCGGCGGAAGCGGCCGTGCTGCCGATGGCCGGAGCACTCGTCACCCACCCCGACTGCACGGTTCGGCAGCGGGCGGCGAACATCCTCGCCGTGCTGGGCCCGAGGTCCGCCCCGTACGCGGACGAGCTGGCCGCGCTGCTCGACGACGACTCGGAGGACCCCCTCCTCGACGGGTCGGTGCGCGAGTTCGCCCGCTGGGCTCTTACGCGCATCGGCGACCCGCGTGCCATGCCGGGGCTGGTCGCTCAGCTCTTGGCCCAGACGGAGGAGCAGGGCCGGGGTTACGGCATGGGGGATCCCAGGCGGCCCGAGGTGGTGGAGGTCCTGGTGCCCCTGCGCGCGCACGCGGAAGACCTGCTGCCCGAGTTGCGCGCGGCCATGGCGCAGGGCCGGGGCGTCGACGCGGTCCTGGAGGCGCTGACCGCATGGGGCGACGAGGCCCTGCCGGCCCTGCCGGAGCTCGTCGCCCTGCTCTCCGAGGACGAACGGACGGGCACCGTCGCCGCCGCTGCCCGCGCGATCGGGGCGCTGGGCCCGGCGGCGGCCTCCGCGCTGCCGGCGCTGAGCGCCCGCGAGCGACGGGAGGACGGCTGGCCCGCGTACGAGATCGCCGCTGCCCGCGTCCGCGTGGGCGGGGACCGCGAGGCAGCGGTCCGGTTCTTCGGCGAGGCGCTCCGCGCGCCCGACGGGTCCCGGGTAGGGGCGGTGGCCGCGCTCGCCGACCTCGGTCCCGACGCCGCGCCCTACGCGGCAGAGGTCCGCGGCGTCATGGACACCAGCACGGGCTGGTCCCGGCTCGAAGCGGCCGGCGCCCTGTGGTCGATCACGGGACGGGCCGAGCCCGGCCTGCGCGTGCTGGAGGAGTGCGTGCTGTCGATCGCCGAAGGCGATGACAGCTACGGGCTGTTCCGCGAAGCACTCCGCGCCCTCATCCGCGGGGGAACCCTCAGCCCCGCGATCCGGACCGCACTGGAGACGGTGCGGCAGTCGGACCGACGCCTGTCCGACGTGGGCGGCTACCCGATGGTCATCGACGACCGGGACATCCGCGCCCTCGTCGACCAGGCGCTCGCCTGTCCGTGATCCAGGCCGTCGCCCGTACATCACCACCGACCCCCGGTGCGAACAGATGGTCGACCCTGGGGCAGAGTGGGCCCATGGCTACGTACGAGACGATGGCGTATCACCTCGAGACCGAGCGGCTGGTGCTCCGCCCCTGGGCCGATGCGGACGCCGCCGAGTTCAGCGCCCTCCTCGGTGAGCGCGGCAAGGGCACGCCCACGGTCGAGCGGACCCGCAACTCCATCGCCGAGCTGCTCGCCGCGACGGAGACGACGGGCATCGCCCTGCTGCCCATCCAGCGCCGTGACGAAGGCGACTTCATCGGCTACTGCGGACTCATCATCGGCCGCTCCACGCTGGAAGAGCCCGAGATCGCGTACGAACTCTTCCAGCGCGCGCACGGGAACGGCTACGCCACCGAGGCCGCCGCAGCGGTGGTGCGGGCCGCCGCCGCGACTGGGCGTGAGCGGCTCTGGTCGACGGTCGGCACGTGGAACACCCCCTCGCTCCGGGTCCTCGAAAAGCTCGGCTTCGAGCACGACCACCTCTCCATGGAGGAGAACGGCGAAGTGGCCTGGCTCACCCGGGCGCTGCCCTGACCTGTCCCTGTACCGGTAGCTCTACTTCCTCCGTGGTGAAGCACAGGCCCGGCTCCCGTGCGCTCGGTCCCGCGTCGTACGGGGTGATCACTCCCGTGACCGCACGGCCTGTGGCCTCCAGGTGGCCGACCGCTTCGAAGTCCTGGAGGGCTGGGACCCCTGCTCCCCGACCGCCCAGGACCACCCGCGACACCGTGGCGATCAGCGTGCCCGCCACGGCGTCGCGCAGTTCGAAGCAGAAGGCGGGCGGTACGAAGCTGCGCAGTCCGTTGTCCACGACCCGTACCGGACGGTCGACCCGCGTCACTGCTTCACTCCCTTACGTCCTCACTTCACCCCTTCGCTTCACTCCTTCCAGCGCCCGTCCGGGCACTCCTCCGTCGCCAGCCGCGACTTGCGGTCCACGTCGCAGCCGCACAGTCCGCAGACCCCGGCGCCCCGACCGGCGCCGGTGAACCGGTGGGCGGCGCCGGGGTCTGCTGCCGTCAGGTGCGGACAGCCCCGGCACACCGAGAGCCGCTCGTCCCTGACGGCGTCCGTGGCGCGGGCGAAGCCGGAGCGGGCCCAGCGTGCGAGCGCCACCCCCGCCCGCGCCACCAGCTCGGCGTTCCCGAACGTGCGCTCCCCGGGCCCCCTCCCGGGCCCGAGGAGCAGCTCCAGCATCGCCGGATCGTCCTTGCAGGACTGGAGGTGGTGCAGGAAGAGCGGGTCCTCCGCGACGGAACGAAGGAGACCTTCGGTCACGAACTCCTCGGGAATCCCCAGCCGCCCCGCCCACGCGCCCGCGTCCCGCTCCTCGGCCTCGGCCGTCCGGCTCATCTCCGGCTACCCCGCACAGCCCGGCTTGCCCCGCAGGTCCAGGGCCGCGTAGTACGTCGCGACGCGGCAGGCCCCCTCGGGGTGGTTGCAGCCTGCGTTGCCGCCCGGCGCGGTGGGGCTGTCGGCGACCCCGAAGAACGCCGCCATCTGCGCGATCGCGGCGACGGCCGTGTTCACGTACGCCTCGCCGAACCACACCCGGCGCATCACGTTCCGCACGCCGAAGAAGTCCGCCTGCCCTTCGCAGGACAGGCCCCCGGGGAAGGTGGGCGGGCCGCCGTAGTGGTGGGACAGCTCGTGCGCGAGCACCAGCGAGATGCCCTCCAGTTCCAGTGCCAGGTCGCGCACCAGACCGCCCTTGATGTCCACGCGCCGCACCCCGTTCTCCACCCAGGCGTACGCGTTGACCTCGTTGCTCGCCCAGTCGAGGCTGTACGTCACCTCCGGGTAGAACGGCCGGTGCTGGCTGATCAGCGACTCGGTCCATTCGCGGGCCAGCGGGTCGTTGAAGGCCCGCTTGGGCGCCGACTGGCGGGCCCGGGCGACGTCGGGCGGCAGGAACGCGCAGGCGTGCGGCGGCACCTGGATCCGGGTGGCCTCCGCCGGTACGAAGGTGCCCGCGGCCACCGTCTCACCGGGCACGTCCACCGGTGCCGTGCGCACCGCGACCGAGCCGTCGAAGGTGGCGGGCAGGTCGGGAGCGGCCAGGCAGTCGCCCCCGTACCGCTCGACGTACTCCGGCGACCCCACGACCGGGAGCCGGTCGTGCGCCGAGCCGCTGAAGCCGGCGACGTCGGCCGTGCGCGCGTACAACTGCACCGTGTAGTCCGCGCTCACCACCCCGTTGGTGTTCAGCAGGTGCCCGGTGAGGTCCTCGCCCACGGGCTCCTTCGACGTGGCGGCGATGTGGTGGAAGCCCGCGATGAAGTCGCCGATGTGCACGCCCGTGACCGCGACCGGCGCGCCGTCCCGGCCCACCAGCCGGTCGCCGACCGCCAACCGGTCGGCGCGCTTGAGCGGCGAGCCCTCGTCGGCGAGGAGGAACAGGTGGTCGCTGGTCACCACGAGCACCGTCTCCGCGTACCGCACGAGGACCGCGAACTTCTGCCGCGACGGGCCGTCCGTACCGCCGCTGTAGACGACGGGGCTGGCCGTCCACGCCAGGTCGGCGCCCGCGGTCATGACCTCGTCCCCGACCACGTACGCCTCGATGGCCTTCGGTTGGCCGCCGCCGTCCTCCACGGGCGTGCCGAAGGCGAGGCAGGAGCAGGTACACACACAGGCGCCCTGGGCGTCCCGGGTCAGCACCGGGTGGCCGACGGGCCACCCCTCCTGCTTGCAGATCTCGTTGAGTTGCGCGTCCGCACCAGAACAGTGTGCGGAGTCGCACTGACGCAATGCCATGTCCGTCCCCCTTGCCGGAGCGCGCCCGGCACCCCCTCGTAGCCCCGGGTCGTCGCTCTGAGTAACGACATTAGGGCGGGGGAAGCCCCCGTGGGCGTTTCTGGCATCCACACGTCAGGCTCTGTCGAGAGCACGCCGCACGGCCCTGCATCCGGCCTGGTGGGTCGCGCCTCCGCACCCGGTGCGCTGCGTCGTTCAGGCAGCCGCGCCCCGCGCCCTGCGCAGCGTACGCAGGATGAGCCACTGGTCGCCCCAGGCCATGGCGGCGGCGATCACGGCCATGAGGAGGCCGACGGCCACCTGCCCGGTGGCCGCACCGAGTGCGAGCCCGGCGACACCGAGGCCGTAGCGGATGGCGAAGCGCACCACGAGCAGGCCGAGGGCCAGCAGACGCGTGCGCTTGTTCTTCCAGAGCGCCTTCATCAGACGGAAGCGGGCCTTGAGGACCGTGAGGGCGAGGACGGCCTGTACGACGGCGAGGACCGGGATCACGGCGTAGAGGACGGGGTAGGCGTGCGCGATGTCGAAGATGCCGGCGAAGAGCCCCGCGATCGGGAAGTACCAGGTGGGCAGCCCCTTCAACTCGACCTCCTCAGAGCTGACTTGGGTGCCCGGCGTTCCGCCCTCGGTGGCTTGCGCCTCCCGCTGGACCGGCGGCTTGCTCTGGACCGGCAGCTCACTCGCGGCCATGGCACCCATGACGTTCCCCTTACCTGTCTGCCTCGCGGCCGTCGGCCCCTGCCGACGTGACCGATACTCCCGTCAGGGCCGACTTCCGCGGCAGAGCGATCAATCCCCGAACGCCCGTGACAAATGTCCCGTCGTCAGGAGCACGCAGCGTCAGGGGCCACATAGCCGCCGGGGCGCCAGGCGGTGCGCCAACACCCCTCCGCAGGGCGCCAGTCGGCCCGCGCACTCACACCCGCCGGGCGGCCTCCGCGCGCTTGCGGTGTTCGCCGCGCAGCACCAGCGAGGGCCACTCGTCCCCGTACGCCCCGCACGCGCAGACCGACCACAACGACCACTGCTGCGGCACCGCGTAGTACGGCACGAGCACCTTCGCCGTACGCAGTCGTGAGCGCTTCACCGGGACCAGCGCGGGCAGTACGTCCGGCGCCTGGCCTGCCAGGATCGCGCGGCGGCAGGACGTGCAGGCGGGGCGCCGGTCGGCCGCGGCCTCGCGCGGGCCCGTACGGCGGCGGGCCCGGTCGCGGTGCTGTTTGCGCACGGGGGAGTGGGCGCCCTCGGCCGCCGCGTGGAGCGGGTTGTAGAAGCAGCGCCTGGCGGCCGTGGGCACCGCCTCTCCGGCGGCCCGTGCGTGCACCGTCGCGAACCGTTCCAGCGCCCGGTCGGCGAGGACCGCCGCGGCCGCCAGGTCGGGCAGGTCCGCCGCCTCGTCGAGGAGTTTGCCCGCGGCCTGGAAGGCGTCGAAGGCCCAGGCGCAGTCCGCCTGTGCCTGCGGATCGGAGCCGGCGGGGGCCAACGAGGAGGCGGTGAGCGGTAGTTCGGCGACGCGCAGCACCTCGCCCACCGCCGTCACCCGTGCCGAGACCAGGCGTTCCAGCCGCTCGCGGGCCGTCGCCCACTCGTCGAGCACCAACTGCTGCTGTTCCTTGGAGAGATCCATGGACCGCTGCCCGGGCACGGCCGGGCGGACCCGCTCCATGAACCACCAACGCCTCAGCACTCTGCCTCCCCTCGCCCTGACCAGCGTAGAGGCTTCCCGAACACGCCGGGGCGGCCGGGCCTTGTCGGTCGCCCAGGGTGCGTCAGACCGAAGTCGGCCCGTCCGCCTCCACCGTGATCCCGAGCCGCTCCGCCAGCGCCGTCAGGGTCGGCCCGAGGGGGAGCGCGAGCCGGGTCACGGCGTGCACGTCGCCGCGCGTCGGGTCCTGGTTGACGATGAAGACCGGCTTCCCGGCGCGCGCCGCCTGCCGTACGAACCTCAGGCCCGACATCACCGTCAGCGACGAGCCCAGGACCAGCAGCGTGTCCGCCGCGTCGACCAGTGCGCGGCACTCCTCCACTCGGGCCGCGGGGACCGTCTCGCCGAAGAAGACGACGTCGGGCTTGAGGAGGCCCCCGCAGCGCTCGCAGTCCACCACCCGGAAGTCCGCCGCCTGCTCGTCGGTGAGGTCCGCGTCGCCGTCCGGGTTCAGCCCGGCGGCGACCGGCGCGAAGCCGGGGTTGGCCGCCTCCAGGCGCTCGGCGAGCGCGCGGCGCGCGGTGAGGGTGCCGCAGGACAGGCACACGACCCGGTCCAGCGCGCCGTGCAGCTCGACCACGGCGCGGCTGCCCGCCGCCTGGTGGAGCCCGTCGACGTTCTGGGTGATGGTCCCGCGCAGCAGGCCGTGCCGCTCGAACGCCGCCACGGCCAGGTGACCGGCGTTGGGCCTGGCCCGTCCGAACGTGCGCCACCCCAGGTGGCTGCGCGCCCAGTAGCGCCGCCGCGCCCGCGCGCTGGAGGTGAACTCCTCGTAGGTCATCGGGGTGTGCCGCTTCAGGCTGCCCTCCCGGCCCCGGTAGTCCGGGATACCCGACTCCGTGGACAGGCCGGCCCCGCTCAGGACCAGCGTGCCGCCGGCCGCGAGGGCCCGGAACACCGGCTCCGGATCGGTGGTGCCGGGCCGCTGCTCCCCGTCCGGCGTCCAGCTCAGTGTGGGTCGCGTGCGCATGCGGCCAGGGTACGAGAGGAAGTGTCCCGGACCGGGGAGGGGCCCTCCGGCATGGAGAGGACCCGCCTGGACCGAGGGGGCCCTCCGGCATGGAGCGGGCCTGCCCGGACCGGGGCGGGGGCCCCACCCGGTACCCCCGACCCGTTCCCGCGGTCAGACGGCGGCGATGTCGATCGACTTCTCCCGGAACTGCCGAGCGGCCACGGCCTTCAGCACCCGCTTGCCCGTCCCGTTGCCGAGCAGGTTCTGCGTGACCGTGCGCAGTGCCTTGTCCCTGCGGGTCTGCGGGACGAACATCGTCAGCCCCTGCGTACGCCCGCTGCGCTGCTGGAGGGTCATGAACGGGCGCAGCCGCTGGTCCCACTCGCGCAGGGCCCGTGCGGTGCTGCCGGGGTTGCGCTGGAGCAGGGTGCCGAGCAGGTCGGCGCCCGCCATGGCCGAGGAGGCGCCCATGCCGGAGTAGAGGGTCGGGCACCAGGCCGAGTCGCCGAGCAGGACCACGCGGTCGGTGTGCCAGGTCGGCATCTCCACCTGGTGCACGGAGTCGAAGAGGTGGTCCTCGGCCTGCTCGAACTGGTCGAGGAGGTGCCCGAGCAGGGGGCCCGTCGGCTCGGGGCCGAAGGCGCGGCGCAGCGACTCGATGGCCGGGCGGCGGAACTCGGCGTCCTCGTCGTCGGTGCGGTAGCTGAAGAGCAGCCCGGGCGGGCGGTCGCCGAAGGGGAACGTCCACACCGACCTCCCGGGCTCGGCCAGGACGACGCCGTCGTGCGGCCGGTACCCCGGGATGGGCCGCGCGAGGATGGTGGCGCCGATGACGTGGCCGAGGGGCCGCAGGAAGCGTCGGTCCGGCCCGAAGACCAGCCTGCGCACGGTGGAGCGCAGGCCGTCGGCCCCCACCACGAGGTCGAAGCGTTCGACGGTGTCCGTGACGGAGTCGCCCGAGGCGGTACGGAGGGTGACCGCCACGCCGTCGGGGTCCTCCGCGATCCCCACCGGGCCCGTCCCGTAACGGACGCGGGTGTGGGGGACGACCCTGTCGTGGAGCGCGGCCTCGATGTCACCGCGCAGGATCAGGCGCGGGCCTCCCGGCAGGTCGCCGTAGCCCAGGCCGGGCCTGCGGCGGCGTCCGGCGCGGTCGATGTCGTACGTGACGCTGTCCGGCCCGGCCCGGTTGCCGATGGCGTCGAGCACGCCCATCCGCTGGGCCGTGGCGCGGCCGGTCTCGAAGAGTCCGATGAAGTACCCGGCGGGGCGCCGCTCGGGGGCGCGCTCGACCAGGACCGGCTCCCAGCCGACCTCGCGCAGGCGCAGGGCGGCCGCCAGGCCGCCGATGCCCGTGCCGACGACCAGGGCGCGTGGGGTGTTCACGGTGATCGTGCCTCTTTCCTCGCGGGGAGCTGAGGGATGCGGTGGTTGCCGCCGGACGGCGTGCCCGCAACGTCCGGACGACGTGCGAGCGATGCGCGTACGGCGTGCGTACGACCATCAAGCGGAGATCGGATCTCCATTTCGCGCATCACCGTACCACCCAAGTGGAGATCGGATCTCCGTATTTCTGGGTACAGTGGGGCCATGAGCCCAACCAGCCCCGCCGCCGCGACCGAGGACTCCCCGCGCCGCCGTCCCCTGCGCGCGGACGCCGAGCGCAACCGGCAGCGGATCCTCGCCGCCGCGCGGGAGGTCTTCGCCGAACGGGGGCTCGACGTGACCCTGGACGACATCGCCCGGCACGCGGGCGTCGGCGTCGGCACCGCCTACCGACGGTTCGCCAACCGCGAGGAGCTCATCGACGCCGTCTTCGACGACGGCGCGCGGGAGTTGGTCGAGATCGCCGAGCAGGCCCTCGCCCGGGAGGACCCCTGGGACGGGCTGACCGACCTCTTCACCGCCGCCGGCCAGCACCTCGCCGACAACCGGGGCCTGCGGCAGATCCTCCTCGAACGGGGACAGGGCGCGTCGCGGTCGGACGGCCTGCGCGAACGGCTGACGCCCGCCGTCAGTGCGGTCATGGAGAGGGCCCAGCGCTCGGGCCAGCTGCGTGACGACATGGAGGTGACCGACTTCCCGCTCATCCAGCTGATGCTGGGGACCGTCACCCTGCACAGTCACGCCGTCGACCCACAGCTGTGGCGGCGCTACCTCACCGTGGTCCTGGACGGCCTGCGCCACGACCGGGACCGCCCGACACCGCTGCCCCGACCGGCCCTCGGAGAGCGGGAGTTCGACCGCGCGATGCGCTGACCCGGCCCGACCTAGTCCCAGGTGAGTACGCGTGCTCATGACGCCGCCCCTCCGTCCGGGCGATCGTCTCCTGGTGAGTACCGAACCCGAGCGCCGCGGCCGTGGCGCCGCCGTGGCCCTGGCCGCCGTCGAGCTGCTGGCCCTCGCCCTGATCGCGCTGTCCTGGGCCGCGTCGTACTGGTCCTGGGACCCCCAGAGCTACGGCGACCCGCCCGGCCCCTACCTGCGCAAGGCCGTCTTCGTCGTGGCCGCCGCCGTGCTCGCCGCCGTGGTGGCCGGGGTCCGCCGGGCGCGTACGGCCGCCGTCAGCCAACTCGTCCTGGCCCTTGCCCTCTGCGGGGTCCTGGTCGCGGTGAAGGCCCCGGCCGAGCACGTATACGAGTCGTCCTACCGGGACGCCTGCTTCGCGGGCCTGGGCTGCGGCGAACCGGCCCCCGCGCCCTGAGGCGCATGCGCAAGAAACCAACCCCATCCCGCAAATTCACATCGCACAACCGGAAAACTCGTACGACTCTCTTGTGGAATCAGGCCAAGTCGCCCTACTGTCGCCGCACTTGACCCCCGTCGGCGCACCCGTCCACCCGCGCGCCCACGCGACACGAGAGAATCGAGCCCCCGATGTCGTGGTACTCCGCCCGTCCGGACGCGGCCGACCGCCGCGTCCCGCGCCGAAGACCAGCCCGCCTGGTCGCCGCCCTGACCGCCGTCGCGGCCGGGGCCTCCCTCGCCGTCGTCCAGCCGGCCCTCGCCTCCAGCGGTCCGGCCGCCGGCGGGTCCGGTGCCGGTGCCACCCCCGTGACCCGCGCGGCGCTCGACCCCGCGCTCGTCGAGGGCCGGGGCGCCGACGTGCCCTTCGTCGAGCAGGAGGCGGAGAAGGCGCGGACGAACGGCGAGGTCATCGGGCCGGACCGGACGGCGTACACCCTGCCCTCGGAGGCGTCCGGGCGCTCGGCGGTGAAGCTGAAGCCCGGCCAGTACGTCGAGTTCACCCTGCCCCGCGCGGCCAACGCCCTCACCGTGCGCTACAGCATCCCGGACGCCCCCGCGGGCGGCGGCATCACGGCCCCGCTGGACCTCACGGTCGACGGCAAGCGACAGGCCCCCCTGACGCTGACCTCGCAGTACTCCTGGCTCTACAACCAGTACCCGTTCAGCAACGACCCGGCCGCCGACCTCCTGCACCCCGACTGGTGGATCACCGAGTGCGGCTGCGTGCCCAGCGCCACCATCCCGGCGCCGGTCATCGACAAGCCGTTCAGGCCCAGCCACTTCTACGACGAGCAGCGCGTCCGGCTGGCGAGGACCTACCGCGCGGGCGACACCGTACGGCTCACCGCGCCCGCCGGCACCAAGGCCGCCTGGACCGTGATCGACCTGCTCGACTCGGAACTGGTCGGCGCGCCGCACGTCAACCTGCGTGCGGTCAACCCGCTGCTGTACGGCGCCGATCCGACCGGCCGACGAGACTCCGCCGACGCCATCGACAAGGCGATCGCCGCCGCCAAGCGCCTGCGCTTGAAGGTCTACCTGCCCCCGGGCACGTACCAGGTGAACCGGCACATCATCGTCGACGACGTAACGATCGAGGGCGCCGGGAACTGGTACACCACCGTCAAGGGCCGCCAGGTCACCCTGGACACGCCCGCCCCGGACGGCTCCGTGCACACGGGCGTCGGCTTCTACGGCAAGGACGCGGCCGACGGCGGCAGCCGCAACGTGCACCTGTCCGGGTTCGCGGTCGAGGGCGACGTACGCGAACGCGTCGACACCGACCAGGTGAACGCCGTCGGCGGCGCGATGAGCGACTCCACGATCGACGGCCTGTACCTGCACCACACCAAGGTCGGCCTGTGGTTCGACGGTCCCATGAAGAACGTCAAGGTCACCCGGAACGTCATCGTCGACCAGATCGCCGACGGCCTCAACTTCCGCCGGGGCGTGACCGATTCACTGGTCTCGCAGAACTTCGTGCGCAACACGGGTGACGACGCGCTGGCCATGTGGTCGGACAAGGAGCAGGACGCCCGCAACACCTTCTCGCGCAACACGGTCCAGTCCCCGGTCCTCGCCAACGGCATCGCCCTGTACGGCGGTTCGGACAACACGGTGAGCGGCAACCTGATCGCGGACCCGGTCCGCGAGGGCAGCGCCCTGCAGATCGGCTCCCGCTTCGGCGCCGAGCCGTTCACCGGACGGCTCCTGATCGCCGACAACACGACCGTGCGCGCGGGGGCGTTCGAGCTGAACTGGAAGATCGGCCTCGGGGCGATCTGGCTCTACGCCCTGGAGCGCGACATCGACGCCGACGTCCAGATCACCGGCGACCACTTCCTGGACAACACCTACAACGCGATCATGCTCGTCTCCGACTACGGGGTGAAGGACAAGTACAAGATCACCAACGTCCACTTCAAGGACATCCGGGTGGACGGCACCGGCACCTCCGTCCTCAGCGCCCGCTCGGCAGGCTCGGCCTCCTTCGAGAACGTGGACGCCCGCAACGTCGGAGCGGTCGGCATCAACAACTGCGGCTCGTTCAACTTCCCCGCCACCGGTTCGGAGTTCACGGTCGAGGACCGGGGCGGCAACGACGGCGGCGGGACGACGGGACCCTGGCTCGCGCCCTGGGAACTGCCCAACACCATCACCTGCGACGACCGTCCGCCGGTCGTGGCCCCGCCCGCGCCGGGCGCGTGGTGAGGTGACGCGCCGGCGCCCCGGGGCTCCTGCCGCCCTGGGGCGCCGACGGCCGTTCACGGCCGGTACGCGTCGCGGCGCCCTACGACCGCCGGTACGCGTCGTGTCGCCCTACGCCGGGCCGGACTGCCGTACCACCGGCACCCCCTCGTGCCCCCGCAGCCGTGCATCGCGACGGGCGCGGCCCGGCGACGCGCCCGACCCGACCACCCGGCCGTCGGCGAGCGCCTCCCAATCCCCTTGCGCAGGATTCGAGTTCGATGTCCGCAACGCCTGGAGGAGTACGGGGTCGGGGGCGACGTCCCCGGTCGCCGACGCCGCCCGGGGCGCACCCGCCCGCCACTCCGCGCTCGTCCGCTCCGCACCGCGCGCCCGCTTCCACAGCAGGTGCTGGAGCACGATCAGCGGCCCCAGCGCGGTCAGCAGCGGGAACGCGCCCGTCAGCACGCCCAGGCCGAACAGGAGGCTCACGGTGCCCGACACCGCCACGCCCACCGTCGCGGCCACCACGCCCGCCGCCCGGCCGAAGGCCTTCGTTGCCGTCAGCGGGAACAGCACCAGGAGCAGCAGGTCGCCCAGGCCCAGCGCCACCGGCGGATCGCCCTGGTCCACGGCGAGCAACGGGGCGAACGGCAGGCCCGTCACCTGCGCGGCGAAGCGCTCCATGACCGAGGTCAGGCCCGTCGCCACCAGGTCGTAACAGGCCAGCGCGCCCGCGAAGAAGGCGGTGTGCGACGAGCGCATGCCGCTCTGGGCCCACATGTTGGCGACCCCCACCACGGCAGCGGCCAGCAGCACGTCCGTCAGGACCGTCACCGCGACCGGGAGGTCCGCGAACGCGCAGACGGCGGTGGCCCCCACGGCCAGGACGGACACCAGCCAGGCACGCCCGCCACCCGTCAGCGGCGCCAGCGTGAACTGCAAGGCCGCGCACAGCACCAGCGCGAAGACCACGGCCACGGCGGTGCGGGGGAGCGCCAGGTAGGCCAGCGGCGCCGCGACGACGACCACGAACATGACGGCCACGTCCGGGAGTTCGTACCGGCCGACCGGAGGGCGCGGCATCCGGACGCGCGCGAAGTAGGCGGAGCCGACCGCTGTGATGGCGGCGACGACACAGGTGAGGCCCACCAGGGCGGGGGCGTTCACGCCGGGCTCGCCAGGCGTACGGGGGCGGGGTGCGCCGCCTCGAAGGTGTGCTCGCGCAGGTCCGCGCGGACCGGCCCGGTCGTCGGCATGGTGGCCGGGTCGTCGTGCGGCACGATGCCGACGAGCGCCAGGCCGAGGGCGGTGGCGCGTTCCTCCAGGCGCCCGCGCAGCGCGGTGGCGGGCAGCCGCCGCACGAGCACGTGCAGGAGCGGGCCGCCGGGTCTCTCCTCGATCGCGTACCGCGCGGGCTGCGGCACGTCCCGCTCCGCGTCGAGCAGGGTCAGCAGCGAACGGGTCGGCGTCTCGACGCTCCGGGGGCCCGACCAGCGGCCGAGGACCGGCGAGGTCGCGGGCAGGTGCGCCATCGCGCAGGCCGGCTCGGCCTCGGGGCGGCGCACCAGGTCGCCGGTGGCGTACCGCAGCAGCAGGGTGCAGTCGCGGTAGGGGACGTACGGTGTCTGGACGATGATCCCGGTTCCGCCCGGTGGCGTCGGTGCGTGCGTCACGGGGTCGACCACCTCCAGGTGCCCGAACTCGGCCGTGTGGTGCAGATGCCCTTCGTCGCACGACGTGCCGCCCGAGGGGACGGCCTCCGTCATCATGTACGACGTCGACACCCGTGCGCCCAGGGCGCGTTCGGCCCGTTCCCGCAACGGGTCGGAGAGGACTTCGCCGCCCACGCCGATCGACGCCAGCCCGAAGTCCGCCGCGTCCCAGCCCCGCTGCTCGGCCTCCTCGACCAGGGCGGCGAGGTACGAGGCCGAGGTGGTCAGGTGCGTGATCTGCGGCGCCTTGCCGCGCAGGCCGAGCGGGGCGGCCAGCCGGTCCAGCGCCACCGCCGGGTCCACGGTGCCGATCTGCACGAAGGCGGCGCCGATCCGCGTCACCGACTCCTCCACGTTGACCAACGGCAGCGTGGCCCGTGAACAGCCCGCGTACGCGAGGACGTGGTGCGGCCGCAGGCCCATGCCGAGCACCGCCGAGACGGTGCTCATGGCGATGGAGACCTCCACCTCGGCGCGCGAGAACCACACGGTGGTGGGAGTGCCGCTGGTCCCCGTGGTCAGCGCCATCAGCGCAGGTGCGGAGGCGGCCGAGACGAAGGCGGCGGGCAGGGCCCGCAGGGCCGACTTGGGGGTGACCGGGACGCGGTCCCAGGTCTCGGGGGTGAGGGTGCCGGGGTCGAGCCCCAGCTCGTCGAACGTCCGTCGGTAGTACGCGGTGTGGCGGGCGGCGGCCCGCGCGGTGGCGCGCAGGCTCCGCTCGGTGACGGTCCGGCGCACGGCCGGGTCGACCGCGCCGGCCTGCCCGGGGAGCAGGGCGGAGTCCGCCCCCGGCTCGCCGAACTCGGCCAGGGTCGCGACGAGGTCGCGGGAGATGCGCTCCAGGTCCCGCGGGCGGATCCGCCCGTTGCGCAGGACGGCCATGCCGTAGCGGAGCTGGCTGAGGGCGGTGCCGAACAAGGGGCCTCCTGGTGCCTGGACCGGGCTGTCCTCCCGGTCCAGGCCGGGGACCTGTCGTCAGACCATGCTGGCGAACATGGCGGCGGTCAGGGTGCTGAAGGCGTACTTGATGTAGTGCTTGACCATGGGGGATCTCCCTCTTCCGCGCCGTCCCGGGGGACGGCTGGGCTCCTTGGTGGTGCACTCCCGACCGGGAACGGTCGTTCGGTGAACGAGACCATAGAGCAGGAGAGTTGATCGCTCAACGGTATCTCCCGGATCACTCGGATCACTCGGATCACTCCGATCACTCGGCGAGCGGCGACCGGGTCTCAGCCGGTGAGCAGCGACCGGAAGCCGAGGACGATGCCCTCCGTACCCGGCGGCTGGGTCTCGCTGGACTGGGTGATCCGGATGCTGGAGAGGGCCTGGGCGGCGGGTGCGAGGTCCAGTGACTGGGCCGGGTAGTCGTGCCCGTCGGCGTACTTCCCGTTCCCGTTGGCCAGTGTCCTCCCCTTGTTGGTGGTGAATTCCAGACTCCCGATCTTCTGGCCGTACTGCGCTTTCACCTTGGTGATGTACTCGTCCTTGTCGAGGGCGATTTCCTTGAGTTCGCCACCGTCGTCACCCATCTTCTCGCCCCAGGTGTCGCCGTATTTGACCTGGACCGCGTCCACGGAGTCGTACCCCCAGATGCGGACGGCCGTGATCGGGGCGCCGCGCTTCTCGGTGGGGGCCTGTGCGGAGGCGCTCCAGGGGGCACCGTCCGTTCCCCGCCCGTAAGGCCCGTAGAAGGATTCCCTGTCCAGGCCGGCCTTGGCGGAGTCGGGCATCTTGTCGGCCAGGTAGGGCCACAGCTTGGCATAGTCGAGGACGTTGAAGCGCATGGCGTTGTCGTAGTCCGCGTACGCCTTGAGTTCGTTGGCTTCCTTGCCGCCGGAGTCGTTGATGATGCCCTGAGAAGGCTTGACCTTCTTGCGGCCTTCCTCGTACGTCTTGTTCGCCCAGTCCACGTAGTTTTCCTTGTCCGTGGAACCGGCTTCTTCCTTTCCCTTCGCCAGCTTCTCGGCGGCGCTCTTCCAGTCCGCGACCACCTCCTTGGGGACGTTGAGTTCCGAGGCCTTTCCGATCGCTTCGTCCAGCGCCTTCTTCTTCTCGGAGGTACGTTCCTTGCCACCTTCCGAGGGCGCACCCGGGGTCGTCATCCTCTTCAGGTCCGCGCGCATGCCGGCGATGGTGCCGCTGTCGTAGCCCCACTTCGCGCCCTGCTTGACCCCGTCGGACAGCAGCATCAGGTGCGCGTTCGCCGCCGCGGCGAACATCGGCAGCGAAGCCACCGCGAAGGAGTCCTTCTGGAACTCGGGGACGGCCCCCTCGATCGAGATGAGCGCCGCGGTCTGCACGTCGCGCAGGTGCTCGGCCGCCTGCTTCTTCTCCTGCGCGCTCGCCTTCTCGTAGTTCTTCACGGCGTCGCTGTAGGTGTTGAGCTGCCTGCTGACCCCGTCCAGTTTCGCCCGGAGGGTCTCGGCGTCGTAGTCGGCAATCTTCTGGTCCACCAGAGCGCCGATGCGGTCGTTGAGCTTCTTCCACAGGGCGTCCGTCGACTGTCCCGACGAAGGGAAGAGCACCGAACTCAGCAAGTTCGTGAAGGCGCTCAATGCCGGTCCGACGTACGGCAGGTATCCCACGCCCACCGAAAGGAGCGACATCACGTACTGCGCTATCGCGTTCTCGTCCTTGAGGTCGACCTTACTGCCGTCCTGATATGCCTTGAGGAGCTGGGCGATCAATTTGCTGGCCTGGTCGGGCGACAGGGTCTGCTTTCCCGGTAGCGAGGCGGGAGCTTGACGGCCCTCCGCCTCCCTTGCCCAGGAGACTGCCGGGGCCAGTGTCACCGAAGACACCGACAGTGCCACGGTGACGGCCAGAGACCGAAGGGTGAATCCTCGTGTGGTCCGCACGTTTCTCTCCGATGGTCATTGCGACGGGTGCGGACGACGCTATGTGCCGAAGGAAAGGGCCTCCAGGGACGAAAGACCATAAAGACGGAAACAGAATTGTGCCGAGCTCCGCCCCGGCGTCAGCCCTCAGCCCTCAGCACCAGCGCGGCGCCGGGCGTCCTGATCCGCGCCGCGGATCAGGACGCCGAACGTCTTGGGCAGTAGCCGGGCCGCGACGGAGTTGCCGTTCTTCACCTTGTAGTCGGAGCTCGTGCTGGTGACCCCGATGATCTCCCAAGGGCCCTTCCCGGTGCGGTGGATCCAGGGCCCGCCGCTGTTGCCCCCGTACAGGTGACAGTTGTCCGTCACGAGGGTGGAGTCCGGACGTCGGGGGAACTGCGGCTCGGCGTTGCCCAGGCAGTGCATCAGGCGTTCGCCGTCGTACGGCGCGTCGGCCGGGTAGCCCAGGCTGTGGAAGCCCTTGAAGCGGACGCTGCTGTTCGTCGTACGAGGGGTGAAGGCGCCCACGACGTCCTGCACGTGCCGCCCGCGGCGGCCCTCGGCGACGGTCAGCACCGCCACGTCGTACTCCGACGGGCCCTTGTCCATGTAGAGCCGAGGCACCGCCGCCACGGTGACCGGCCAGATGCCGTAGGGCCGGCGGGAGCGCCGGTCATCGGCGCCCGGGATGAACGCCAGGTTCCGCGACCAGGTCCGCTGCTCCGGGTCCCAGGCGCAGTGCGCGGCGGTCACCACGAGCGAGCGGCTGCGCGAGCGCACCACCGAGGCGCTGCACTGGGTGTCGTCCGTGCCGCTGGTGAACACCAGCTTCCCGGAGATGCGGGACCGGGCGTCACGCTTGTAGGGCTGGGGCCAGGGTGCGTAGCCGTTGGCGTCGGCGCGCGGCGTGAGGCGCTTGGCGCGGGGGACCGACCGGTCGGTGCCGGGGGAGTGGTCGGCGCCGGGGGCGGACAGGTGCTCCGGCTTGGCGTGCGTGATCCGCGCGTTCGTCCAGTAGCTGCTGACGCCCTGCGGCGAGTAGACCTGCTGCACCACGTCCGGCGGCGGCTCGCTCACGGGAGCTGCCGGGGCGCCGGGGGCGGACGCGGCGGTGCCGGCGGCGGCCAGCACCAGGGCCAGGGCCAGCGTGGGGGCGATTCTGCGCACGGAACGTGTCTCCTCCGGGTGGTGCCCCCCTGACTGTCCGTCGCAAGGTAGCCGCCGACCCGGCGCGACGACCGCCGCACCGCCGCGTCACGCTCGTGTGTCCCCCGAACTGCCCCTCCTAGAGCGCGCCTTCCCCCATCGCCGCGATGTGCGGCGGCAGCGCGATCCCCGCCGCCAGGTCCGGTGCCGGGACCGGGGTGCCCGTGACCGTGCGCATCGGTACGTTGCCCGCCCACAGGCCGAGCTCCGCGTCGGGTCCCTCCCCGTCGTCCGGGGGGCCGGTGGAGATCTTCACCGACGCCTCGGTGAGGTCGAGGGCCATCACGGTGGTGGCGGCCAGTTCCTTGCGGCTGGGGCGGCGGGCATAGTCCCACTGTCCGGGGGCGCACTGCTCGGTCAGGACGCGCAGGCCGGTCAGCTTCTCGTCGCCGGTGAGGACGCGCGGGGTCCCGTACACCATCGCGGAGCGGTAGTTGACGCCGTGCTCGAAGACGGACCGCGCCAAGATCAGCCCGTCCACGTGGGTCACCGTGACGCACACCTCGGCCGCCGGGTCGGCCCGCAGGCTGCGGCTGGCCACCGAGCCGTGGAAGTAGAGGGCGTCGCGCGTGGCGCCGTAGCACGTCGGTACGACCATGGGCGTGCCGTCGACGACGACTCCGAGGTGGCAGACGAAACCGGCGGCGAGGACCGCGTCCAGGTCGGCGCGGTCATGGCTGCCGTTCTCCCGGAAGCGCCGGTGCCGCGTGCGCTCCGTCGTGCCGATCTCGTCCATCCCGTTCCCTTCCGAGAGCGGATTTCGTGCCGTGGAGGTTCCCACGCCGCGAAATCCGCGCATGCCTGTGACCGCAACCTAGATCACGCCGGGCGGGGCGGGCAATGGCCGCGGAGGGTGACCGGGGGTGGCCGGAACCCGGTCCCAAAATTTTGCAGTGCTCTGCATTTTTGCGCTAACCTGCAAAATATGGTGAGCGAGGAGCGCCCCGAGGGGTTGAGGGAGCGCAAGAAGAGGGCGACCCGGCACGCGCTGTTCGAGGCGGCCGTCCGGCTCGCCGCGGAGCACGGCATCGACCAGGTCACGGTCGAGATGATCAGTGAGCGGGCCGGTGTCTCGGCGCGCACCTTCTTCAACTACTTCAAGAACCGCGACGAGGTCTTCGTCATGTCCGACCCCGACGTCGGCGAGCGCATCCGCGCCGCCGTCGTCGCGGCCCCCGGGGACCAGTCGCTCCTGGACGTCCTGCGGGAGGCCATCGTCCACGAGCTGCGCGACATCGTGCTCAACAAGGACGTCGGCCCGCTCGTCGCCCAGGTGTTCGCCAGCTCACCGGAATTGACGTCCCGCGTGCTCTCGCTCCAGGCCCGCGAGGAGGAGCGGTTCGCCGCCGTCTTCGCCGAGCGGCTCGGGGCCCAGGGAAGGAGCGGCCCCCGTGTCGAGATCTACGCCCGCCTGCTCGCTGCCGTCACCGGCACCGCCGCGCGCGTCGCCGTGACCCACTGGCAGGAGAACGACACCGCCGTTCCCCTCGCCGACACCTTCACCCTGGTCTACGACCAGCTCGCCGCCGGGCTCTCCGGACCACTCGACGACTGAGCGGCCGGACCCCGTCGACCCGCCCGACCCCGGCGGCCGTCGTGGCGGCCGTGGCCCAACGGCCGGTCCGCCCGCGCCCGTTGCCGCCTGCCCCGTGCGGGCCCCATGCACAGACCCGTACCACCACACCCGTACAACAGGAGTGCTCACGTGAGTACTGATACCGCCGGATCGCCGTCGGTGCAGAACCGCCAGATACTGCAGGCGATGTCCGGCCTGATGGCCGGCATGTTCGTCGCCATCCTCGCCGGAACGATCGTCTCCAACGCGCTGCCCCGGATCATCGCCGACCTCGGCGCCAGCCAGTCCTCCTACACCTGGGTGGTCACCGCCGAACTCCTGGCCATGACCGCCACGGTGCCGCTGTGGGGCAAGCTCTCCGACCTGTTCAACCAGAAGCTGCTGCTCCAGACCTCCCTGGCGCTGTTCGTCGTCGGCTCGCTGGTCGCCGGCTTCTCGCAGGGCATCGGCATGCTCATCGTCAGCCGGATCATCCAGGGCATCGGCGCCGGCGGCCTGACCGCGCTCGCCCAGGTCGTCATGGCCGCCGTGATCCCGCCGCGCGAACTCGGCCGCTACAGCGGCATCTTCGGCGCTGTCTTCGCCGTCGGCACGGTCGCGGGACCCCTGGTCGGCGGCGTCCTGGTGGACACCGACTGGCTCGGCTGGCGCTGGTGCTTCTTCATCGGCGTGCCGTTCGCGCTCGCCGCCATCGCCGTCCTGCAGCGGTCCCTGAAGCTGCCGACCGTGCGCCGCGAGGTGCGCATCGACTGGCTCGGCGCGTTCCTCATCGTCTCCGGCGTCTGCGCCCTGCTGATCTGGACCTCCCTCGCGGGCAACAGCTTCGACTGGGCCTCCTGGCAGACCGCCGCGCTCACCGGAACCGGTGTGGTGCTGCTCGCCCTCGCCGTCCTGGTGGAGTCGAAGGTCGCCGAGCCGATCATCCCGCTGACCGTCTTCCGCAACCGCACCGTCACCCTGGCCACCGTCGCGAGCTTCTTCGTCGGCGTCGCGATGTTCGCCGGGTCGGTCTTCCTCGCCCAGTTCTTCCAGATCTCGCTGGGCAAGTCGCCGACGGCCGCCGGCCTGATGAGCCTGCCGATGATCGGCGGCCTGCTGGTGTCGTCCACCGTGGCCGGCCAGATCATCACCCGTACCGGACGCTGGAAGGCGTTCCTGGTGGCGGGCGGCATCGTCATGACGGCCGGTCTCGGCATGCTCTCCACCATCGGCGCGGACACCGGCTTCGGCGTCCTCTCCCTCTACATGGCCGTCCTGGGCCTCGGCGTCGGCATGCTGATGCAGAACCTGGTGCTGGCCGCGCAGAACGACGCCTCCGCGCACGAGATCGGCGCCGCCACCTCGACGCTGTCGTTCTTCCGCAGCCTCGGCGGCACGGTCGGCACCAGCGTCCTGGGCGCGATCCTCGCCAACCGGGTCGCCGACGAGATGGCCAAGGGCCTCAAGGCGCTCCCTGGCACCGGCGCCGCCGTGGCCGACGGCGGCGGCAGCGCGGTGCCGGACATGAGCACGCTGCCCGAGCCGGTCAAGGGGATCGTGGAGCACGCCTACGGCGTCGCGACCGGCGACCTCTTCCTGATGGCCGTGCCGTTCGCGGTGGTCGCGCTGATCGCGGTCCTCTTCATCAAGGAGAAGCCGCTCAAGACCACCACGGCCACCGAGCGCCGCGCGCAGGAGGAGAAGGAGGCGGCCCTCGCCGAGCACTGATCCGGCGTACGAGGACCGGTGTAAGCGGATCCGGCGTACGAGGATCGGGCGTACGCAACCCCTCCCGGGCCCGGCACCGCAGCCCCCTGCGGTGCCGGGCCCGCCCGGCGCCGGCGCGGTTCCTTCGCGGCACGAAGCCGGTCCCCGGTCCTCTCGTACGAGGGCCGGGGACCGGCTTTCGCGCTACAGCGGGGGACCGGGCCGGCGCTCGCCCGGCACCGCTCAGGCCTCCTTGTGGACGGCCTCGATGTTGTTGCCGTCCGGGTCGCTGACGAACGCGCAGTACGCGCGGTACTCGGGCCACGCGCGCGGCGCGTGCCGCGAGGTGCCCCCGGCCGCGACCGCCGCCGCGTGGAAGGCGTCCACCGCGTCCCGGCCGTCCGCAGCGAACGCGATGTGCACGCCCCGGGTGACCCCCTGCTGAGTGCTCCCCTGGGTGGCCTCCGTCCCGCCCGGCGCGCGCTCCAGGGAGAGCGACGGCGTGTCCTGGCGGGGACTCCAGTACTCGGCGACGCCCTCGTCCCGGTGGCCGACGCCGATGCCCAGGGCCGCCAGGGAGGCGGTGTAGAAGCGCTCGCTGGCCTCGAAGTCCGAGGCGAACACCCCGAGGTGATGGACGAAGGACGTCATGGTCTCCATGCCGCCCGAGCCTACGGAGCGCACCGGGAGGCGCCCTTCGACGCGCGAGCCGCTCCCGAAACTCACGCGACACGGGTCCGCGCACGGAGAAGAATGCCCGGGTACCGGTCCGTCACCACCGCCCCGGAGGCATCGATGTCCCTGCCCGCCGAAGCCGTACGACTGACCGGTGAGGGAATCGTGCTGCGCGAGTGGGAGAGCGCGGACCTCCCGGTCATGGTCGAACTCTTCGACACGCCGGACGTCGCGGCCCGCACCCCGCTCCGGTCGCCCTTCGACCTGGCCGCGGCGCGGGAGTACTTCGCGATGATCGAGCGGACCCGGGCGGAGGGGCGGCGCCTCCACCTCGCGATCACTGCCGACGGCGGCTCACCGCTCGGCGAGGTGCTGATCAGCACCTCCCAGGGGACCATGGGGTACGCCGTGGGCCCCGCGCACCGCGGCCGGGGCCTGGCCCAGCGGGCCGGGCGGCTCCTCGTCGACTACGCGCATCGGGTCCTGGGGCTGTCCCCGGTGCGGCTGGAGATCGAGCGGGACAACGCCGCCAGCATCGCCGTCGCGCGGGCCATGGACTTCCGCGAGACGGGCGAGGCGCCGACACCGGTGTACGAGAAGGGGCGGTCCTTCTCGCTGTACTCCTGGAGCCATGACGCACCGCTCCAGTGAGCGGGGGCGGCGCGTGTGATCAGGAATGTCAGGAGCGGCGGCGGCGCCAGCGGCGGCGTGCGCGGCTGAAGAACCAGCCCGCCGGAGGCTCGTCCGCCCGCCAGGGCTGCGGCTCGGGAGGCTGGTCGCGCCAGCGCGCCGCCAGCATGCGGCTGCGCGCCGAGGGCTCCTTCACGGTGGCGCCCCTGACGAAGTCCTCGTCCAGCTCGCGGGAGAGATCGGTGTCGGCGTCGGGCCCTTCGGACGATCCCCTGCGGGCTCCGTCGTACTGCCGGTCCTCGTTCATGGCGGGATCACCTCCTGTCCGTAAAAACGCCGGCGGCGCGCGCACCGTTCCTGACCAGCAGGGTTTCTCATGGAGCTCTCATGTGTCGCTGCCCCCCGTCGGGCCCGCCCGGCCCCGTCAGCGGCGCGTGAGCGGTCCTGCGCCGGTCGCCGCGACGGAGAGGTCCCACAGCCGGGCGGCCGCCTCGGGGTCGACGGCGTAGGCGCGGACGCCGCCGTCGTCCATGGGCGTGCCGGGCGGGATGACGCGTGCGACCTCGCAGTCCTCCAGGTAGAGCCCGCCGCGCTCGTCGAGCAGTGCGGAGGTGGCGGCCCACAGACCGGTGGCGGCGCCTTGGGAGGGCGTCTTGAAGCCTTCGCCGACGACGTTGCCGTGCTCGTCGATCCAGCCCCGGTCGATCTGCTCCCGGAGCGTCATCTCCCGCTGGAGGCCGGTGATGATCTTCCCGGGGTGGAGCGCGAAGGCCCGTACGCCGTCGCCGCGCCCGAGCGCGTCGAGCCCCACCGCGAAGAGGCTGTTGGCCGTCTTGGCCTGGCCGTACGCCAGCCACTTGTCGTACCCGGAGCGGAAGTGCGGGTCGTGCCAGCGGATGTCGGTCAGGGTGTGCCCGGCGGAGCTGTTCACGACGACCCGGGCGCCCCCGGCGGCGAGGAGCGGGTAGAGCGCGTGGGCGAGGGCGAAGTGGCCGAGGTGGTTGACGGCGAACTGGCCCTCCCAGCCGGGTCCCACGCGGAGTTCGGGGGTGGCCATGACCCCGGCGGCGGCCACGAAGAGGTCGATCCGGTCGAGGCCGTCGCCGAGGTGCGTGGCGGCGGTACGCACGCTGTCCAGGTCCGCCAGGTCCATGGGGACCACGTCGCACCCCGCCACGTCGGCGAGGACGGTGCGCGCGGCGTCGGGGCGGCGGGCCGGGACGAGCACCCGGGCCCCGGCCGAGGCCAGCGCGCGGGTGGTGGCGAGGCCGAGGCCGGAACCGCCCCCGGTCACGACGGCGGTCGTTCCTGAGAGGTCGAGGCCGGCCAGGACGTCCTCGGCGGTACTGGCGGCGGAGAAGGGGGAGTTGAGCGGTCGCTGAGTGGTGGGGGGCACGTCGGTGGCGCCGGGAAGCCGATCGGTGGTGGTCATGCCCGCGACCCTAGGAATTGGAGTGCGCTCCAGAGCAAGTACGGGCCCGGGGAGGGCGGTCAGGAGTCCGCGCCGCCCTCCGACTCCCAGCGCAGCAGGTCGCCGGGCTGGCACTCCAGCACCTCGCAGAGCGCGGCGAGCGTCGCGAAGCGCACCGCCTTGGCGCGGCCGTTCTTGAGCACCGCCAGGTTGGCGGGCGTGATCCCGACGCGGTCGGCGAGCTCGCCCACGGACATCTTCCGCTTGGCGAGCATCACGTCGATGTCGACGGCGATCGGCATCAGATCACCTCGTCCAACTCGGCCCGCATGCGCGACGCTTCGACGTCACGGGCCACCGCCTGCACGAGCAGCATCCGCAGGACGAGGACGATGAGCGCGACGCCCAGGACGGCCAGTCCGATCCCGGCCATGATGACGGTGACACCGGGGTCCTCGCGCTGTCCCGGCGCGTTGACGGCGGTGACCGTGAACCACAGCAGGGCGGCGGCCACGATCGCTCCGATCACCCCGTCCACGTACCGGAAGGCGGCGTGCGAGAACACGGTCCCGCGCCGCACCATCGCCACCAGCCGCCACACGCAGACGAGGGCGACCTGCGCCGTCATCATGCCGAGGACGACGATCACGCGCATCGCCGTCAGCGGCATCGTCGTGTCCTCGTCGTCGGCGCCGGAGACCAGCGTCCACACCATGCCCGCCTGCACCAGCACGGTGCCGAGGAGCACCACCGCGAGGACGGCGCGCAGCGCTCGTACCGTCAGCTTTCCCATGACTCACCCTTCCATCGATTTACGATGGGAATCTATCGAAAATCGATAGATGAAGGCAAGGGGCCGTCGAAGAGGGGGCGGAGGCGGTGCGGGGGCGCGGGCGGTGCGGGGGCGCGGGCGGTGTCGCTCCGCGCCCGACCCGTCCCGCCTCAGGAGGCGGGCTTGCGGGCCACGATGGCCGCGTTCGCGCCCGCGGCGTCCATCGGCAGTGCCGTCACCCCGGTGAACCCGGCCTCCGTGAGCCAGTGGCCGTACTCCGCGTACGTGTAGTTGTTGCCCGACCGGGTCTCCAGCAGCATGTTGAGGCCCATCAGCGCGGCCGGCGCGGGTCCCGTCTCGTCGTCGTCCAGGACCAGTTCGCAGATGATGACGGCGCCGCCCTCGGGCAGGGCCTCCCAGCACTTCGCCAGGAGCGCGCGACCGGTCCGCTCGTCCCAGTCGTGCAGGATCATGCTGAGCAGGATGACGTCGTGCCCGGAGGGCAGTTCGGCGTCGCGCAGGAAGTCGCCGTCCGTGGCCGCGATCACCTCGCCCATGCCGAGCTCGGTGATCCTCGCCCGGGCCTTCGCCGCGATGTGCGGCAGGTCGAGCACGGTCGCCCGCAGGTGCGGGTGGCGGCGGCACAGGCCGACGGGGAACGCCCCCATCCCGCCCCCGACGTCGAGCAGTCGGCGGTGGGCCGTGAAGTCGAAGGCCTCCGCCAGGGCCGCTGCCGTGAACGACGACAGCGTGAACATCGCCTCCCAGAACCGCTCCAGGATCTCCGGGTCGGTCGTGACGAACGCCGACTCCAGGGCGTCCGGGTCCCAGGTGGTCGGCCGGTTGCGCACCAGGGCCTCCTGGAGGCGTCCCCACGCCGGGTAGCCGTGGCGGTCCGAGTACTGCACGAAGCCGCCGAAGTAGTGCTCCTTGCCGTCGACCAGGAACTCCTGCGCCAGCGGGGAGTTGCGGTAGCGGCCGTCCTCGCGCACCAGCAGGTCCATGGAGGCGCAGGAGGCCAGGAGCATCCGGGTGGGCCGGGCGTCGAGGCCGAGGGCGGCGGCCAGCTCGGGTGCCTCCGCCGAGCCCAGCCGGGCCAGGGCCGAGAAGAGCCCGAGGTCCACGGCCGCGGCGAGCGCCTTGAACCGCCAGAACCCGGTGGTGAGTTCCATCAGCGGAATCGGTGAGCGTGTGGCACCGGATGAGGCGCCCGGTACCGCGCCCGGAAGGGCTCCCGGTGCGGCCCCCGGCGCGCGGACGGTGGCGCACGCCGCCGCGGAAACGTTCCCGCCGGTCGTCGGGCCCGTGGTCCGGGCCGTCAACTCCGTGATCTCGGTCATGGGCTAACTCCTGCACGTTTGTTCGTGATCGTCCCGGCGTTGGCACTCCCGGCGAGCGCCTACAGTATGCGATCAGTTGCTCTGCGTGACGACCAAAGGAAACCCATGGCCCCGGCGTCCACCCCCGCGCCCGCTCCCGCCCCGCCCCCGGCGTCCCCCCTCGCGTCGCCCTTCAGCGCCATGGCGTCGCTGCTCCTCCCGCTGCCCGCGGAGCTGCCCGACGACGTGGCCCTGGTGGGTGCCCGGCTGGGCGACGTGCGGCGGGACTTCCCCGCCGCCTTCGCCGCCGCCACCGGCTTCGCGGCGACGCCGTCCGCCCGGGCGCTGCTCGGCTGGGCCGGCGAGCACCTGGGGCAGGGGCTTCTCGTCGATGCGGAGCCGCCCTCGGGCAGCTGTGTGCATGATCGTTTCTTCGGGGTGCGCCGTGCCACCGGTGACGGCGCGGCCCTGCTCGCCGCCGCGCTGGTCACCAGTGACGTCCTCGTGCGGGACGACCTCGACCGCAACGGCAGCACCCTGGCCGAGGACCCGGACGACCTGCTGCTCGGGGTGACCGCGTTCCTGACCCGTGAGCTGCCCGCCCCCCGCAAGCACGTGGTGTGGGAGCCGGACGACCAGGACGCGGCCGCGCAGGAACGTTGGCTCGTCGGCCACCAGCGGTTCTTCGTGATGATGCAGCTCCTGGTGGTGGCCCTCGGGCAGCTCGCCAGGCCCGCCGCGAGCGCGGAGGAGGAGGCCGACGCCGTGCGCACGTTCGGCTGGCTGTGCCGCAGCGCGGCGGTCTCCATGCGGTACGCGGCCGACTTCCCGCCCGAGTTGTACGGCGGGGTTCGGGCGACGATGACCCCGCCCGACGTCAACGCCGGTTTCAGCGGCTTGCAGACGCGCGACCACCACGCCCTGGTCACCCTCATGCGCCAGGCCGGCCGGGACGGCGTCTTCGACCGGTTGGATCCCGCCTCGGTGGCGGCGGTCCAGGCCGCGGTGCAGTCGATGTACGAGGCCCACGGCTGGGTGTGCTCGCGGTTCGGGGGAGCCGTGGAACCGAGCCTGCTCATGGCCCAGGCGGCCCAGGCGGCGGGCTCGCCGCCGCCGGAGAGCGGGCTCGCCGCGGCGGAGCGCCTGGCCCGGCAGCGGATGGGCTACCTGAAGCCGAGGGCGTCGAGTTGACCCGTACGTCCCCGCTGTAGAGGAATCGATTCAGCAACCGCTTTCCCGGCCGTACGGGTCCGATTCCAAGCCGAACGCCTCCGGCCCGCGCGGCCCGGAGAGCCGTACGCCCGGCCCGTACGGCCTGCCCGTACGCCGCCCGCCCATCCGGCGACCACCCCGAGGACACGATGACCACCCGATCCGAGGCGTCCGCGACCACGCCCCCTCCGCACCGCACCCCGCCCGAATCGGGACGCTTCCGCGCCCGCCTCCTCACCGGAGTGCTGCGGCCGCGCACCCCCGGCGAGGTCGCCGACGAGGTCAGGGCGGCGGCCGCGCACGGAGGGCCGCCGCTGCACCCCGTGAGCACCGGGCGCAACTGGGGCCTCGGCTCCCGCAGTCCGGTGCGCGACGACACCACCCTGCTCGACCTCGCCGCCCTGGACCGCGTGCGCGACGTCGACACCGAGCGGGGGTACGCGGTGATCGAGCCCGGCGTCACCCAGGGGGCGCTCGCCGCCCTCCTGCAGGGCACCGCGCGCATCCTCAACCCCACCGGCGCCTCCCAGCACACCAGCGTCATCGGAAACCTGCTGGAGCGCGGCGTCGGACTGCACCGCGGTCGCGCCGACGACCTCGCGGGACTCGAGGCGGTGCTCGCGGACGGGACGGTCGTGCGGACCGGATGGTGGCCCGACGGCGGCGGTGCCGCCGTCGTGCAGCCGCACGGCCGCGGTCCCTCGCTCAACCACCTGCTCACCCAGTCGCACCTGGCCGCCGTCACCGCCGCCGTGGTGCGCCTGCTGCCGCGCCCCGCGACGGTCCGCGTCCTGCCCCTGACCTTCGCCCCGCACCGGCTCGCGGAGGCCGTGGACGTCCTGCGCACCTGGACCGCCCAGCACCTCGTCCCGCCGAACACCAAGGTGTACGACCCGGTCGCGGCGCGTACGTACGGGGTCGAGGCCCGCTACCTCGTCCACCTCGGCCTCACCGGCGACGAGGAACTGGTCGACGCCCGGGCCCGGCTCATCGCCGGGCGCGCCGCCTCGCCCGGCTCCCCGTTCGCCGAGGCCGGGGCGGACGCGGCGGACGCGTACGTCCAGCGCGCCTACGCGGGGACGCCCGACCCGGACGACACCCTCTTCCTCCGCAAGACCGGCCACGGCGCGCACCAACTGGACGAGGCCCGGGGCCTGTTGATGTTCCTGCCGGTCGTCTCCTTCCGCGGCGACGCCGTACGCCGCGCGGCTGACCGGATCGCCGCCGCCCTGTCCGGCACCACCGCCCCGCCCGGCGTCACCCTGAACGTCCTCGACGCGGACACGGTCGACCACGTCGTCACGCTCGGCTTCGCGGCGCGGGACCCCGACGCGGTGCGCGACGCCCACCGCACGCTGGACCGCCTGCACGCGTCGTTCGCCGAGGAGGGCTGGCACCCGTACCGCCCCGACATCGATCACCCCGCTCCGCGGTCCCCCGACGACGCCCTGCGCCACCGCCTGGAACACGCGCTGGACCCGGCAGGGGTGTTCGCACGGAGCCGCTACTGAGCACCCGGGCGCGGGCGGCCCGGCAGGCTTGGCCCGTTGGCGTGCCTCACGGTGGCCGGACGGCGGAGAGGTGCCCCTCCGCCTTGGCCAGCCAGGTCAGGGCGGCCGCCTCGTCGCCCTCCGCCGCCAGGGCGTCGGCGTGCGCGCGGATGATGTCGACGTGGCGCCGGACCGCGTCCTGCCCGTAGCTGTGCAGTAGTGACCGGCTCTGCCGGGCGAGGAGGTCGTCGGCGCTGTGTGCCGCCCGGGCGCGCCACCGCCGGGCCTCGGCCGGGTCGAGCGCGTGATCCGCCAGCGCCGACGCCGCCCGTGGGTCGTCGTGCTCGGCGAGCAGGAGCAGCCAGTCCAGAGCCTCCTGCTCCCGCTCCTCCCCGCCCAACTCGACCAGGAGATGGGCGAGTTCCAGGACCACCGCGGAGACGCCGTCGTCGGAGCACTCGCCCGGCCACGGGCGGAAGGCCTGCGGATGCTCCTCCAGCATCGTCCGGGCCCGCAGCGCACCGCGCCGGGACCACTCCAGGGCCTCCGCCGTGTCCCCGCGGTCGCTGAGGAGCACGGCCAGGTTCTCCATCGCTCCGGGGTGGCCGAGCACGCCGGCGCGCCGGTTCCACTCCTCCGCTCCGTCCAGGTCGCCGCGCAGCGCGAGCTGGTAGCCCAGGTTGGCCATGGCCGTCGTCTCGCCCTCTTCGGCGGCGACGAGGTACCAGTGCTCACCCTCCTCGTGGGCGCCCCTGGCGAACAGGCGCAGCCCCAGGTCGACCATCGCCCCGATGGACCCCAGCGCCGCGGCCCGCCTCATCCAGGTCTCGCCCGCGTCCTCGTCGCCCAGTTGGTGCATGCAGTAGCCCAGGGCCCACATCGCGGAGACCGACCCCTCGTCGACGGCCCTCTGGAACCACTCCCGCGCCTCGTGACTCCGCCCGTGTCGCGACAGCCGCCACCCCAGGTGCTCCATCGCCCGGACGTCCCCGTCGGCGGCGGCCGCCTGCCACACCCGTGCGGCCAGTTCCCCCCTGCCCTGCGCGTCCGCGGCCGTGCCGATCGCGGTGCGGGCGGTGGGCTCCGCGTGCTCCAGCAGCGCCGACCAGGTGTCCTCCCGCTCCAGCAGGGAGTCGGTCGGGGCGCTCCGCGCGGCGTACGAGTGCTGGAGCAGTACGTCGGAGACGCGGAACCCGGCGACCACGCCCGGGCGCGCCATCGACCGGCTCAGTGCGCTGATGCGGCCCCTGATCGGCTCCTCGGCCCAGGCGAGCGCCGGAGCCAGCCAGTCCGCGGCGCGCGGCGCGAACCCGTGCGCGGTGAGGTGCAGCAGGGCCAGCGACTCCAGGACGCGCTCCGGGACCGGCTCCGGATGCCCGCAGTGGCGTGCGGCCAGCGCCGCGGTGATCAGTGCCCGGCCGTTGGCGTCGGGGCCGTAGGGGGCGCCCGCCTCCAGGGTCCAGCGCTCGATGAGGTCCGGCGCCCCGGCGAGCGTCGCGGTGATCCGTCCCTCCTCCGCCCCCGCCAGGGCGCTGGCGATGCGCGGGTCGATCTCGGCCAGCTCCCGGGCCCGCGCCAGTTCGAGTGCGGTGAGCCGGCTGTCGACGTGGAAGCGCACTGCCCGCTCCGAGGCCGTGCCCTGCGGTGACCAGCGGGCCAGCATCTTGACCACTTCCCTGGCGTGCTGCCGACCGGCCGTGCGGGGGCCGCCCTCGCCCTCCGGGCCGTGCTGTCCGCTCTGCAGCCGCTCCAGCTCCTCGGTCCTGATCGTCGCCACCAGCAGCACCGGGCCGTGCCGGCCGAGCATCAACTGCCGTACGGCGCTGACCGTCAGCACCTCGTCGGTGAAGTAGTCCTGCAGCTCGTCCAGCCACAGCACGCACCGCTGGAGGTCCACGCCGTCGTCCACCAAGGCGTTCAGCTGGGTGCCCGTGGTGACCTCGGGCACCCGCCAGTCCGGCACCTCGGACCGCAGCGCCTCGTACAGGCTGCGCGTCTTCCCGGCGGCGGCCGGGCCGACGAGCACGAGGAGCCCGCCGGTCCTGGTGTGTCCCTTGATCCAGCTCCGTACGTTCGCGTCGATGCCCCGCGCGATGTACTCCGGCAGGCTCCCGGACAACGCGGGGTCGGCGCCCTCGGGCAGCGGGATGGCCGCGTGGATGCTCAGGGCCATCCGGTGGCCGGAGTCCGCAACGCGCGGGGCGTCGCGCAGCAGGGCGCCGCGGGCCGCCGCGCGCCTGTTCATGCGCTCGACGGGCTCGGCCCACCGTGAGCCGAGCGACTCCACGGCCTTCTTCCCCGGCACGGCGAGCACCGCCAGCAGAGCCGCCGCGACGATCGCGGTCCACGCGGGCCCCGGCGGCGCGTACCCGGCGGCCAGCAGGGCGGTGGCCGTGACCGCGAGGGCCCCGGCGGCCACGGCCACTGCCGCCGCCCACCCGCTGCCGTGTCGTCCCCGCATGCACCGAGCATGGCGCACGGCGGCGGCCACGAGAAGGCGCGTGGACGGGCCGTGCCACCCGTGCGCGGGACGGGCTCCGCAACGGGCGGCACCCGGACAGGATGACTCCAACCATCCGCATGCGAAGGGAACTTCACATCACGCGCCGCCCGGCCCACGCCCCTTGACAAACGATCACGCCCCCACTGGAGTGGCACCGCGCCACCACGAGTTCCGTCCGCTCACCACTGCTCCACCCACCGCACCGCACTCCCGCGAAGGGGCGACCAGCCATGACCAGGCCCGAGGACGCCGCACCCGGACACGACGTCCCCTACGACGTCGTCATCAGCGGCGCCAGCCTCGCGGGCTGCGCCGCCGCGATCCTGCTCGCCCGGCGCGGCGCCCGCGTCGCCCTCCTTGAGCGCCGGGGCGACCCGGAGGCGTACAAGGTGCTGTGCACCCACTCCCTCACCGCGAACGCCTACCCGGTGCTCGACGAGCTGGGGCTGGTCCCCGCCCTTGAAGCGGCCGGGGCCGTGCGCAACGAGGCCCGCTGGTGGACCCGTTGGGGGTGGATCGAGCCCAGGGCCGCCGAGCAGGGTCCGCCGCTGCCGTACGGGTACAACGTGCGGCGCAGCACCCTCGACCCGCTGATCAGGGCCCGCGCGGCCGGCACGGCCGGCGTCGACCTGCTCCTCGGGCACCAGGTGCGCGGCCTGGTCCAGGAGGGCGGGCGGACGGTCGGGGTGCGGGCGTCCACGCCCCGCGGCGAGCGCGAGGTGCGGGCCCGGCTCGTCGTCGGCGCCGACGGCAAGGACTCTCCCGTGGCGACCCTCGCCGGGGTGCGCCGACAGGCCCACGAGAACGGCCGGTTCGGCTACCTGGCCCACTTCCGCGACCTCCGCCTCGACAGCGGGGTCGCCCAGGCCTGGTTCCTCGAACCGGACATGGCGTACGCGTTCCCCAACGACGACGGCGTGACCGTGATGGCGGTACTGCCGGACAAGAGCCGGCTGCCCGCGTTCCGAGAGGACCTGGAGGGCAGCTTCCTCGACTTCGTACGGGCCCTGCCCGAGGCACCGCCCATCGACACCGCCACGCGCGTGTCGAAGTTCATCGGCACGGTCGACTACCCGCTCCTGAGCCGGCGGCCGACCGCACCCGGTGTCGCGCTGATCGGCGACGCCGCCCTGACCTGCGACCCGCTCTGGGGCGTCGGGTGCGGCTGGGCGCTGGAGTCCGCGCGGTGGCTGAGCGACGCGGTCGCCCTCGCCGTGACCGGCCGGGGCGACCTGGACAAGGCCCTCGCCGCCTACGACCGCGGGCACCGGCGCAGGCTGCGCGGCCATCAGTTCCTCGCCGCCGACTACGCCAAGGCCCGCCCCTTCAACCCTGTGGAGCGCCTGGTCTTCTCCGCCGCGGCGCGCGACCCTTCGATGGCCCGGCACATGCACCGCTACGCGTCCCGGCTGATCGGCCCGCGCGAGTTCCTCAGCCCCCCGGCGCTCGCCAGGGCCGCGGCCGTCAACCTCCGCCACCGCGCGGCGCCCGCCCCCGCCACCACCCACTGAGCCGCACGGCGGCCCGCACCACGATCAGCGGCCCCCCTCGGGCCCGTACACCGCCTCCAGCGCCGTCGGGCGGGCCAGCGCCACCTCCACCGGGCCGTGCGGCGGCAGGTCGTCGACGGTGAGCGCCGTGGCGCCGCGCAGATGGGCCACCCGCGCCCGCGCCACCTTGCGCGCGGTGCACCCGGGGTCGCCGTGACCGCAGCCGCACGGGTCGGCCATCGCCAGGGTGAGCGGGCCGTAGGGGGCGAGGGCCAGCGTCCAGCGGTGGCCGTGGTGCGCGGTGGCCAGGACCATCGGGGCGCCGGACCCGGTGACCCGGGCGGGCAGTTCGGCGACCCGGAAGTCGCTGTCGGGGGCCCAGGCCAGGCCGAGGCGCGCCGGATCGGTGTCCAGGTGCCCGGCCAGCACGCGGCGGATGCCGGCGCGCGCGGCGGCGAACCAGGACCGCTCGTCGGGGTGCGCGATCCGTGCCGCGCGGACCTTCTCGCGCCGGTCGAGCAGGGCGAGGTCCTCCCGTCCGCCTCCCGGGTGCCCCTGCCCGTACCAGATGCGCACCACCCCCTGCGTCGTCGTACCGTGCGTGCGCATCGCTCTTCTCCCGGGGACAGGAAGGGCCGGCGGACGGGGCGTGCCCGTCAGCCCGGCACCGTCTCCACTCTCGTGTCGGTGAGGAAGCCCGCGCGGTGCGCGGCCAGGTCGACGTCCCCTCCGGCGGTCAGGACGGTCAGGCGCAGTGCGGGCTCCGGCACCGGCAGCGCCCCGGTGCCGGGCGCGTCGGCGGTGGGGCAGGAGGCGTACGAGAGGAGCAGCGACGGCTCGGTGAGGCCGCGTAGGCTCACCACCGCGTCGGCCTGGTCGGGCGCCGTCGGCTGGAGGTGGCGGGTGGGCACCGGGCGGAAGCCGAGCCGGGCCTTGAAGCCGAACAGGCCGGGTTCCGTGAGGTGCCCGTAGAGCGTCGGGTCGCTGCCCAGCGAGACCCAGCCGCGCCCGCGCCCGCGCGCCTCCGCCGTGGCCGTCGCGTACAGGGCGCGGACGACCCGGCCCTGGCGCTGCTCGGGCACCTGTGCCGTGAACGCGATCCGGGCGAGGGAGAGTTCGGGCTGGTCCCAGCAGAGGCAGGCGCCCAGCAGCGAGCCGTCGGCGTCGCGGGCCTCCACCACGAAGTACAGGTGCGGGTCGGCCTCGATCTCCTCGCGCCAGCTCTCCGCGTACGCGACCCCGTTGCGCATCGCCGCCACCTGCGGTTCGTACAGCGCGAGGAACTCCTCGAAGACGGGCCGCGTCAACGGGGCCCGGACGACGGTGCGCACGCCGCGCTGCTCGCACTCGCGCAGCGCCTTGCGGACGTTGCGGCGCTCCCCGGACGTCATCGCCGACAGGAACGCCTCGTCGTCCCCGCCCACCGGGGCCAGCCAGTTCACCCAACTCGGCGTCAGCAGGAAGCCGTTGTCCTCCAGGTCCGTGCGCAGCGCGGCGGGCGGGTCGACCACCCTCAGCACGCTGACGCCCGCCCGCTCCGCCAGGCCGTCCAGCGCGGTCCGGTCGCTCCCCAGTGCCTCCTCCGGCTCCAGGACCGCGACGCGCAGCCCGTGTTCCTCGATCACGTCGGGCGTCCTCACCTGCTCAGCCCTCCAGACCGGGGACCGCGTACGGCACGGGCTCCCCGTCGGCCACCGCCGTCAGGTTGGCCTCGGCCATCTCCGCCATCGTCCGCAGCGCCTGGTGGGTGTGGTAGGCGTTGTGCCCGGTGACCAGCAGCCGGTCCGGTACGAACGCGAGCAGCCCGAAGGGGTCGTCGTCCGGCGCCGGGGCCGGCTCGCGGTAGTAGCCGTCGATGGCGGCGCCGCCGAGGCGCCCGGCGGCCAGTGCCGCCCGCAGGGCCTCCGGGTCGACGACCGTGGCCCTGGCGGTGTTCACCAGGAAGCCGCGGCCGAGCGCGTCGAGGTGTTCGGCCCCGATCAGGCCCTCGGTGACCCCGGGGACCAGGTCGACGTGGAGCGACACCACGTCACTGCTCGCGAAGACCTCGATCAGGGTCGCCTTGCGCTCGTGGGGGAGCGCGGCCAGCTCCGGGCGGTCGGAGCGGTTCCAGTACACGACGCGGGTGCCGAACGCCGCGTGCGCCATCGCGGCCAGCCGCTGCCCCACGTGCCCCATGCCGACGACGCCGAGCGTCGCGCCGGTCAGCGAGCCCGTCGCCTCCTCGATCCACTCGCCGCGCGCCGTTCCCGCCGCGCCCCGCGTCACCCCGCGCACCAGGTCGAGCGCCTGGGCCAGGGCGAACTCGGCGACCGCCGAGGCGTTCGCGTGCGGGGTGTACGTGAAGCGGGTCGCGCCCGGCGCGGCGGGCGGCTCGATGAACGAGCGGTACCCGGTGGCCATCACGCACACGGCGGCGAGGTCCGGGTGACGCTCCCAC
The DNA here is from genome assembly GCF_040296945.1 of Streptomyces sp. NPDC001941. Taxonomy (NCBI): domain Bacteria; kingdom Bacillati; phylum Actinomycetota; class Actinomycetes; order Kitasatosporales; family Streptomycetaceae; genus Streptomyces; species Streptomyces sp. NPDC001941. Next base: position 45,517 of record NZ_JBEOYE010000028.1, on the reverse strand, counting down.
AGCTTGGCGGTCAGGAACGACGTCCCGCCGTGCACCAGGCCCCAGGCGCCGTCCAGTTCGACCGAGACGGCCTCCTCGTCGGCGTCCCCGGGCAGGCGCGCCAGGGCGAAGCCCCGCTGCCGCAGGCGGTCCGCCGTGGCATCGGGGAAGGCCCCGGTGACGACGATCTTCCGGTCAGCCACGTGCGGGCTCCTTCGTGGTCGGTGCGGTGTAGCCGCGGCGGTGCCACAGCAGCGGCCCGGTGCCGGGGCGGGCCGCGTGGTCGGTGATCTCGCCGATCAGCAGGTGGTGGTCGCCCACCGGCACGCTGCCCGTCGTACGGCACAGGTACGCGGCGTGCGCGTCGGCGAGACGGGGTGGCCCGTCGCCGTGCCAGGACGTGAAGTCGTGGCCGGCGAAGCGGTCCACGCCCTTCCTGGCGAACGACGCGGCCACCCCGTGCTGGTGGTCCCCGAGGACGTTGACGGCGAACTCCGACGAGCCGAGGAGGGCGTCCAGGCAGCTCGAGGTGTTCCCCACCGCCACGAGCAGCAGCGGAGGGCTCTGGGAGACGGACAGGGCCGAGGTGGCGGTGAAGCCCCGGCGGGTGCCGTCGGCGTCGTGGGTGGTGACCACCGTGATCGCCGCGGCCAGGTGCGACATCGCCTCGCGGAACCGCTCGGGGGAGAGCGGGAGCCTGCCGGGGCGCGCCGCCGGGGCCCGTCGTTCCGCTTGTGTCCGGGTGCGTACGCTCATGTTCCCGCCTCCACGCGAGTCGGTGCCGGCGCTGCGTCGCGCAGCGCGATGGAGCGCTGCAGGCTGCGCGTGGTGAGCGGCACGAGCACCGCGCCGACGGCCGCCAGCAGCACGGCGAGCCCGACGACCAGCCGCTGCGGTCCCGCCCACGCCCCGACGGTGGAGATCAGCACTCCGCCGATGGGGAAGGCGAGAACGTTGATCAGGAAGAACGGCCCCATGACCTTGCCCAGGTGCTCGCCGGGTATCACCTGCACCCGCTGGGTCCTGTTGTACGTGTTGTAGTACGCGACGCCGATCTCCACGGCCACGAACCACACCACGTACACCGGGTACGAACGGGCGAGGCCGAGCAGCAGCAGGGACGCGCACACAGTGACGAACCCCGTCACCCCGATGGCCCGCGGCGACCAGCGCTTCAACAGCAGGGGCATCACTGCCAGGTTGACCAGTCCCGCGAGCCCCGCGAACACGTTCAGCGAGGCGAACGCGGTCGAGGACTGGTGGAACACCCCCGTCACGACGGCCGCGTTGGCGCCGAGCGTGGCCGCGAGGGCCAGGTTCATCGAGAAGTTGACCGCCGCGAGGAGCACGACGGGCCGGTTGCCCACCAGGAGCGTCCAGCCCAGCTTCAGCTCGGCCACCGCCGCGCGCACGTCGCCCCCCACCGGCGCGGCGGACGCGCTCTTGGGCAGGGCGAGCCAGCACAGGGCCGCCACGGCGAACATGCCCGCGGCCAGGCCGAGCAGCCACAGCTTGCCCACGACGGCCACGGCCGCCATCGCGAGCCCGGGGCCCAGGGCCAGGGACAGCAGTTCCACGTTCTGCACGGTGGCCTGCATCCGGGCGAGACGCTCACCCGAGGCGAGCTGGGGGACGACCTTCTCGATCGCCATGTGGACCGGGGCGACCAGCGTGGTGAGCAGCGCGCCGTTGACCATCAGGACCGGCACCGACCAGCCGGGCTGGAGCAGGCAGAGCACGACGGAGGAGCCGAGCACCGCGGCCCGGCCGGAGTTGGCGAGGCGGAACAGCCTCGGGCCCCCGTCCCGGTCCGCGAGCACCCCGCCGATCGGGTACGCCGCCAGGTACGGCACCCACTCCAGCGCGTACGCCAGACCGAGCATCGACACCTTGCCGGTGTCCTGGAAGATGAGCAACGGCACCGCGAACAGCACCAGTTGCTCGGCCATCAGGCCCACCAGGATGCCGATGGCGAACAGCCACACCCGAGGGGAGCGCACCGGCGACGGCTCCGCCGCCGCGCTCACGGTGCCGTCACCGCCGCGCCGGCCCGCTCCCGGGCGCGCACCCGCGGCAGCACCTGCGTGAAGAAGTGCCCCATCTCGTCGCGCGCGGGCCAGCCGGAGAAGATGAACTCGCCCACGCCGGCGGCCTTGTACGCGAGCAGGTAGTCCGCGACCTCGTCGTAGTCGCCCACGATGCAGAGGGCGGGACCGCCCCGGTAGGCGACGGCGCCGGACCACAGCACCGGGGACATCCAGCCATGCCCGGCCTCGTCGGCCAGCCGGAAGGAGTTCTTCACCGCCTGGGAGTCGGCCGCCGCCACGAACTCGGCGACCCACTCGCGGTGCTTCTCGTCCGCGCCGCCCATGACCTCCGCCAGGTCGGCCAGCGCCTCCTCGCGGGTGGGCCGGGCGAGCACCTGCATCCGCAGTCCGACGCGGCCGCCCCGGTCGAGGACCGGGCGCACCTCCTCGGCGATCCTCTCGGGGGTGTCGGCGTACCGGAACCAGCAGTCCCCGTACTCCACGGCGGTGTCCTGGGCGATCCGGGAGGCGCCGCTGACGTAGATCTCCGGACGCCCGCCGCCGTAGTGCGGAAGGCCCAACTGGCCCTCTTCGACGCGGTAGTGGGCGCCCTCGAACGTCACCGGGTCCTCGTCGCGCCACAACGCGTGCAGGACGCGCAGGAACTCACGCGCCCGCTCGTGCCTGCCGTCGTGCGCGACGAAGTCGCCGTAGTAGCCCTGCTCCACCGGGGAGATGCCCGAGATCAGGTTGAGGGCGATGCGGCCCTTCGACATCCAGGACAGGGTGTTGACGATCTGGACGAACAGGGTCGGGGAGAGCAGCCCGGGGCGGTACGCGAGGATGAACTTGACGTTCTCCGTCTCCCTCACCAGCGCGCCGAGCAGCGGCAGCGGGTCGGGCAGGTCGTAGCTCTGGGCCATCAGCAGGGACTCGACGCCCAGCTTGTCGGCCTCGCGTGCGAAGTCGATCGCCCCTTCGAGGTCGAGCACGCGGAAGTCGTAGCGCTCCGCGGACTTCTTCTGCCCGTCGTCGAGCGCGGACCCCCAGTGGAACCGCAGCTCGCCGGGGCGGGCGCCGTCACGCTCGCTCATACCGCCACCCGCTCGTCGTCGTGGGCCGGGGTCCCGGCGGGCACCACGCCCAGCCGGTAGGCGTCGACGGACCGCTCGATGGCGGCGCGGACCGCCGCCTCGTCGGCCCCGCGCAGGAGCACGCGGCCCCCGGCGTGGTCGTACCCGCCGTCGCCGTCGAAGACGTGCCCGACCTCGGGCAGCGCCTCCGCGTACACCTCGGGCACCAGCCCGGCCAGCGAGGTCCGCGACACCACCTGCGCGGGCAGCTCCGCGGGCTCGGGGAAGACCAGCCAGCCGCCCGATCCCGGCCCGGCGGGCCGGACGAGCGGGGCGCTGAGCGGGGCCAGGCCGAGCGCCGTGCGGAAGGCCTCGCAGTACAGGTCGATCCCGTACAGGTCGCGGTGCAGGAACGGCACCCCGGCGCCGCCCGGACGCAGGCCCACCTCGAGGAAGACCGGCCGGCCCTCGCCGTCGACGATGACCTCCAGGTGGAACGGACCCGTCCACAGCTCCAGCGCGTCCAGGCAGTCCGCCGCGAAGCCCGTCAGCTCGTCACGCGGGGCACCGTCGTCGAGCAGCGACGAACCGAGCGGGACGCCGTGGACGAAGTCCAGGCAGGTGTTCACGTACCGCGAGACGGTGACGCAGTGGAAGCCGCCGTCCCGGCGGATCCCGTCGACGTGCAGGATCTGGCCCTCGACGTACTCCTCCGCCTCGTAGCCGGCCGCCTCCTCGCCGATCTCCCGCAGGGCGGCCGCCAGTTCGTCCTTCGTGCGCACCAGGCGCACCCCGCGCGAGGCGGCGCCGTCGCGCGGCTTGAGGATCAGCGGCAGCGGGATCTCCCCGAGGACCTGCGAGGGCTCGCTGTGCGCGTCGAGGTGGACGAACCGCGGGGCGCGCACCCCGGCGTAGCGCAGCCACTGCTTCATCACGGTCTTGTCCCGGAAGCGGCGCACGTAGTTGGAGCTCCACCCGGGCACGCCGAGCGCCTCGCGCAGCAGGGCCGCCGTGTCCAGGTCGAACTCCGAGAGCGCGACGACGGCCGCGACGGGCCCGTGCCGCTCGGCGATCTCCCGGGCGTGCGGCAGCAGGGTCCCGGCGCTCAGGTCGGGGACCACGACGGTCGCCACGGCGTTCGCGCGGTCCAGCGGGGCGACCGCGTCGGCGGTGGCCAGGTAGGCGAGGCGGTAGCCGCCCTCGGGCAGGAAGCGGTGGTACTCGCCGAACTCGTCGTCGAAGCGGTTGACCACCAGGACCAGCGGCTCGTGGCCGGGTTCCGCGGCAGCCGCGGCCCGCGGTGCCTGCCGGTGCGGGGGCAGCGGGGGGTGTGAACTAGACAAAGGTGACTCCACGAGTGATCCGCGTGCCCAGGGCGAGCGCGTCGGGGTACGAGTCGGCGGTGTAGAGGACGTGCCCCACGCGGGAGCGGAAGTCCTGGTCGGCGGAGGGCGGGGCGTGCGGGGCGGGCGAGACCTCGGCCTCGTGCACGCCCGGGAGCGCGGCGACCTCGTCCAGGCCCTCGACGGCGCGGTGGGCGCCCGGCCCGGGCGGCACGAGGAAGCGGATGCCCGCGTACTTGGCCCGGGGCGCGCGCGGCGGTACGGCGGAGGCGTCGAGGCCCGTGTGGGCGGCGACGGCCAGTTCCGCGAGCCGTACCCCGGTGGCCGCCTCGACCAGGTCCGGGATCCGGTCGCCGCCGAGGCGCGCGCCCAGTTCGATCAGGACCGGCTCGCCGGCGACGAGCCGCAGCTCGCAGTGGAACGCCCCGACGGTGACGCGCAGCGCGGTGAGGACGTCGCGGACGTACGCCTCGACGGCCCCCAGGACCTGCGGGGCGAGGTCGGCGTTCACCACGTGGCCGACCTCCACGAAGGACGGCTCGGGGCCGAGGACCTTGTGGGTGACGGCGACGACGGTGGCCCGCCCGTCGGCCCCCACGCAGCCCTCGACCGAGAGCTCCGGGCCGTCCAGGTACTCCTCGACGAGCGCCCGGCGCTCCAGGAGCCGGCCCATGTCGGGGCGGCGGTCCCCGGCCAGCGCGGCGTACGCGGCGGCCAGGCCGGCCGCGTCGTCGGCGCGGCTCACGTGCACGCTGCCCGCCGATCCGACGGGCTTGAGCACGCAGGGGAAGCCCACGCGGGCGGCGGCCGCCGCCAGGTCGTCGGGTCCCGAGACCTCGGCGAAGCGGGGCGTGCGCAGCCCGGCCGCGGCCACGGCCGCCCGCATCAGGGCCTTGTCGCGCACCGCCTCGACGGTTTCGGGCGGCAGGCCGGGCAGCCCGAGCCGGGCGGCCAGCCGGGCGGCGGCGGGGACGTAGAACTCGAATCCCGCGAGCACGCCGGTGAACGGGTCGGCGCGGTGCGCGGCTCCCACGGCCGCGTACAACGCCTCCTCGTCGTTGGTCTCCACGACGATCACCTCGCCGGCCTCCCGGCGCACGCCGTCGGCCAGTTCGCGGTCGTCGGCGTCGAAGGACGCCACCGCCGTCCCGAACCCGAGACGGCGGGCGGCCCCCACCAGAGCGGTGCCCGACGACGTCGGCTCGATGACGAGGACGCGGCCCCGCCTGGCCTCGGATCCGGGACGGAGGCTCATGTCAGACCCCGGCCGACTGGGCCTCGCGGGCGCCCACGGTGGTCTCGTACAGCTCGGTGAAGTAGTCGCCGATGAGGCTGATGAAGGTGGTCAGGTAGCCCTCGGCGGCCTCCGGGGTGCTGAACTTCTCCACGGCGCGCGAGATGGTGCGGAACATCAGGTCGTCGTGGTCGTGCGACTCGTCGAACGCGATGTGCGCCTTGGTGCCGTGCACGAACTCCGGGCCGAACTCCGCGGACGCCTTCTCGGTGATGACCGGGTTGTAGCGGTCGGAGTACCACTCGACGAACCAGTCCCAGATCGCCGTGGGCGCCGGGCCCGAGCGGTCCGCCTCCATGCGCAGGTAGCCCATGAGCATGGCGGTGGAGGGGAAGACCGGGGTGGCGTCGAGCTGCTCGATGGTCAGCCCGAAGCGCTCCAGGTCGCGGGTGAACATGTGCTCGTGGCCGTACTCCTCGGCCAGGTAGCGGGCGAGCTTGGCGGCGAGCACGTCGTCCTTGGAGCCCACGCGGTAGAGCGCGTACGCGTCCACCTCGTTGTTGAGCCGGATGCGCAGCACCGTCTCGGTGATGTGCCGGACGTAGTAGTCGCGGTCGATCCACTCGCCCTGGTGGAGCTCGCGCAGCTTGGGCACGCGCTGGAACTGCTTCTCGAGGAGTTCCGCGGCGAGCGACTCGAACCTCTGGCGGTCAAGCTTGGACATGCGGGATCGCTTTCTTCTTGTTCTTCCGAGGTGGGTGCGGTGCCCCGGGCGGCGGCGCGCGGATACCCGTGCCGCGGACCCGGGTCAAGATCTCGTCGGATGATTTGCAATTTCTTGCACCGGGAATCCCGGCCCGGTCCGAATCAAGATCGATATGGTAGATTCCACGCGCCGTTGCGGTTCTTATTCCGGATACCGGACGGCGGCATACCGGGCGACGGGACGTCGTTCGGGTACGCCGTATTCAATTACGCCGTCTTCGGCGAGGAAAAGAAACGGGAGCGTGGGCGGAAGTGGACCTGTGCGGGTGCGCGGGATGAAGAAGTGTTCACGGTTTCGTTCGTCCGCGCGATGTCGGTGAGTCCCGCGGCCACTGCGGCCGGCCCGTCGCGGCGGGGTCAGTTGTCGCCGGGGCCGTGCCAGATGATGTCGTCCAGCGTCGCCACCGGCTGGGATCCTGCCTGGGACGTCCCGGTGGACCCGGTCGTCGTGGCGTAGCCCGTCAGGCCGAGGACGGCCGACAGGGAGAGTGCGAGCAGGAGTCCCCGGGCGATGCGGCTGCGGATCATTGTGAAGCACTCCTTCAGAATTTCTTTTCCGGAAGGCGTCCCCCTTGCCTTCCGGGATCAGCTTGCCGGAGTCGTCGAAGCGGACGCCACAATGTTCGGGTGGCGAGAAGTCGCTGACGAGTTCCAACCACCGAGAACGAGAGCCGAGACCGTGCAGAACACGACAGATCCGACACCGGAATATGAAATTCCGCAGTTTTATGAACTGCATGTGAATTTGTATCGGACGGCTCTGGAGTGCGGAGTGCTCCACTCCGACCCCGCCGCCGTCGAAATGGGCCTCCCGGTCGAGGAGGTCCGGTCCGCCGTCGCCGACCTCGTCGCCCTGTGCCTGCTGCGCCCGAGCGCCGGGGACGAGGGCGGGCGCACGGGCCCCGAGGGGTCCGTCGGCTACGTGGCGAGCAACCCCGAAGTGGCCGTCACCCACCTCGTCGGTCCCATCGAGGCCGACATCCGGCGGCTGCGGGACCGGGCCGACCGGCTCGGCGCCCAGGTCATGGCGATGAAGCCGGTCTTCGAAGAGGCCTGGCAGGGCCACTTCATGAAGTCACCGATCGAATACCTCAACACGCTCGACGCCATCCGCGTGACGCTGGAGCGCATAGCGGCCTCGGCGCGCGTGGAGATTCTCGCCGCCCACCCGCAGGTCCCGCCACCCGAAGCCCTCGAGGACGGCTACAGGCGCACCGCCGAGACCGCCGGCCGGGGCATCCTCAGCCGCACCCTCTACCCGCACTCGGTCCTCTCGCACCACTACATGCGCCAGCACATGGTCCACATGAGCGAACTCGGCGTGGAATTCCGCACCGTGAGCCACATTCCCGACCGCATGCTCCTCTTCGACGCAAGCACCGCCGTGATCTCCGACCCCGAGCAGCCGCCGGGACAGGGCGCGCTCGTCGTGCGCGACCCGTCGATGGTCCGCTACCTCTACCGCTCCTGGGAGAGCGCCTGGGAGTCCGGCCGCCCCTTCGACGACAGTCGGCCCGACACCGCGACAGCGGCTCCCCGCGACGAACAGCGGCGCTCCGTACTGCGGTTGCTCGACACGGGCATGAAGGACGAGATGGCGGCCCGCCGGCTGTCGATGTCCATCACCACCTACCGCCGGTACGTCACCGAACTGCTCGCCGAACTGGGCGCCCACAGCCGCTTCCAGGCGGGCAGCTACGCGCGCCGTGCGGGCTGGCTCGACGACTGACCCGCCAAGAGCTCGACGACTGGCCCACGAAGAGGGCGTGGGTCGCCGGTGAGGGTGGGGCCTATTGCGGGCGGACCAACTTTGATACTTTATCGCGGAGTTGGAACCGCGAGCGAGGGGTCCCCGTGACGACGTCTGCCGAGACCGTGCCGCAGGAGCTGGGACACGAGCGTGAGATGGACCTGGTCGTACGGGCGGTGCGGGCGGAGGCGGACGGTGTGCGCTCCCTCGAACTCGCCCCCGCCCACGACGGCGAACGCCTTCCGCCCTGGAGCCCCGGCGCCCACGTGGACGTGGTGCTCGGCACCGGGCCCGACGCCCCGGTCCGCCAGTACTCGCTCTGCGGCGACGCGGGCGGCACGGGTGACACGGGTGACACGGGCGCCGCCGGGGACACCTGGCGCATCGCCGTCCTCAAGACAGCCGACTCCAGGGGCGGTTCACGTCACGTGCACGAGAACGTCCGCGCGGGAGACGTGCTCACCGTGCGCGGACCCCGCAACCACTTCTCCCTGCGCGGGAGTTCCCGGTACCTCTTCATCGCGGGCGGCATCGGCATCACCCCGATCCTGCCGATGATCGCCGCGACCGAGGCCGCCGGTGCCGACTGGCGGCTCGTCTACGGCGGGCGCACCCGTGCGGCGATGGCCTTCACGGACCGCCTTGAGCCGTACGGCGACAAGGTCACCCTCGTCCCGCAGGACGAGGCCGGGACGATCGACCTGGACGCCCTGCTCGCCGCGCCCGAGCCGGACACCCTCGTCTACTGCTGCGGGCCCGCCGGCCTCCTCGACGCCGTCGAGGACAGGTGCGCCGCCTGGCCGCCGGGCACCCTGCGCGTCGAGCGCTTCGCACCCGCGGCGAAGGACCCGAAGGACCCGGAGGACCCGGCGGACTCGAAGGACCTGGGCGAGGAAAGGGAGTTCACCGTCGTCCTCCGGCGCTCCGGCCTGACCCTCACCGTCCCCGCCGGCACGTCGATCCTCCAGGTCTGCCGGGACAACGACGTCCCCGTCCTCGCCTCCTGCCAGGAAGGCATCTGCGGCACCTGCGAGACCGAGGTCCTGGACGGCGAGGTCGAGCACCGCGACGCGATCCTGGACGCCGACGAGCGCGCCGCCAACGACACCATGATGATCTGCGTGTCCCGGTGCCGGGGCGCCGCCCTCACCCTGGACCTGTGACCGGGAAGCGGCCGCTCGCCGTCCCCGGCCGGGCGGCCACGAGGGACCGGTTACGGGGGTCCGGGCGCGGGCCCGCGCTGCCATGCTCGAAGCAACCCGCGTCACGCCACGACCGCTGACGGAGGACACCGCCCCATGAGCGACTACCAGTTGACCAACCCCGCCACCGGCGAGAGCGGGGAACCGCACCCCCTCGCCGGTGCCCAGGACGTCGAGGACGCGCTCTCCTCGGCCCTCACCGCGTTCGGCACCTGGCGGCGCACCACGGTCGCCGAACGCGCGGCGCTGCTGCGGCGCGTCGCCGGCCTGCACGAGGAACGGGCCCCGGAACTGGCGTTCACGATGGCCGCCGAGATGGGCAAGCCGGTCCGCTCGGGACGTGGCGAGATCCGCTTCTGCGCCGAGATCTACCGCTACTACGCCGACCACGCCGAGGAGTTCCTCGCCGACGAGGAACTGCCGCGCGCGGACGGCTCCTCGGCCAGGCTGCGCACCTCCCCGATCGGCCCGATCCTCGGGATCATGCCGTGGAACTACCCGTACTACCAGGTGGCCCGCCTCGCCGCGCCGAACCTGCTGCTCGGCAACACGATCCTGCTCAAGCACGCCCCGCAGTGCCCGGGCTCCGCGCTCGGCCTGGAGCGGCTCTTCGCCGACGCGGGACTGCCGCACGGCGGCTACACCAACCTGTTCCTGGACAACAGCCAGGTCGCGTCCGTCATCGGCGACCCGCGCGTCCAGGGCGTGTCGCTGACCGGGTCCGAGCGCGCGGGCGCCGCCGTCGCGGAGGCGGCGGGCCGCCACCTGAAGAAGGTCGTGCTCGAACTGGGCGGCTCCGACCCGTTCATCGCCCTGGACACCGACGACCTCGACGCCCTGGTGGACGAGGCGGTCGTCGGGCGCATGGGCAACTGCGGGCAGGCGTGCAACGCCGCCAAGCGGTTCATCGTGACCGAGCCGCTCTACGACGCGTTCGTGGAGCGGTTCACCGCGGCCGTGGCCGCGATCAGGGTCGGCGACCCGTTCGACGAGGACACCACGATGGGACCCCTGTCCTCCACCGCCGCGCGCGAGACGGTGGCCGCCCAGGTCGCCGACGCGCTGGACAAGGGCGCCGTCGCGGAGACCGGCGGCGGCCCGCTCCCCGGCCCCGGGGCCTACTTCAGGCCGACCGTGCTCACCGGCGTCGTCCCGGGCATGCGGGCCTGGGACGAGGAGATCTTCGGGCCCGTCGCGGTGGTCCACCGGGTCGCCGACCGGGCGGAGGCGGTGCGGCTCGCCAACGACACCGCGTACGGCCTGTCCGCGTCCGTCCACGCCGCCGACCCGGCGGACGCCCTCGCCCTGGTCGACCTGCTCGACGTCGGGATGGTGTACGTCAACGAGTCGCCGTCGAGCGCCGCCGACCTGCCCTTCGGCGGCGTGAAGCGCAGCGGCTTCGGGCGCGAGCTGGGACGGCTCGGCCTCTTCGAGTTCGCCAACCGCAAGCTGGTGAAGGTCAAGGGGCAGGGAAGTTAGCCGGGAGCCGGGAGCCGGCCCGCTCCTCGGCTCCCGGACCGTCGCGCGCGGGCGCGTCAGCTCACGAACTCCCGCAGGAACTGGTTCCCCCGGCGGCGCCCGGCGGTGGCCGCCCCGTACAGCAGCGCACAGCCGAACAGGACGAACGGGGAGAGCGCGAGGACCCATCCGGTGGCCGACATGTGCCAGGCCGCCGTGCTCGCCCCGGCCGTACCGCTGACCAGTCCGAAGCGGCTGAGCAGCAGGTAGAGGATGCCCAGCATCGCGACCAGGCTCAGTGCGGGGGCGATGACGGTGTTCCACGGGCGCCGGTCCGTGCCGGTGCGCCGGAAGTGGACGATGACGGAGACGCTCACCAGCGCCTGTACGAAGGTCAGCGCCACGATCGCGGTGACGGCGAACCAGTAGAAGAGGTTCACCACCGGGTCCAGGCCGGCCAGGGCGAAGGCCGCGACCACCACGACGGCGATCGCGGTCTGCAGGTACGAGGCGTTCGCGGGCGCGCCCCGGTGGTTCGTACGGCTGAACGGGCGCGGCAGCAGCCCCGCGCGGCCCATGGCGAAGAAGTAGCGGGTGGCGGAGTTGTGGAAGGCCAGGACGCACGCGAAGGCGCTGCTGATCAGCAGCCACTTCATCAGCTCGGCCAGCCAGCCGCCGACGTACGCGTCGGCCACGTGGAAGAGCACCTGGGACGGGTCGGCCAGCGGCACCCCGCCGACCGTGGTCAGCCGCACGGCCTCCTCCGCCACCCGGGTGTGGCCCACCCCGCTGACCACGCCGAGGGAGACGACGGCGAAGACCGCGGTGATGACGCCGACGGAGAGGTACGTGGCCAGGGGCACCGTGCGCCGCGGGTCGCGGGACTCCTCGCCGTAGATGGCGGTCGCCTCGAAGCCGATGAACCCGGCGAAGGCGAACGCGAACGCGATGCCGGGCGCGCCGTCCATGATCGCCGCCGGGCTGAGCGAGGCACTGAGACCGATGCCGTCGGGCCCGCCGCCGTCGGCGAACACCGCGAGGGCGGTCAGCACCATCGAGCCCACCTCCAGGATGAGCAGCAGGCCGAGCAGCCTGGCGCCGAACTCGACGTGCATCAGGCCGAGCAGCTGCACCAGCGCCACCGCCGCCAGCGACCAGGCCCACCAGGGGACGGGCACCGAGGCGGGCAGCGTGGCGACCACGGTGGCGCCCAGGTACCCGTACACCGCGGCCTGGACCAGGCAGTACGCCATGACGGTCAGGTACGCGCAGGCCACGCCCCAGGTCGCGCCGAGCCCGCGGCCGACGTAGGCGAAGAAGGCGCCGGTGTGGACCACGTGGTTGCTCATCGCCGCGTACCCGACGGAGAAGAGCAGGAACACCAGGCCCGCGACGAGGAACGTGCCCGGGGCGGCGGCGCCGTTGCCGACGACGAGGATGCTGGGCAGCAGGCCCGTCATGCCCGCGATCGGCGCGGCTGCCGCGACGACGAAGAAGCAGATCCCGAGGACGCCGATGGCGTTCCTGGTGAGCGAGGAGGCGGGGGCGGCGGCCGGACCGGCGCTCTGGGGCTTCGTCCTCATGTGGTCCTCTCCACGTGCTGCTGGTGATGGGCGGACGTGCTGTTCCCCGTGCGGGTGAGGAGGAGTCCGTAGGGCGGCGGCCGTCTCGTCGGACGTGTCGGGCGACCGTCCCGTCAGGCGACGGTCAGGACGATGCGGCCCCGGGTCGCGCCGGAGCGCAGGAGTTCGTGCGCCCGGTTCGCCTCGCTGAGGGGCAGGTGTTCCACGACGTGCCGCAGGGGCTCATGGCGGGCCAGGTCGAGCAGGTCCCGCAGGTCGGCGGGGCTGCCCCAGATGCTGGTGGTCAGCGAGACCTCGCTGGGCAGCCGGCCGAGCCCGAAGGGGACGGTGCCGCCGAACATGCCCACCAGGACGACGACCCCGCCGCGCCGCACGCTGCGCACGGCCGACCGCAGCGTGTCGTCGGAGCCGACGAAGTCGATCACCGCGTCGTACCGCGCGGGGTCGGCCTCTCCGGGCAACAGGGCCTCGTGGGCGCCGAGTTCGCGCGCGGTGGCCAGCCGGGCCGGAAGCGGGTCCACCACCGACACATGGGTGCCCGGGGTCCGGCCGAGGAACTGCACGGCGTACTGGCCCAGGCCCCCGGCGCCGATCACCAGGACGCGTCCGGCGCGGCCCGGCTCCCCGAGGGCCCTCGCCCGCCGCACCGCGCGGAAGGCGGTGAGGCCGCCGCAGGCCAGTGGCGCCACCTGGAGGGGGTCGAGGCCCTCCAGCGGGATCAGGTACTCGCGCCGGGGGACCAGCATCTTCTCGGCGTAGCCGCCGTCCTCCCAGATCCCGGCCTCGTGGCTGTCCGCGCAGATCATCTCCTGGCCGGACGCGCACGGTTGGCACCCGGGGCGACGGCAGCCCCACGGGGCGTACACCATCACCGGCCCCAACTCCGCGTCCACGCCGACCACTTCGTGGCCCAGGACGATCGGCGTCCGGCCGATGGCGCCGTCGGCGACGTGGAGGTCGGAGTGGCACACCCCGCAGCCGAGGACGTCGATCACCGACTCATGGGGTCCCGAGGCCACCGGGTCGGGTGCCTCGCGCTCCAACAGCCGTTCCCCCGGGGCCTGTAGGGCCATCGTCCGCATCCGCCGGCCTTCCCGTCGCGCCTTGCAGGCTGTTCCTGGTGGCCGGTAAGGTAGCCGATCGTTGATAATTTATCTACGGGAGAGGTCATGGCGATCAAGTCCGGTAGAAACATCGAGGATTGTGCGCGACTGGCCGAAGAAGCCGGCCTGCACACCGTGATCTGCCTCTTCACCGACACCTGGGGAATCCCGCGCGGGAAGCACGTCCCGCTCCGCCAGTTCCTGCGCGGCGGACGCTTCACCACCGCCGCCGTCGCCCTGTCCTGGAACCCCCGGTCCGACGTACTGCCCACCCCCTGGGCCGAGACGGACAGCGAGTACAAGGACATGGCCGTCGTCGCCGACCTCGACACCTTCCGCGTCGCGGGCTGGACCGAGGGCGCCGCCGTCGTCATCTGCGACACCGTGGACGTGGAGACCGGCGAGCCGACCGCGATGGACGCGCGCGCCATGCTCAAGCGCACCCTGCGCGAGTACGCCGACCTCGGACTGACCGTCAACCAGGCGCCGGAGCTGGAGTTCCACCTCTTCGACGCCGACTGGCAGCGGTCATCCGACAAGTCCTTCTGCTACTCCCTGGACCGGGCCGACCAGCTCGAACCCGTACTCGGTGCCATCCGCGAGGCCCTGCTGCGCACCGGCATCGACTGCGAGGCCAGCAACGTCGAGTACGGCCCCTCGCAGGCCGAGGTCAACCTCCGCCACGCGCCCGGACTCACGGCCGTCGACGACGCCGTCCTGCTGCGCCACCTCACCCGCGCGGTCGCCCGCAGGCACGGGTACAACGCGACCTTCATGGTCAAGCCCCTCAACGGCGGCTCGGGCTCCGGAATGCACCTCCACCAGAGCCTCGCCGACGCCGAGGGGCGCAACGCCTTCGCCGTCCGCGACGCCCCCGGCGACGGACTGCCGTCCAAGGCGATGCAGGGGTACGTCGCCGGACTGCTGCGCCGCCAGCTCGACCTCCAGGTGGTGGCGATGCCCACGGTCACCGCCTACCGGCGGGCCGAGGACTACTCCTTCGCCCCCACCCAGGTCTGCTGGGGCCTGGACAACCGGCTCGTCGGGATCCGCTGCCTGACCCCCGACGAGCCCGGCACCCGCGTGGAGGTCCGCTGGGGGGCCGCCGACGCCAACCCCTACCTCCTCGCGCACGGCTGCCTCCAGGCCGGGCTCGAAGGGATGCGCGACAACGCGCCCCTGCAGCCCGTCTCCTCCGGCGACCCGCACGCCGACGGCGGCCTCCGGCGCGTCGCGCCCAGCTTGGAGCAGGCCGTCGAGACCTTCCACACCAGCGAGTTCGCGCGCCGGACGTACGGCGACGTGTTCGTCGACACGTACACCGTCATGCAGCGCAACGAGCTCGCCGCCTTCGGAGCGCACGTCACGGACTGGGAGTTCAGCCGCTATGCCGACGTCTTCTGAGCCCGGGGCCGGACGGCCGTCCGCCCCGCACCGGCACGCGGTCCTCGTCACCCACGAGTCCTGCGGCGGCCCGGACGACACCGGCGCGGTGCACGGCCTCCTGGCGGACCGGGGATTCCGCGTCACCCGCCACAGCGTCTTCCCGCACGGCGAGGCCCGCGACCCCGACCTGGCCCTGCCCGACCCCGGCGACGCCGACCTGGTCGTGCTGTTCGGCTCCTTCGCTCACGCCTGGGAGGAGCGCCACCACGCCTGGGTGGCCGCCGAGGTCGACTGGGTCCGCCGCGTCCTCGCCCACGACGTCCCCTACATAGGCATCTGCTTCGGCGGCCAGATACTCGCCGCCGCCTGGGGAGGCGGCATCGAGCCCATCGGCGCCACCGAGCTGGGCATGCTCACCTTCCCGACCCGCCCCGACTGCCCGGTCCCGGACGGACCCTGGTTCACCTGGCACAGCGACCGCGCGGTCCTCCCGCCCGACGCGGAGGTCTGGGCGCGCAACGACTACGGGCCGCAGGCCTTCGCCCGGGGCCGCGCCATCGGCGTCCAGTTCCACCCCGAGGTCACCCAGGAGCTGGTCGAGTCCTGGATCCGTACCGACGAGGCCGCGCTGGACGCCGCGTACGGCGCCGAGAAGCTGCGTACGGAGGTGGCCGCCGCCGTCGGCACCTCCCGGGCCAACCTGAGCACGTTCCTCGACCGGGTGATCGCCGCATGGGCGTGACCGACCGGCCCCGCATCGCCGTTCCCGGACGGTTCAGCGAGGGCGCCTCGGCCCTGCGCTTCCGCGCCCTGGTCAACGCGCGCGCCCTGCTCGACGCGGTGTGGGACGCGGGCGGCGACCCCGTCACGCTGCTGCCCGCCGAGACGCACGCACCCGCCGAGACGGCGGCACGCCTCAAGGGCTACGACGGCGTACTGCTCCCCGGCGGCGCCGACGTCAACCCCGCGCTGTACGGAGCCGATCCCGCACCCGGCACCGACCCGCCCGACGACCTGCAGGACGCCTTCGACCTGGCCGTCCTGCGACACGCCCTGGACCACGCCGTCCCCCTGCTGACCGTCTGCCGCGGCACCCAGCTCCTCAACGTCCTGCACGGCGGCACCCTGGAGCAGGACATGGCCGACGGGCACGTGCACCTGGTCCAGCGGATCACCCCGGTCGCGCCCGGCCTCTTCGGCCCGGAACCCGTGCGGGTCAGCTGCTACCACCGCCAGCGCATCGACGTCCTGGCCGACGCCCTCGAACCGCTCGCCCACGCGGACGACGGCACCGTCGAGGCGGTGCGCCACCCCACCGCGCCCGGCTGGGTCCTCGGCGTGCAGTGGCACCCCGAGGACACCGCCACCGACCCGCACCAGCAACTCCTCCTGAGGCGCTTCGTGGAAGCGGCCGCGGAGCACGGACGCCACGCCAAGCCAGCGAAGGAACGCCATGGAACTGCCTGAGACCGGCCCCGGCGCCACCGCCCTCACCGGGCCCGACCTTGCTGCCCCCGACGCCGCCCCCGACCCGTCCGACCTCGACCTCACCGACCTCGACCTCTTCGCACACGGCACTCCGCACGCGGCCTTCCGCGCGCTGCGCGACCGGGCGCCGGTCTTCTGGAACGAGGAGGCCGACGGCAACAAGGGCTTCTGGTCGGTCACCCGGTACGACGACGTCGCCGCGGTCGACCGGGACGCGGAGACCTGGTCCTCCGAGCAGCAGGTCACGCTGGAGGAGCTCGACGAGGAGCAGCTCCTGGTCCGCAAGTCGATGATCGACACCGACGGCGCGCGGCACTGGGCGCTGCGCAAGCTGCTCGTAAGGGAGTTCAGCCCGCGCGCGGTCGCGCGCTACGGCGACTTCCTGAAGCAGCTCACCGGGGCGACCCTCGACCGGGCCCTGGCCCTGGGCGAGTTCGACTTCGTCGAGCAGATCAGCGCCGACATCCCGATCCGCCTCCTGGCACGGATGCTGGACGTGCCCGTGGAGGACACGGACAAACTGATCGACTGGGGCAACCAGATGATCGCCAACTCCGACCCCGACTACACCGACGTGCTCGCGGGCAGCGCCGAGTCCGAGGAGTACCGGCACCTGCCGTTCCGCTCCCCGGCGGCCCTTGAGGTCTTCGAGTACGGCTTCCGCCTCGCCGCCCAGCGCAAGGGCGGAGCGGGCTCCGACCTGGTGTCCAAGCTGGTCAACACCCTGCCCGAGGACGGCGTCCCGCTCACCGACCTGGACTTCCAGAACTACTTCTCGCTGCTGATCATCGCCGGCAACGAGACGACCCGGCACACCATCTCGCACACCGTGCGGGCCCTCGCCTCCCACCCGCGGGCCTGGGCGGACCTCAAGGCGGACCCGTCGCTCGTGCAGAACGCGGTCGAGGAGTTCCTGCGCTGGTCCACCCCGATCCTGCACTTCCGGCGCACCGCGACCCGGGACGTCGAGCTGCACGGGCAGCGGATCCGGGAGGGCGACAAGGTGGTGATGTGGTTCGGCTCGGCCAACTTCGACGAGCGGAAGTTCGAGGACCCGTACGTCTTCGACGTCCGCAGGAAGAACGTCGAGCACGTCTCGTTCGGCAAGGGCAGCCCGCACTTCTGCCTCGGCAACGCGCTGGCGCGCCTGGAGATCAGGATCGTCATCACGGCGCTGCTCGAACGGCTGGAGCGGATCGAGCTGCTTGCCGAGCCGAGCATGGTGCGCTCGAACCTGGTGCACGGCATCAAGAGGATGCCGGTACGCGTGCACCTGGACCCGGCCCGCTCCGGCAGCTGAGCGCCGGGCCGCTGGCGTACGGCCCTGAGGAGCGGGCCGTGCGTCAGGGCCGTCGGGTCCCGGTCGGGCCGTCGGCCCGCCTGCCGGACCGTGCTCGTCGGCCGGGCCGTGCGTCAGCCCTTCGGGTCCTCGTCGGCGGTGGCGAAGAAGCCCGCCTCGGTGAGCGCGTCCACGGCCCGTTGTCCGTTGACGCTCAGGTGGTGCTCCATGGCCGCGCGGGCCGTCTCCGAGTTCCGTACCCGCAAGGCGGCGATGATCGCGTCGTGTTCGTTCGCCGCGTTCTTCTGCCACCCGGGGATGATCACGCCGAAGCGCACGTCCATGCCGTGCGACAGGGTCAGCAGCACCGAGCGCAGCCGGCGGGAGGCGCCGACGCGGTTGATCCGGCCGTGGATCTCGTTGTTGAGGTCCTCCTGCACCTGCGGGTCCTCGGCCGCGCGCATGCGGTCGTTGAGCGCCTGCAGCGCGTCGATGTCCTCGTCCGTCATCTCCCTGGACGCGCGCGCAGCCGCGATGCCCGAGATCTTCCCGTAGATCTCGTAGTGGTCCAGGACGTCGACCGGGTCGAGCTCCTCCACGTAGTACCCGCGGCGCGGCACCGTGCGCACCAGGCCCTCACCAGAGAGCGCGATCAGGGCTTCGCGCACGGGCAGTTGACTGACGTCGAGGTCCGCCGCGAGGCCCGAGACGTCCAGGCGGCTGCCCCGGCGGAGTTCGCCCACCATGATGCTGTTGCGGATCGCGTCGGCGACGTCCTCGCGCAGGACCCGGCGGGCCGGGCCGCGTGAGGTGGGGGAGATGTGTCCGCTCATGGCTCCGCTGTCTCGTGTCTGGTGGTCCCTGGCCGAGGGCCACGGCTCCGGGCCCCGCAGACCAGATCGTTCCGGCCAGCGCCATGTTACTCATGGACACTTGCTGATACTTTATCGTTTATCAAATATACGGACCGTCGAGGAGCCGCCATGCTCTCCGCACCACGTCTCGTGCCGCCCGTCCCGCCGGCCAGCCTGTCGACAGAAGAGCGCGAAATCATCAGCGTGGTGAGGCGGTTCGTCGATGCGGAGGTCAAGCCAGTCGTCCACGACCTGGAGGCCACCGACACCTACCCCGAGAAGCTCATCGAGGGCATGAAGGAACTGGGGATCTACGGACTCGCCGTGCCGGAACCCTGGGGCGCGGGACAAGTCAGCGCGGCCTGCTACGTGATGGTCACCGAGGAATTGTCACGGGGTTGGATGAGCCTGGCGGGCGCCATGGGCGGCCACACGGTCGTCGCCAAGCTCATCCTGGACTTCGGCACCCAGGAGCAGAAGGACGCCTACCTGCCCCGCCTGGCCACCGGCGAACTGCGCGCCACCATGGCGCTCACCGAACCCGGCGGCGGCTCCGACCTCCAGGCCATGCGCACCGTCGCCCGCCCCCACGGCGACGGCTACGTGATCAACGGGAGCAAGACCTGGATCTCCAACGCCCGCCGCGCCGGGCTCGTCGCCCTGCTGTGCAAGACCGACCCTGCCGCACGCCCCGCGCACCGGGGCGTGTCCATCCTGCTCGTCGAGAAGGGCGAGGGCCTGACGGTCTCCAAGGACCTGCACAAGCTCGGCTACAAGGGCGTGGAGACCTCGGAGCTGCTCTTCGAGGACATGCGCGTCCCCGCCACCGCCCTCCTCGGAGGCAAGGAGGGCTGCGGGTTCGCCCAGATGATGCGCGGCCTCGAAGTCGGCAGGCTCCAGGTCGCCGCACGCGCCCTGGGCGTGGGGCGGGCCGCGCTGGAGGACGCGCTGCGCTACGCCCAGGAGCGGGAGTCGTTCGGCAAACCGATCTGGAAGCACCAGGCCATCGGCCACTACCTCGCGGACATGGCCACCAGGCTGGAGGCCGCGCGCCAGCTGACCCTGTTCGCGGCCCAGCGCTACGACCAGGGGGACCGCGCGGACATGGAGGCCGGCATGGCCAAGCTGTTCGCGTCCGAGACGGCCATGGAGGTCACCCTCAACGCCGTCCGGATCCACGGGGGTTACGGGTACTCGACGGAGTTCGACGTCGAACGCTACTTCCGTGACGCGCCGTTGATGATCGTGGGGGAGGGGACCAACGAGATCCAGCGCAACGTCATCGTCAAACAGCTCGTCGAGCGCTCCCGCGCGACGCCGCGAGGATGACCCGGGCACGCCTCAGGACGGGACGGTCGACCATGTGCCCGTCCACGGCGGTGACCGCATCCCCGGCGTCCCCGGCGTGCCCGGCGTTCAGGACCGTGCGGGCCCACCGCACCTCCTCCGCCGACGGCGCGAACCCCTCGCGCACGTCGACGAGCTGCGCCGGATGGACGCACAGCTTCCCCGTGAAGCCCATCCGCCGGGCGTGGGCGACATCGGCGCGCAGCGCGTCGAAGTCCCGTACCGCCGTGGTGACCCCGTCGACCGGCGGCGCGATCCCCGCCGCTGCCGCCGCGACCACCAGCCGCGACCGCGCGTAGGCGAGGGCCGGGTGGTCGTCGGGGGCCGTACCGAGCTGCGCGGACAGGTCGACGTTGCCGAAGGCGGTCCGTACGACCCCGGGGGCGGCGCACAGTTCGGTCGCGCGCTCCACGCCGAGCGCGGTCTCCACGAGCGGGACGAGCCCGTACCGGCCCGCCGCGCGCAGGGCGGGGTCCCGCAGCACGGCCGGGTCCTCCGCCTTGGGCACCATGACCGGGCAGCCGTACCCGGCGGCCATCTCCAGATCGGCCGCGCACCACGGCGTGCCGGGGGCGTTGACCCGTACCAGCGCCTCGAACCCGCGCGAGAGCGCGGCGGCCGTCTCGCGACGGGCGCGCTCCTTGTCCGCGTCGGCGACCGCGTCCTCCAGGTCGACGATGACGACGTCCGCACCGGAGGAGGCCGCCTTGCCGAAACGGTCGGGCCGGTCGCCCGGCACGAACAGCAGGCTCGTGGCCCCCGCGATCCGCTCGCGCGACACCGTCATGCGAACACCACCTCCGCCGTGGCGTGCCGGTCGTCCCGGTGCGTGCCGACCCGCAGCGCGACCCGGCCGTCCGACGGGCTCCCGCAGGCCGCCAGGTGCTCGCCGGCGAACACCGGCGACCGCAGCCGGTACGACAGGGAGCGCACCCGTCGCTCCGGCGCCTGGCGGCGCGGCAGCTCCAGCATGAGCAGCGCGAGCAGCGGCCCGTGGACCACCAGGCCGGGATACCCCTCCTCGCCCCGGCAATAGGGGCTGTCGTAGTGGATGCGGTGCGCGTTCGCGGTGAGGGCGCTGAACCGGAACAGCAGCGCCGGGTCGGTCGTCAGCGGCAGCCGCCACGGATCGTCGCCGCGCGGGGGGCGGGCCGAGGTGTCGACCTCTCGGGGGTACGGGGCCGTGGCGCGCCCGGACCGGTAGACGATGTCCTGCTCCTCCACCATGCGGGTGCGGCCGTGCTGCCGGAACTCGCGCCGCTCGGTGACGAGGAGCAGCTCCCCGGTGCGGCCGTGCTTGACGCTCACCGAGGCCAGCGTGTCGGTGCGCTCGGCGGGCTCGCCCAGGCGCAGCGGCTCGTCGATCGTGCAGCGCCCTCCGGCGAACATCCGCTGTCTGCGGGGGAGGGGCGGCAGGAAGTGCCCCTCGCGCGGATGCCCGTCGGGCCCCAGCTCGTGGCGGGCGGGCCAGCGCGCGAAGTGCAGCCAGTGCCACAGCGGCGGCAGCGGTTCACCGACGGCCGTGACGGCGCTCGGCAGGTCCAGGACGGCGGAGAGCGCGGCGACCGGGCTCGCGTGCAGGGGGTCCTCGACCGTGACGGGCCCGGGGGCCCATGACCGTACGTACGACCCGAGCGGGTCCGGCTCGTTCACGTTCGACCCGAGCGGGTCCGGCTCGTTCGGGACGTCCGAGGCGGGGGGCATCGGCGGCTCCAGCGGTGGGCTGCGGGGTGTTCGGCAGGGCGGAGCCCTGCCCGTACGGCTGATCATCACTGCTGACGGACCCGCTTGGACAATAGAAAGTCGTGATGCGCGCATGATCCGGAGGCATGGCGGCCTTGCTAGATCCGGACTGCTTGGTCGCCGTCGCCTTCCGTGCGTGCCGCAGGCCATCTCCCCTGCGCCACCGCCGAGGTGACCTGGCGGGCCAGCTCGGCGGCCACGACCTCCACCGCCGGCGGCGTGCGGGTGAAGCGCGGCGTGGCGAGGACGATCGAGCGCAGCACCTCCGGTTCGCTCAGCGGCGCCCCGCTGAGGACGCCCCGCGCGAGGTCGTCCACGATGCCCAGGTCGGGCAGCACCGTCCAGCCGTGGCCGGCCAGGACGAGCTGCTTCTGCACCCGCATGGAGTTGGTCTGCACGGCGATGTCCAGCTCGGTGCCCGCGCGCACCGCCGCCGCGTCGATCAGCCCGCGCAGCGCGTGCCCCGGCGCGGGCATCACCAGCGGGTGCCCCGCCGCCTCGGCGAACGGCACCGGCGCGTCGCCGCGCAGGCCCGCGTCCGGCGGGCCGACCACCCACAGGCGCTCGCGCACCAGGGGCCGGGTGGCGAGCGCGGGCGTGCTCTCCCAGTCGTACAGCAGGGAGAGGTCCAAGTCGCCCTCGCTCAGCCACTGTTGGAGGTGTCCCGAGTAGGCGGTCATCACCTGGAGCACGACACCGGGGTGGGCGCGGCCGACGGCCGACACCAGGGGCTCGGCCAGCAGGTCGCTGGTGCTCTCCAGGAGTCCCACGGTGACGATGCCGCTCACCTGGCCCGGCGGCGGCTGCACCTCGGCCCGTGCGCGTTCCAGTTCGCCGAGCGCGCGCCGGGCGCGGTCGACCATGATCGTCCCGGCCCTGGTGGGCCGCATGCCCTGCCCGGTCCGCTCGAAGAGCGGGACGCCGAGCTCCTTCTCCAGGGTGCGGATCTGCCGGGTGACCGCGGGCTGGACCAGGTGCAGGAGCTCCGCCGCCCGCGTCACGCTGCCCGCCTCGGCGACCGTGACCACGGCCCTGAGTTGCCTGATGTCCAAGGGACGGCCCCGCCTTCCGCAGCTATCCGGCGCCCGCATGGGGGCATGACGAAAAGCTATTTCATGGAAGGGGTCATGCGTCAGCATGATGGAGGAGCCGGTGCAGGATCCCCGCCCCAGCAGGAGGCAGCCCATGACCCGAGGCCCCGAGCACCGCCCGCTGTCGGGCGTCACGGTGGTGAGCGTGGAGCAGGCGGTGGCCGCGCCCTTCGCCACCCGCCAACTCGCCGACCTGGGCGCCCGGGTGGTCAAGGTCGAGCGCCCTGGCGGCGGTGACTTCGCCCGTCGCTACGACACCACCGTGCACGGCGAGTCCAGCTACTTCGTCTGGCTCAACCGCTCCAAGGAGTCGGTGACGCTCGACCTGAAGACGGACGAGGGGCTGAAGGTCCTCGACCAACTCCTCGCTGGAGCCGACGTGTTCGTGCAGAACCTGGCCCCAGGGGCGGCCGCCCGGCTGGGTCTTGGGGCCGACGACCTCGCCGAGCGCTTCCCCTCCCTCATCGCGTGTGCCGTCACCGGCTACGGCTCCGACGGGCCGTGGGCCGACCGCAAGGCGTACGACCTCCTGGTGCAGTGCCAGACCGGCCTGGTGTCCCTGACCGGCAATGAGCACGGGGCCGCCCGCGTCGGGGTGTCGGTCGCCGACATCGCGGCGGGGATGTACGCGTACTCGGGCATCCTCACCGCCCTGTTCACCCGTGCCACCACCGGGGTCGCCAGGGCCGTGGAGGTCTCGCTGTTCGAGGCGCTGGCGGAGTGGATGAGCCAGCCCGCCGCGTACACCCGGCACGGCGGCACCCAGCCCCCGCGTCTCGGCACCGAGCACGCCACCATCGCGCCCTACGGCGCCTACCGCGCGGCCGACGGCAAGGAGGTGTTGTTCACCGTGCAGAACGAACGTGAATGGGCGGCCCTGTGCGAGGAGTTCCTCCAGCGCCCCGAACTGACCGCGGACGAGCGGTTCGCCACCACGTCGGACCGGGTCGCGCACCGCGACGAGCTGAACGCGATCGTGGCGGCCCGCTTCGAGGCCCTCGACAGCGAGGAGGCGACGCGGCTGCTCGACGGCATCGGCGTGGCCGCCGCCGGGGTCAACGACGTCGAGGGCTTCCTGGCCCACCCCGTGCTCAGGGCCCGCGACCGGTGGCGGGAGGTCGGCCTCCCCGGCGGCGCGACCGTGCCCGCGCTCGTGCCCCCGGTGGACCTGGCAGGCACCACCCCGCGCATGGGTGACGTCCCGGCCGCGGGCCGGCACACCGACAGCGTCCTGGCCGAACTGGGCTACGGGGCAGCCGAGATCGACGACCTGCGCGCTCGCCGCGTCATCTGACCGGGGGCGCGTCCGCGAAGGACCGAGGGAACGGGCGGGACACCTGATGCAGCGCTACGACATGTTCATCGACGGCGAGGACCGCCCGGCGTCCGGGGGCGAGTGGTTCCCCACGGACAACCCCTACCTGGGCACCCCGTGGGCGGAGATCCCGCTGGGCACGGAGGCGGACGTCGACGACGCCGTACGCGCCGCGGACCGGGCCCTGCGCGGCGGCCGCTGGGCCGAGCTGACCGCCACCGCGCGCGGCGCCCTGGTGCGCCGGCTCGGCGACGCGATCACCGAGCACGCCCGCCACCTGGCGGAGGTCGAAGTACGCGACAACGGGAAGCTGTTCAGCGAGATGTACGGCCAAGTCACTTACGTACCGCAGTGGTTCTACTACTACGGGGGCCTCGCCGACAAGATCGAGGGCACCGTCCTGCCGCTCGACAAGAAGGGCTACTTCGCCTACACGAAGAAGGAGCCCGTCGGGGTCGTCGCCGTCATCACCCCCTGGAACTCGCCGCTGCTGCTGCTCGCGTGGAAGGTCGCCGCGGCGCTGGCCGCGGGCTGCACGGTGGTGGTGAAGCCCTCGGAGTACACCTCGGCCTCCACCCTGGAACTGGCCCGCGTCCTCCACGACGCGGGACTGCCGCCCGGCGTCTTCAACGTGGTGACCGGCCACGGCCAGGACGTCGGCGCGGCCCTGGTCGGGCACCCGCTGGTGAGGAAGGTCAGCTTCACCGGATCGGACGCCACCGGGCGCCACATCAACCGGGCGGCGGCCGACGACTTCAAGCACGTCAGCCTCGAACTCGGCGGCAAGTCGCCCAACATCGTCTTCTCCGACGCCGACGTGGAGTCCGCCGTCAACGGCGCGGTCTCCGGCATCTTCGCCGCCACCGGCCAGACCTGCATCGCGGGCTCCCGCCTCCTGGTCCAGGCCGACGTCCACGACGAGGTGGTGGCCCGGCTCGTGGAGCTGGCGGGCACGGCACGGATGGGCGACCCGATGGACGAGGGCACCCAGGTCGGACCGATCACCACCCCGGCGCAGTACGCGAAGGTGCTCGACTACATCGACATCGCCCGCAAGGAGGGCGCCCACCTGGCGCTCGGCGGCGGACCCGCCGAGCGCGGCGGCCTGTTCGTCGAGCCGACGGTCTTCACCGGCGTGCGCAACAGCATGCGCATCGCCCAGGAGGAGGTCTTCGGCCCGGTGCTCGCGGTGATCGCCTTCGAGGACGAGGACGAG
This sequence comes from Streptomyces sp. NPDC001941, assembly GCF_040296945.1. NCBI lineage: Bacteria > Bacillati > Actinomycetota > Actinomycetes > Kitasatosporales > Streptomycetaceae > Streptomyces > Streptomyces sp. NPDC001941. The sequence goes on along the minus strand of NZ_JBEOYE010000028.1, from coordinate 20,281 downwards.
GCGGTCGCCCTCGCCAACGACAGCCGCTACGGCCTCGGCGCGGGCGTCTGGACCCGTGACATGGGCCGCGCCTTCCGGATGGCCGACCGGATCCGCTCGGGCACGGTCTGGATCAACACCTACCGCGCCGTGAGCTTCCTCGCACCCTTCGGCGGCTTCAAGGACTCCGGCCTCGGCCGCGAGAACGGGATCGCCGCGATCAACGCCTACCTGGACGACAAGACGGTCTGGATCAACACGGGCGCGGCGACGGGCAATCCGTTCGTGATGCGCTGATCCCGGGTCCGGACAGGTCCTAGACCGCGCCGGTGCCGGCGGCGAGGCGCTCGTCCCTGCGGCGCCGGCGGATGGAGGCCGCGTAACCGAACAGGCAGAGCGCCACGACGGTGACGCTGAAGGCGAACAGGAGCTGGTCGGTGTCGGCGACGCGGGTGAGACCGTAGGCGAGGCCCGCCAGGAGGGCGATGACGCCCAGGCCCTTGAGGGAGTTCATGGAGTTCCTTGTGGTGCTGGTGCTGGTGCTGGTGCTGTTTGTGAAAGTGGTGGTGTCGGTGAGGTTTGGGTTACTTCCACGCGGATACACGCGTGAGGTACGACTTCACGATGGAGGACAGGAGCCAGTAGGTGCGCACGACCGTGAAGACGAGCTCAGGGATCAGCAACGCCTCGACGAGCATCGCCTTCCAGCCGAGGTTGCGCACCCGTAGCGCCGGATACACGATCCAGAACGCGAACAGGACGAAGAAGACCGGGTGCGTGGCGAAGCCCTGCTGGGTGGCGCGCCACAGCTGGGTGGAGCCCCAACCCATGATGTAGAAGGCGCCCAGGAGTCCCAGGATCATCGTGGTGATGGAGTGCCAGGTGAACTTGGTCCAGCCGCGTCCGCGCAGTGCGTCGACGGTGCCGCGGCTCCACCGCTCGCGCTGCTGGATGAGCTCGCGCAGGGTGGGCATCAGGTCGGTGTACGCGATGCAGAGCTGGTTGGCCGTGACCTTCCAGCCCGATTCCTTGAGCGCGAGGGTGGTCTCGTAGTCCTCGACCAGGTTGCGGTGGTCCTCCCAGAAGACCTGGCCCCGCCAGTCGAGGAGGCTCTGCAGGGCCTCGCTGCGGTAGAACGACCCGGCACCGGACATGGTGTGGACGTCCCGGCGGTAGCGGGCGTTGGCCGCCCGGCCGTACTCGATGATCTGCATGCCGAGCAGGTAGCGCTGCCAGGGGTTGCGCCACAGGCCGGTACGGCCCAGACAGGCGGCGCTGACGCCGCCGATGTCGGGGTCGGAGGCGATGACGTTGCGGGCCCGCTCGACGAACTGGGGGTGCAGTTCGGTGTCCGCGTCCATCACCAGGACGTGCCGGACGGAGTCGGTGAGCCGTCCGCCGACCGCCTCGCGGACCCAGTTGAGGCCGTAGTTGAGCGCGCCGGCCTTCTTGTGCGGGTTGTCCGGGAGGTTGAGCACCACCGTGGCGGGCGTGCTCTCGTCGTCGGCGAACCGGCGGGCGAACTCCTCCGTGCGGTCCGTGGAGTTGTTGACCACGACGACGATCAGGTCGGGCCGCCGGGTCTGCTTGGCGAGCGAGTCGAGCGACGTGAGGACGCCGACCTCCTCGTTGCGCGCCGGGACGAGGATGACGGTGTCGTACAGCGTCGTCCTCTTCACGTTCGCGTGTGCGGTCGAGCCGCGGCCGCGGCGATGGCGGCTGCGTACGACGGTCGGCGCGGCAGCACGGCGTCCGCGACCGTGACGGGCACGGGTCGCGACAGTCCTGGACAATCCCTGGTCCCCCGAGAGCGAAAACTGTGGGGGCTTTGGTCAGGAAGCACCCCGTGAGCACTTACCGAGAATTTACCTGCGCTCGGTGCTCGATCGGCCACGGATTACTCCTAGCCCGTTTAGTAGAAACCCTCTTTGACCAGGACTTACTGCCGGTTACGGAATTCCAATGATGAGGAAAACCGGCCAAAACGGACACGATTTCCGCTCACGCCGCGTGACGAAGAGCACTTCACAGGTCCAGACCAATGGCGCCGCGTGGAGGGCCTTCAGGAGTCCGACATCGATGTCACAGGTGCCGCTTCCCGGTCGTCCGGCGGTTGTCGGGGCCGCTTGCCGCTGCCCGTCCCAGGCCTGGAAGGCGGACAAGCCGATCATGAAGCGGTCATTTGCCCATAGCGGTCCATGGTTACGATGACCGCCGCAAATGACCTGATGAACGACCGATGCGAACCGGGCGTGCCCGGAGCACCCCGTTGCACATGACTCCTGGGGGAGCTTCTGTGAGCCGCCGCCGTAATCCGCGCCGAGGCACCTGGACCCTGCTCAAGCCACTGCTCTTCGTCGTGGTGCTCGCCGTCATCGCCACGGCCCTCTTCACTTGGTGGCGTTCCACCCGGCCCGAGTCCACGGAGCTGACCGTGCGTTACCGCACTGCGGCTCCCGCGGTCACCGGTGTGGCGAAGCCGTGGATCGAAGTCATCAATTCCTCGGAGAAGACCGTGGAATTGGAAGACGTGACCGTGCGCTATTACTTCACCGCGGGCGATTCGGCGCCCTACGGATCGAACTGCGTCCAGACGTCGCTCGGTTGCTCGCGCGTGACGCAGGAGATCGCCGCCGTCGACCGGCCGGCCCCCCACGCCGACCACTACCTTCAGGTGGGCTTCGCCAAGGGCTCCGGCCGCCTGGAGCCGGGTGGCTCGACCGAGGCCATCGGACTCCAGCTGTACCGGCTCGACCGCAAGGAACTCGACCAGGCCGACGACCACTCCTTCGACGCCGCGATCACCTCCTACGCCGAGTCCAAGAAGCTGACCGCCTACCTGGGAGGCACCCGCGTCTGGGGTGACGAGCCTGGCGGCGACGCGGCCTCCGGGCAGCACTCCAGGGCCGCCGCACCCGTGGCCCCCTCGGGCGTCATGTTCGACGACTTCCACTACAGCGGTTCCGGCGACCCCGCCCTCGCGGCCAACGGCTGGCAGGTCCGCACCGGTGAGGGCGGCCCGGGCATCCGCGGCAGCTGGTCCTCATCCGCCGTCAGCTTCCCCGCGCTCAAGGGGGCCGGCGGAGAGCAGGGCCTGCAGCTCCAGGTGTCCACGGACGGCACCGCGCGCGGCACCCGGCAGGCCGAGGTGCAGAACACCAAGGCGGGCTTCTTCACCGGCACCGTGGCCGCCCGCGTCCACTTCACCGACTCCCCGGACGAGGGTCGCGACGGCGACCACATCAACCAGTCCTTCTTCGCGATCTCCCCCGACCACACGTCGCCGCGCTACAGCGAACTCGACTTCGAGTACATGCCCAACGGCGGCTGGGGCGCGAAGGGACCCCGTCTGGACACGACGAGCTGGCGCACCAACGAGAAGAAGGGCGACCGGGTCACCCACGTCACCCACGAGCGCCTCGCCGGCTGGCACACGCTGGCCATGACGGCCGTGGACGGCAAGGTCGCCTACTCCCTTGACGGCCGTACGGTGTTCAGCACCAGCCAGAAGTACTTCCCCCGCGAGCGCATGGGCATCCACTTCAGCTCCTGGCTCGTCGACCTCCCCTTCAAAGGCGCCCGCAACTGGAAGACCCAGGTCGACTGGATGTACTACCAGGACGGCCGGGCGGTGCCCGTGGCGGAGGTGGAGAAGCAGGTGACCGGTCTCCGCAAGAGCGGCACCCCGTACGTCAACACCCTGCCCAAGAGCTGAACCGCCGGGGCTTCCGAGCCATCCGAGAGCTCGCGGCGTCCTTCAAGCGCGCTCGCGCTCGGTGATCGCCGCGGCGATCCGCGTGATCAGGGCGAACGGGACCTCGGGGTCGTAGGGGAAGCGGACCCCGCCCTTCCCCGAGCGGTACGCCCTCACCGCGTCCTCCAGCGGGCCGTCGAGGACCGGCACCGGGTACAGGCCCACGTGCCGCTTCCAGCCGGCGAAGTGCAGGCCGTACCGGTCGTCGAGCATGACGGCGGGCATCCCGTACCGCACGGTCTCGGTCGAGCCGGGCATTCCGTTCCGCACGGCCGCCCGGACCTGCTCCAGGACCGCCCGCACCGGCGGCTCGAACCCATTGATGTACGCGTCGACCTCGGCGGAACCACTCATACGGGCACGCTAGCGCGGGGCGCGGCGCGCGGCACGCCGTCGGCGGGATCCAGGGTGGTCGGGGATGCGGCCTGCCCGTGCGGGTAGGCGCAGGGGAGGAGAGGGGACCCTGCGGAGCGTTCCGTCCGGCCGACTCGTTGTGCTCGCCGCGCTCGTCGCGCGAGGGAGGCGGTCCTGGGTGGATTGACGGGTTCCCGCTGGTCAGCTGAGGGGAGTGGTGGCGTACGGTGCGGAGACGGGGCCATCCGGCGGTGTCCGCGCCGCCTGCCCGGCAGCAGGTCGTGCCGGGCGGCCCGAAGGAGTACGGGGGAGGAACGAGGGGCGGCAGGGATGAGTGATCCCGCGAGAGACGGCGAATTCCCCACAGGCGGCCCGCCGGGCGCGTCCTCGTCCGGGGTGGCCCTGGGCGAGATGCGGCTGCACAACCGGGCGCGGGCCCGTGAACGCGTCGCCCTGGCCCAGGGCGTGCTGTGGGAGCGTTACCGGCTGGCGTCGGCCGAGGAGGCGTTCGAGCTCCTGAGGACCGCCTCCCAGGCGCGCAACGTCAAGCTGAACCTGCTGGCCGAGGCCGTCATCGCGACCCCCGGCCCGGCCACGGGCGCCGCGCGCTGGTTCCCCGGCCGCGCCAGCCTGCCCGCACCCGCCCTGTCCGGCCTCGGCCTGCCGCCGGGCGACGCCGACGCCCCGCTGCGCACCGTGCTCGGCTCGGTCCTGGCCCGCGTCACCGACATCGCCGACACGGCCATGGGCAACGTCCAGCTGGTCCAGGGGCCCTGGCTCCGCCTGGAGGCGCACACCGGGCTCGACGAGGAGTTCACCGAGTACTTCGCGTTCGTCGCCCAGGGCACCACGGCCTGCGCCGAGGCCGCCACCAGCCGCGCACCCGTCACCATTCACGACGTCGTCACCGCAGGCGTCTTCAGCGACCAGGCCCGCCGGGTGATCCTCGACGCGGGCAGCCGGGCGTGCCACAGCATCCCCGTGCTCTCGCCCACCGGTCACCTGCTCGCGGTCATGTCCACGCACCACCGCACGGCCCTGGGGGAGTTCACCGAGGGCCAGGCCGGCGGGCTCGGCGCGACGGCGGAAGCGGCCGGTGCCTGGCTCTCCTGGTACCGGCGCACGCACGTCCTGAACGCCCTGGAGCACCTCCACCGGCAGGCGCGCCCCAGGGTCGTGGCGCCCCGCCGTTCGCCGGAGGACCGTCCGGGGCACGAGTGAGGGCGGAGAGGGGGAGCGGGGCTCAGCGTCCTACGGCCCGCGCCAGCTGCGCCTTGTTCATGCGGGAGCGCCCCTTGACGTTCTTGCGCTGCGCCTCCGCGTACAACTGGTCCCTGGTCGGCCCCTGGGCCCCCTGGTGCGAACGTGAACCGCCCCGCTCCGAGGCCGACTTGGGGTCCTGCGTCGACACCCGGCTCGCGGTCCGCGACTCGCCGGCCCGGGCCCGTTCCTTGTTCACCGTACGCGCGGCGATCTCCTCCGCCCGCTTCGTGGGCTCTCCGCGCTTCTTCGCGCTCTCCTTGATGTGCTCGTACTGACGCTCGCGCTTGCTGCTGGATCCGGCAGGCATGTCAGCCTCTCTTCCCCACGTATTCACGACCCCACCAGGGTGCGCACAGCAAGCCGTGACGCACCACGCGGAGGGGTCCTCGCGGGCAGGGGTACCCCTCGGCACGCGGACCTATCACGACCAGCGTCGCGCGGCCGCGTCGCGCGTACGTGTGTACGCGTGTATGTGTGAAAGCCCCGGCCGGGGGCAACCGGAGCAGCGTGCCGTACGCCTGCTCCGCTGGTCGGAGCACCGATCCACGGTGCCGAGACCCGTCTGCCCCCACGACAGGAGTGAAGCGACCCATGCCGCCGCGCACGGAGGGCGAACGCACCGCGAGCCCGCCCCCGCCACCCGACACCGACGCCGTGACGCGCATCGTGCTCCGTCCCGTCGCCAGCCCCCTTCCCCTGGGCTTCTTCGCGCTCGGCATGGGCAGCACCGTCCTGTCGACCCTCCAGATCGGCTGGGTGCCCGCCGAGCAGAGCGTCGTCCTGCTGCTCCTGATCCTCATCTTCGTGGTGCCGCTCCAGCTCACCGCCGGGATCTTCGCCTTCCTGGCGCGCGACGCGGGCGCCGCGACGGCGCTGCTCCTGCTCGGGGCCTCCTGGGCGGGGACGAGCGTGACCGGTCTGGTGGCGCCCTCGGAGGGCCCGGTGGTGGCCCAGGCGGTGTTCCTCCTCGCCCTCGTCCCCTTCGTGCTCGCGCTCGCGGGCGCGGCGCTCCGCTCCAAGCCCCTGTTCGCCGTACTGCTCACGCTCGCCGCGGTGCGGTTCTGCCTGACCGGCCTGTACGAGGCGGGGGCGGGGGCCGTCTGGCAGCACGCCGCCGGCTGGGCGGGGCTCGGCATCGGGGTGTTCGCGCTCTACGGCGGTCTCGCGCTGCTGGTGGAGGACGGCGAACAGCGGACCGTACTGCCGCTCTTCCGCAGGGGAGCCGCCCGCCGGTCCATCGAGGGAGAGCTGCGCGAACAGCTCGCCTCCGCCCAGCAGGAGGCCGGAGTGCGCCACCAGCTGTGAGCAGACCGCCGACGGTCGTCCCCGCGCGCCCGCGTGCCCTGATCCCGGGTTCGCGCGGTACGCGAGGTGTGCATGGGTTCGAAAGGGGTACCGGGGGGCCTACCTGCAGTTTTGCCGGTCCGGCCCTCACTGGGCCGGTGCTTTCTCACCTTGATCGTCGGATTTTTTGGAGGGGATCGGCCATGACGACCACGAGCGCGACGGCTACGCGCCTGTCGAGTGATGTGATGCCGCCGCTGCCCGAGGTCTCCGACCCGTCCCGGATCGCTCCCCGGGACGCGCGGGCCCTGTCGAGGCTGTTCTTCGAGCGGCTCACCGTGCTGGAGGAGGGCACGGCGGAGTACGCCTACGCCCGGAACACGCTCATCGAGATGAACATGTCCCTCGTGCGGTACGCGGCGGGCCGCTTCCGCAACCGGGGCACGGGCGAGATGGAGGACATCGTCCAGGTCGGCATGATCGGCCTGATCAAGGCGATCGACCGGTTCGAGCTGACCCGGGAGGTGGAGTTCACCTCCTTCGCGATCCCCTGCATCGTCGGCGAGATCAAGCGGTTCTTCCGCGACACCACCTGGGCCGTGCACGTGCCGCGCCGCCTCCAGGAGGCGCGCGTGGAGCTGGTCAAGGCGACCGAGGAACTGCGCAGCCGACTGGACCGAAGCCCGACGGTCGCGGAACTGTCGGAGCTGATGAGCCTTCCCGAGGAGGAGGTACGGGAGGCACAGCTGGCCTCCAACGGCTACAACTCCCACTCGCTGGACGCCACCCTGAGCGTCGGCACGGAGGGCGAGACCGCGCTGGCCGACTTCATAGGGGTGGACGACCACGGCCTGGAGCTCGTCGAGGACTTCCACGCCCTGGCACCGCTGCTCGCCGAACTCGACGAGCGCACCCGGAAGATCATCCACTGGCGCTTCGTCGAGGAACTGACCCAGGCGCAGATCGGTGAACGCCTCGGCGTCTCCCAGATGCAGGTCTCCCGCCTCCTCTCGCGCACGCTGTCCCGCCTGCGCGAGGCGCTGCTCACCACCCGCTGACCCGCGGAAGCGGCCGCCCGCCCCGATGGGGACGGGCGGCCGCTTTCCCGGGTCCGGCGGCTGGGGCACGCCATGGCCGCGGATGCCTGCGTCACGTACGCCCGAAGCGCGCCACGTGCGCCGGCCGCGCGCCACGTACGCCCGACCCTCACCCCGCGCGCACCTTCTCCACCGCGTCGAGCAGGGCGTTCTCGACCACCTCCGTGAGCGCGGGGTGCACCCACATCGGCGTACGGGCCAGGTCCTCGGCGGTCATGCGGGTCGCCATGGCGAGCACCAGCGGCTGGATCAGTGTGGCCGCCTGGGGACCGAGCACGTGGGCGCCGACGAGCAGGCCCGAAGCGGGGTCGACGAGGACCTTGCAGAAGCCCTCCTCGTCCTCCAGCGCCCAGCCGTACGCCACGTCCTGGTAGCGGCGCCATCCGACGACGTACGCCAGGCCGCGCTCGCGCGCCCGCTGCTCGGTCAGGCCCACCTGCGCGATCTGCGGACGCGTGAACACGGCGGCGGGCACGGCCGTGTAGTCCATGGTCCGCGGCCGGTCCGGGTCGAGGAGGTTGTGGGCCACCACGGCGGCCTGCCGGTTGGCCACGTGCTTGAGCTGCGGCCCGCCGTCGGTGATGTCGCCCAGTGCCCAGACGCCGGGCGCGCTGGTGCGCAGCTGCCCGTCGACCTCCACCAGGCCCGAGTCGTCGCAGCGGATGCCCGCCGCGCCGAGGTCAAGCCGGTCGCTGTTGGGCCTGCGCCCGGCGGCGACGAGCAGGGTGTCGCCCCGTACGACCGATCCGTCGTCGAGCGTGACCACCAGGTCCCCAGGGGCGCCGCCCACGTCCGTCACCGACCGGCCGAGGCGCAGGTCCCACTGGCCGCGCACACTGCTGGTGAAGGCCTCCGCGACCGACTCGTCCTGCTGGGCGAGCAGCCGGTCCTCCTGCTCCACGACGGTGATCCGGGCGCCCGCGCTGTGGAACACGCGCGCCAGTTCGGCGGCGATGTACCCGCCCCCGAGGACCACCAGGTGCGCGGGCACCCGTTCCAGGCGCATCACGGTGTCGGACGTCTCGTACGGCACCCCCGAGTCCGCCACCGGCGGGGGCACCACGGGGCGCCCGCCCGCCGCCACGACGATCCTGTCCGCCGTGAGTTCCACCTCGCTCCGCTCCGACTCCACGACGAGGCGCCGCTCCCCGGTGAACCGGGCCCGGCCCCGGTGGACCGTGAGCCACGGAGTCTCCCGCCTGCCCCGCTCCCCGTCCCGCGCCTGGTCGTCCAGCCGCCCGAACACCCTGCGCCGCACCTCGGGCCACGCGGTCCCTTCCAGCTCGGCCCGGACGTCGTGGCGCCCGCTGTCCCTGACGGTGTCGGCGACCTCGGCGGTGGCGGCGAGCATCTTGCTGGGGATGCACCCGGCGTTGAGGCAGGTCCCGCCGAACGGCCCTTCGGAGACGATCGCGACGCGCTGGTCACGGAAGCGGTCGTCGACGACCGCGTTCCCGGAACCGGCACCGATGACGACAAGATCGAAGTGTGGCATGCGGCATAGGTAACCGCCCTGCGTCCCCTTACACCCCGTTTCGTCCGCCGATCACGCGCCGTCGACGTCGGCCGGGTCCCGCTCCATCGCACCGTCCCCGTCCTCGTGCCCATCTCCTTCCCTGTCCTCGCACCCATCTCCGTCCCCGTCCCCGGACGACAGGCAGGCCCGCGTCTCGTATCGCGCAAGCCGCTCGGCCAGTTGGGCGGGGTGGTCCCGTACCAGCGGGCGCACGTCCACCACTTCCCCGCGCACGTCGAACAGCAGACGCAGGACGGCTTCCAGGGTCACGGCTTCAGGAGCGTCTTGACCATGCCGTCCTCCTTGGCCTGGAACATGGCGTACGCCTTCGGCGCGTCCTCCAGGGGCATGGCATGGGTCTTGAACGAGTCGACGCCCAGCGGGTCCTCGTCCGTGAGGAACGGCAGGATGTCGTCGACCCAGCGCCACACGTTCGCCTGGCCCATGCGCAGCTGGAGTTGCTTGTCGAACATGGTCAGCAGTGGCATCGGGCTCGCCGCGCCGCCGTACACCCCGGACACGGACAGCGTGCCGCCGCGGCGCACCAGGTCGATGCCCGTGTGCAGCGCCCCGAGCCGGTCCACGCCCGCGTGCTCCATCAGCGGCTGCGCCACCCCGTCGGGCAGCAGCCCGGTGAGCCACTGCGCGGCCTTGGCGAAGGGGGCGCCGTGGGCCTCCGTACCGACCGCGTCGATCACCGCGTCGGTCCCGCGCCCGTCCGTGAGCTCGCGCACCGCCTCGCCCAGTGCCTTTCCGCCGAGGCGGGCGTCGAGGCAGGTCACCCCGTGGGCGTGGGCGCGCGAGAGGCGATCCTTGACCAGGTCCACCCCGATGACCAGGCCGGCCCCGCGCAGCTGGGCGATCCGGGTGGCCATGTCGCCGATGGGACCCAGGCCGAGCACGGTGACGCTGCCGCCCTGGGGCACGGCCGCGTACTCCACCGCCTGCCACGCCGTCGGCAGCACGTCCGAGAGGTAGACGTACCGGTCGTCCGGCGGTCCGTGGGGCACCTTGATGGGCAGCCGGTTGCCGAACGGCACGCGCATCAACTCGGCTTGCCCGCCCGGTACCTGGCCGTACAGCTTCGTGTAGCCGAACAGTGCGGCGCCGTTGCCGCGCTCGCGCACCTGCGTGGTCTCGCACTGCGAGTGCAGCCCCTGGCCGCACATGTGGCAGTCGCGGCAGGAGACGTTGAAGGGGATGACGACCCGGTCGCCGACGGCGAGTTCCGTGACGTGGGGGCCCACCTCCTCGACGATGCCCATGGGCTCGTGCCCCAGGACGTCCCCGGGATCCAGGTACGGGCCGAACAGCTCGTACAGGTGCAGGTCGGAACCGCAGATGCCGGACGAGGTGATCCGTACGACGACGTCGTCGGGCCGCTCGATCCGGGGGTCGGGCACGGTGTCCACCCGTACGTCCCGCCTGCCGTGCCACGTGAGTGCGCGCATCGGACTCGCTCCCCCTCCGGGGTCCGGGCGGCCGGCCGTCCCGGGCCGCCGGGGCCTCCCGGGTGCCCTGCGCCCGCGTCCTCACACGGCCCGGCGGCGCACGGCCCGACCGTCCGTCACGACGGGCTCCGCTCGCGGGCTCTGGGTCCCGTGCGTGTGTCGTATTGTCTTTTCTGCTGAGATGCTTCTACTTCTGGTGGGGAAACTGTGGTGACGGAGAGCGGTAAGGCGCGTCTGCTCGTCGAGACACTGACCGCGCAGCGCGAGGAGTTCCTCACGCGGTGGACCGACACGGTGGCCGCCAGCCTGCAGGGCCGGCTGAGCGTGGACGAACTCCGGCGCGAACTGGGCGAGCTGTACGAGGCCGTCCTGCAGGGCCTGGCCAATGGCGGGCTCGACGGCAGGGGCGAGGCGTTCGGCGAGGCGCGCAGCCTGCTGATCGAGCTCTCCCGCAACCGGGCGCGCCAGGGCTTCACGCCCACCGAGACCGCCGGCTGCGTCTTTGCCCTCAAGCAGGTCCTGGAACCGGCCCTGGCCGAGGACGCGGACGGCATGCGCGTCTACCTCCAGTTCGCCCGGCTCCTGGACGACCTGGGCCTGCTGACGACCGAGGCGTACGTCCGCACCCGCGAGGAGATCATCTCCTCGCAGGCCGACCAGCTGCTCGAACTGTCCACGCCCGTGGTCAAGTTGTGGAAGGGCGTCGTGGGCGTCCCGCTGGTGGGCACCCTGGACTCCGCGCGCACCCAGGTCGTCATGGAGAAGCTCCTCCAGACCCTCGTCGACACCGACTCCACGCACGCGATCATCGACATCACCGGCGTCCCGACCGTGGACACCCAGGTCGCACAGCACCTGCTCAAGACGGTGCTGGCCGCGCGGATGATGGGCGCGCAGTGCATCATCTCCGGGATCAGGCCGCAGATCGCCCAGACGATCGTGGCGCTCGGCATCGAGTTCGGCGACATCCCCACCAACGCCTCGCTCGCCGACGCGCTGCGCCAGGCCCTGAAGGAAGTCGCCCAGGACGCGGAAGAAGAAGTGCGGGGCATCCTGTGACCGACCGGATCCCCGTACTGAAGATCGGTGAACTCCTGCTGGTCTCCATCCAGACCGACCTGGAGGACCAGACGGTCCTGGACCTCCAGGAGGACCTGTCCCAGCGGATCGTCGCCACCGGCGCCAAGGGCGTCGTGATCGACATCTCGGCGCTGGAGATCGTCGACTCGTTCGTCGGGCGGATGCTCGCCACCAACGCGTCGATCTCCCGCATGCTCGGCGCGGAGACCATCGTCGTCGGCATGCGCCCGGCGGTCGCCATGACCCTGGTCGAGCTGGGTCTCTCGCTCCCCGGTGTCCGCACCGCGATGAACCTCGAGCGCGGGCTCAAGCTGCTGCGGCGCATCGGCGCGGACCGCGCATGAGGGACTACCGGGCCGGGGGCGCCGCCCTTGAGGCGGTGCCGGTGGCCACCAGCGGGGACGTGGTGACGGCCCGGCAGCTGGTGCGCACCCTCGCCCAGCGCGGCGGCCTGTCCCTGGTCAACCAGACGAAGCTGGTGACGGCGGCCAGCGAACTGGGCCGCAACATGCTCGTGTACGGCGGTGGGGGAGTGGTCCGCGCCGCGACGGTCGCCGAGGGTGCCCGCGCGGGCGTCTACGCCGAGTTCGAGGACGAGGGCCCCGGCATCGCCGACCTGGATCTCGCCCTCACCGACGGCTGGACCTCCGGCACCGGCATGGGCCTGGGGCTGAGCGGGGCCAAGCGGCTCGTCGACGAGTTCGACATCACCTCCGGGACGCGGGGCACGACGGTACGGATCGTGATGTGGGGACGATGAACAGTACGTACACGGCCGAGGCGGGCGACGTGCACTGGCTGCGCGTCGACGTCGCGCTGCCGGTGGCGGCCCGCCGCCGCGCGGCCCAGCTGGCCCGCGACATCGGCCTGGCCGAGGACCGGGTGGCGCGCGTGGAGCTGTGCGTCACCGAACTCGCCACCAACCTCCTCAAGCACGCCGACGACGGCTCGCTCGCCCTGCGCGTGGTGCGCCAGGGCGGACGCGCGGCCGTGGAGTGCCTCTCCCTCGACAGCGGCCCCGGCATCGCCGACGTCACGCACGCCCTGCGCGACGGCACGTCGAGCGCCGGGAGCCTGGGCGTCGGCCTGGGCGCCGTCCAGCGGCTCGCCGACGTCAGCGGCGTCCACTCGCTGCGCGAACGCGGCACCGTGATCTGGACGCGCTTCTGGGCCGACGAGGCCGCCCGCGCCGAAGGACCCGTGCAGACCAGCGGCCTGACGCGGCCGATCGGCGGCGAGGAGGCGTGCGGCGACACCTGGGCGGTGCGCCCGGCCGGCCCGGACCACGGCGACGCGCTCCTCCTGATGATGTGCGACGGCCTCGGGCACGGGCCCCTCGCCGCGCTGGTCGCCGACCACGCCCGGCAGGCCTTCCGCGACAGCACGGCCACCGACCCGGCCGCCGTGCTCGAAGACGTCCACCGCGGCCTGCGCAGGACCCGCGGCGCGGCCGTCGCCGTCGCGCTGGCCGACCCGGCCGCCCAGCGGGTCACGCTGTGCGGGGCCGGGAACATCTCGGCGCTGGTGACCGACGGCGAGAGCCGTACGACCCTGCTCTCCATGCCCGGCATCGTCGGGGCCCAGCTGCCCCGCCCGCGCACATTCGAAGCGGCCTTCCCGCCCGGGTCCGCGCTCGTCATGCACTCCGACGGCCTCAGCGACCGCTGGAAGCCGGCCGACTTCCCGGGCCTGCTCACCCGGCCCGCCGCGCTGGTGTCCGCCCAGATCTTCAACCAGGCCGCGGTGCGCAGGGACGACGCCGGGATCCTCGTGGCCGTGCACGGACCGTCGTGAACGCCGGGGGGACCGGCCACGAACTGACCGCCGTCACCCTGCGGGAGGGCCGTGACGTCCTCGCCCTGCGCCGCGCCACGCAGAGCGCGTGCCGGACCGCCGGAGTGGCGGACGGCTCCCTCGTACGCCTGACCACCGTCGTCAGCGAGGCCGGCGAACAGCTGCTCGGCGCGGACGCGCTCACCGCCCGGCTGCTGCTCGAAGGGTCCGTGACGCCCGTCATCGCCGTGCACCTGCGCTGGCGCGGCGCCCGCCGCCCGCCCGCGTCCCTCCTGACGGCCGCCACCCGGCTCCTCGACGACAGCACCCTGACGGTCACCGAGGACGGCGACCGCAGCCTCGCGCTCGCCCAGCGCGTCCCCGCGCCGGAACAGCCCGTCGCCGACCTCGCCGACGAGATCCGCCGGGCCCTGGCGCCCACCCGGTCCACCGCCGACCTGATCGACGCCCTGCGCACCCAGAACCACGAACTCCTGGCCTCCCTGGAGGAGTCGCAGGCCCAGAAGGAGGAACTGCAGCGCCTCAACGCCGAGCTGGAGGAGACCAACGCCGGGGTCATGGCGCTCTACACCGAGCTCACGGGCGAACTCCAGGCCACCAACAGCGGCGTGGTGGCGCTCTACGCCGAACTGGAGGACAAGACCCGGCAGTTGGTGCTCGCCAACGAGTACAAGACCCGGTTCTGGGCGAACGTCAGCCATGAACTGCGCTCGCCGGTCAACTCCGTCATCGCGCTCGCCCGCCTGCTCCTCGACCCGCACGCCGAGCCGCTGTCCGAGGAGCAGAAGCAGCAGATCTCCCTCGTCCACGCGTCGGGGAACACCCTGCTCGCCCTGGTCGACGAACTCCTCGACGTCGCCAAGGCCGAGTCGGGCCGCCTGGAGCCGCAGGCGGCCGACACCGACCTGCGGGCCCTGCTGCACCAGCTGCGCGGCATGCTCCGCGGCACCGCGCAGCCCGGCGTGGAACTGCTGATACCCGACCACACGTCGGCGGGAGCGCTGGTCACGGACGAGGTGATGCTGACCCGGGTGCTGCGCAACGTCCTGTCCAACGCCCTGAAGTTCACCTCCAGCGGCACGGTGGCACTGGAGGTCGAAGAAGTCGTACGGGACGGGAAGGCGTCCTTCGTCTTCCGCGTCGTCGACTCGGGCGTGGGCATACCGCCCGGGGAGCTGGAGCGGGTCTTCGAGGAGTTCTACCAGGTGCGCGGACCGCACCAGCGGGGCCGTTCGGGCACCGGCCTGGGACTCCCGTACGCCAGGAGCCTGACCAAGCTGCTCGGCGGCAGCATCGCCCTGGACAGCGAGGTCGGGCGCGGCACCCGCGTCACGGTCGAGATCCCCGCACTGCTCACCCTGGCGGAGCGCGAGGCCGCGCCGGACGGGCCGGCCGCCCCGGACGCGCTCGCCCCGGACACGGCCCCGGAGGCCGAAGGCGCTCCGCGGGCCGCCGATTCGCCCCGGGTCCTCGTGGTCGACGACGACGAGGCGTTCCTGGCCACCCTGCGCCCCCTGCTCGCCGGACTCACCCGGGAGGTCACCGTACTGACGGACAGCGCCCGCGCGCTGGACACCGCCGTACGGGAACGGCCCGACGCCGTCCTCCTTGACCTCACCATGCCCGACCCCGACGGCTACCGGGTCCGGCACCTGCTGGCCGCGCACCAGGCGACCGCCCGCATCCCGGTCATCGTGCTGACCGCACTGGACGGGACCGAGGTGGACCACTCCCGCCTCGAAGGGGTACACGCGATCCTGAACAAGTCCCGCCTCACCGAGGCGGGGCTCGCCACCGCCCTGCGCGGCGCGGCCCCCGCGGCGGCCGGCCGCCCCGCCCCGTCGCCGTCCACGACCGAGAGGCCGGACCCGACCGCCGCGCCGCCGTCCACGGCCGAGGAACGCGCATGACCCGCCCCCGCGACACCGACCACAGCCCGGCCCACATCCTGGTGGTCGACGACACCCCCACCAACCGCTACGTCCTCGCCACCACCCTGCGCCGCGCCGGCCACCGGGTCACCGAGGCCGAGGACGGCACCAGCGCGCTCGAACTCCTCGACGGGCGCGCCCCGTTGCCGGAGATCGCCATCGTCGACGTACGACTGCCGGACATGACGGGCTTCGACGTGTGCGAGCACATCAAGGGCGACCCGGCGACCGCTACCGTCCCCGTGATCAACATCTCGGCGTCGGCGATCACCGTCAACGACCGCGCCCAGGGCCTCAACCGGGGCGCCGACGCCTACCTGGTCGAGCCCGTCGCACCCGACGAGCTCCTGGCCACCGTCACCGCGACCCTCCGCTACGCCCGCGCCCGCCGCCGCGCCGAACACCTCGCCAACCGGCTCCACCTGCTCAACCGCTACACCCTGGCGATGTACAGCGCCTCCGACGCCCATGAACTGGTCACCGTCATCGCCTCGGCCGCCACCGCCATCTTCGGCAGCGACGTCGCCGCGCTCCTGACCACTCCGCAGGGCGACCCGCTGGTCGCCCACACCTGGCACGACGACAGCGGCCCCGCGGACACCGCGAGCAGCGGCGTACGGGTCCACCCCCACACCGCCCCGGCCTCGCGGAGCGCTTCCGCGACGCCCCCCACCCCGCCCGACATCGCCTGCCTGCCCATCCGCCTCAAGGACCCCTCGGCCCTCCACACCTCCGTCGCCCGGGCCAAGAGCGACCGCGCTCCCGTCGTGCTCGTCACCGAGAGCGCGGCCGTCGCGACGGCCGACGACGAGGACCTCCTCGCACAGCTGACCCAGGCGGGCGCCCTGGCCCTGGAGGCGCTGCGCAGCTACACGGAGGAGCACGCGCTCGCCCTCACCCTGCAGCGCGGCTTCCTCCCCGAGTCGCTGCCCCAGACGCCGCGCGCCGCCCTGGCCGTGCGCTACCTGCCCGCCAACGAGCGCACCGAGATCGGCGGGGACTTCTACGAGGCCATCAACACCCCCGCCGGCCTGGTCGTCGCCATCGGGGACGTCGCCGGGCACTCCCTGGACGCCGCGATGGTGATGGGCCAGGTCCGCCACGCGCTGCGCGCGTACGCGGTCGAAGGACATCCGCCGGACGCCATCCTCAACCGCCTCGACTACCTGCTCACCTGCGTCGAACCCGGCTCCACCGTCACCCTGTGCGTGGCGCTGGTCGAGTCGGGTTCGGACACCGTCCACATCGCCAACGCGGGCCACCTGCCACCCCTGCTGCGCACCCCCGACGGCACGACGAGCTACCTGCGCAGGCACGGTCCGCTGCTCGGCCTGGGGCTGGCCCACCCGCCCGCGGAGCGGATCGAGGCGCCCCCGGGCTCGCTGCTCCTGCTGGTCACCGACGGCCTGATCGAACGCCGCCGCGAGGACCTGGAGGACTCGCTGCGCACGCTCGCCGAGGTCGCCGCACAGTCCTCGTACGACCCCGAGGAGGTCTGCTCGCACCTCCTGGACCGGCTGCCGCCGGACGGCAGCGACGACGTGGCCCTGATGGCCGTGCGCCTCAACGCGCCGGCATGAGGCGCCCTCGGTGGTGGCCGGACCGGGGCGCCCACCGTCCCTTCGTTCTTCCGTTCGGCCTGTGTGAGAGGCGCCGTACGGGGAACACGGAGAGCGGCGACATGGACGACGGGGGAATCGTGGGAGTGCGAGTGAACCAGTGGGAACAGCAGGCGGAGCAGGACGACACGGCCCTTCCGGCCGGCGGTGAGCTGACGGCCGCGGCCGCCTTCGACGACGACGCCGGGATCGCCGAGGCGCGGGACCTGGCGCGCGACTTCCTCGCCCGGGCCCAGGCGGAGCACGGCCTGCCGGTCTCGGCGCGGGCCATGGGCGTGGTCCAGCTGCTGGTCAGCGAGCTGGTCACGAACGCCCGCAAGTACGCTCCGGGCCCCTGTCTGCTGACCCTGGAGACCGTCGAGGGCACGGTCCAGGTCAGCGTGTGGGACAGCGGTACGGCCCTGCCGGTGATCCTGGCACCGGACCCGTCCCGGGTGGGCCAGCACGGCCTGGAGATCGTGATGGCGCTCTGCGTGAGCTTCGCCGTCCACCGCGAGCCGGTGGGCAAGCGGATCGTGGCCCGCGTGATGCTCGCGGACGACCCGGACGGCGCACCGACGGGCCGCCAGACCCTGTGACGGGGGTCCGAGGGGCGACGCCTGCCTGAGGCGACGCCCAACAACCCCTGGTGCAGTCGGCGCACCTCGCCGACCAGTTCCCCGGGCAGGGGACCAGTTCCCCCTGGCAGGCAGTGACCCGCGCACGCGTGGAGCGTCGCGCACGGGCCCGTGCCGCCCGGCGGACATTGATCGATTTTCGCGCCGCTGCCCATTCTCTTTCCCTGCGATGTGATCCCATTCTCCGCAATGTGATCCCGGAAATGGCCCGGGGTGGGCTGAGCACGCCTCTTATGCGTGCTCAGCCCACCCCGGGCCGAATTCATTTCTCTACCAGCGGTACCAGCGCGCGCTGCCTCCCTTGGGCCGCGCCACGAAACCGACCAGCCACACGACCAGCACGATCACGGCGATCCACCACAGTGCCTTGAGCGCGAAACCCGCACCGAAGAGAATCAGGGCGAGCAGAAGAACCAGTAGCAGGGGAACCATTCTCAACACCTCCGGAACTCCGAATGCCCTTCCTGTTCGACTTCACACAGTCTGGTCCGTACTAATTTCCGGTCCCGGTTCTCCGGACCTCCGACGGGTCGGCGGAACCCCGGTCAGGCGTGCGTCCGGCGCAGCACCAGCGTGACGAACCCCCAGCAGTCCCGGTAGAGCCGCAGCCACTCGCCCCGGCGGATCGCCGAGGTCTCCAGTGCCTCCGCGCTGTCGGGGTGGTCCGGGTGGTCCAGCGCCCACGCGGCCAGCGAGCCCCAGCAGGACCACTCGTAGCCGTCCAGTTCGCGGCGCGTGCTCACGTGCCCGTGCACGGGGGTCCAGCCGTCGGCCGCGACGCGGTCCAGGGTGGTCGCCAGGTCGGTGAGGTCGTCGCCGAACAACTCCAACGCCCCCGGCGACGGTTCACCCACCCAGAAGCCCTCCCCGATCAGCACCCGCCCGCCCGGCGCCAGGCGCTCACGGGCCGCCGCGAGCGTGGGCAGCAGACCGCCGAAGGCGTGCGTGGCCCCGACGCTCAGCACCAGGTCGAAGGGGTGCGGCGAGCGGAAGTCCGCCGCCGTGCCGTGGTGCAGGGAGAGCCGGTCCCCGACGCCCAGCCGGTCCGCCGCCTCCCGCGCCTGCTCCAGGGCGTCCAGGGACACGTCGACGCCCTCGGCGCGCAGCCCCGGGGACGCGGCCAGCGCCCGCACCAGCCACTCACCCCCGCCGCACCCCAGGTCGAGCACGCGGGCGCCCTCGTGCGGGACGCCCTGCTCCAGGAGTTCGCGTACCGAGTCGTCGTCGAGCGGGGACTTGACCGGATGGCGGGCATGGGCGATCCGGGACATCACTTCGCGGTCCATCGGCGCAGCCTCGCAGCCCGTGCGGCGTGCCGCACTCCGTTTTCCGCCCGGGGCCCCTGCGGGGCGGCCGCCCGCCGGAGCCGCCCGGGCGTCCGCGTAAGGTGCTGGCGAGCGATGCGGACGACATGATCGGGAGGGACGCCATGGTGGGTGTCGAGGAGTTGGAGAACGCGGCGGTACGGATCGCCGGACACGTGGTGCACACCCCCACCTTGCCCAGCCCCGGCCTGAGCGCCCTGCTCGGCGTGCCGGTCACGGTCAAGCTGGAACTCCTCCAGCGCACCGGTTCGTTCAAGGCGCGGGGCGCCGTGTCACGGCTCCTCACGATGACCGACGAGCAGCGCGCGGCCGGCGTGGTCGCCATGTCCGGCGGCAACCACGGCGTCGCCGTCGCGGAGATGTCGGCCGCCCTCGGGGTGCGGGCCACGGTCGTGATGCCCCGCACCGCCCCGGCCCGCTCGGTGGCGGCCGCCCGCTCCTTCGGCGCGGACGTGCGGCTGACCCCCACCATGGCCGAGGCCTTCGCCCTGGTGGAGCGGCTCGGCACCGAGGGCCTGACGCTGCTCCACCCCTTCGCGGACCCGGTCGTGATCGCGGGCCAGGGCACCGTCGGTCTGGAACTCGCCGAGGACGCGGGCGAGTTGACGGACGTCCTGGTCTCCGTCGGCGGCGGCGGTCTGATCGCGGGCGTCGCGGTGGCCCTGCGCGCGAAGCGGCCGGGCGTACGGGTGTGGGGCGTCGAGACCAGCGGCGCGGACGCGATGTCGCAGGCGCTCGCCCACGGCGGCCCGGTCGAGATCACCCCGGATTCGCGGATCACCACCCTCAGCGCGCCGACCGTGTCCCCGCTGACCTACACCATGGTCCGCGACCTGGTCGACGAGGTGCTGGTCGTCCCCGAGGCCGAGGCCTACACCGGGGTACGGGAGTTGGCCGAGCACGCCAAGGTGTGGGCCGAGCCCGCGGCCGGCTGCCTCCTCCCGGCCGCCCGCCGCGTCCTCGCCAAGACGGGCGACCAGGCGCGAATCGGGCTGGTCGTCTGCGGCGGCAACGCGACGCTGGAGGACGTGACGGGCTACGCGGGCTAGCCCCGCCGCCCCGTCGTCATCATGGGCCCGCGCCCGTCAGGTGCGGGCCCACGGTGGTGGTGGGGTCTCAGTCCCGTGCGTCCCAGGTGGCGAGGACGGTGTCGTGCTTGTCCTGGTCCAGGCCGACGGGGATCTTGCCCTGGAGGTACTTCGGCGCCGGGTAGTCCC
>NZ_JBEOYE010000027.1:0-105738 GCF_040296945.1 Streptomyces sp. NPDC001941 | reverse complement strand
GGGCGGGGGGGGCCTGGGTTGGGCGTTTCGCGTTGGGGGTGGGTGCTGTATCCCGAGTCCTTGTTGCGGTTTCAGTAGGGGGGGGGGGGGGGGGGGGTTTTTTTGTGTTTGGGGGGGGGGGGGGGGGGGGGGGGGGGGGGGGGGGGGGCCCGCCCCCCCCCCCCCCCCCCGCCGTTCCGCTCCCGTCAGTGCCTCCCCGTCGGGCCGCCCCTCCTGCGGACGCGCATCGTTGCGATCAGGGTCAGGCCCAGGAGGACCGCCAGGGCGGCGGCGAGGCCCAGGATGGTGTGGCCGTTGCCGGTGCCCGTGGGGGGCAGGGGGGTCGGGGTGGGGGTCGGAGTCGGGGTCGGGTCGATGACCGGGCCCGTCGTCACCTCGGGAGCCGTGCAGTCGTCGTCGGAGTGGGCGGACGGGCAGTTGGTGCCGCCGCTCGTCTCCGTGACCCGGTTGCGCAGCTTGCCGTCGCCCTGCTGGGCGTGCGGCTTGATCCGGAACGAGTACGTCACCGTCGCCGTGCCGCCCGCCGGGACCTCCGCCCGCCAGGTCAGCAGCCCGGCGTCCACCGACACCGTGCCCAGCGTGGTCCTGGCGTCGCCCGCGTACTCCGCGTCGTCCAGGACCCCGCTCAGGGCGTCCGTGAAGCCGCCGTCCGCGAAGGGCGCCGTGCCCGCGTTGCGCGCCGTGACCGTGTAGCTGACCTTGTCGCCCGGCTGGGGGGACTTCGGGGCGTCGACGGACTTCTTGAAGTCAAGGAGCGCTACGCGGGTCTCCACCAGGCACTCCGGGCGCTCGCCCGTGTCCGTCGGGCAGTTGGAGGCGTCGGACGGGGTCCAGACGTACGACGTCAGGATCAGGTCGCGCCAGCCGGCGCGCTTCACCGTCACCTCGTAGGAGACCGTCGCCGACTCGCCCGGCGCCAGGTCCGCGCCCTCCCAGCGCACGGAGCGGGAGTGCGGCGCCGCGGCGCGCGTCGCCCGGCCCGTCTCCGTCGCCGTGCCCCGGTCCGCCCGCAGGCCCGTGATGCCGTCCGCGTCGTCCAGGACGTCGTCCAGGCCGATCAGGAAGACCGGGCGCACCGCCGTCGACCTGCCCGTGTTCGTGATCACCGCGGTGTACGCGACGCGTTCGCCGCGCTTGGCCACCGTCTTGTCCACGTCGTGGCGCAGCCGCAGCCTCGGCACGCCGCCGTCCGTGACACAGTCCGCGCTCGGAGTCGGGGCGTTCTCAGGGCAGTTGGTGCCCGCGTCCGTCGACGTGACCCGGTTGCGCAGGGCCGCGTCACCGCGCGGCGACGACTGCACCCGTACCGCGTAGGTGATCGTCACCCGGCCGCCCGCCGGGACATCGCCCTTCCAGGACAGCCTGGGCGCGGCGTACGCCACCGTGCCCGCCGACGCCCGCTCCTCGCCCAGCCACTCCGCGTCGTCCACGACGCCCGACAGGTCGTCGGTCAGCGTGAGGTCCCGCGCGTCGGCGGTGCCGCCGTTGGTGACCTCCACCGTGTACGTGACCTTCTCGCCCGGCTTCGGCGTACTCGTCGAGGCCGTCTTGCGGATGTACGGATCGGCGATCCCGACCGTCGTCGTGCACTCCTTCTCGTCCGCGCCCGCGCGGCAGTTGGCGCCCGGGGTGCCGCTGGTGACCTTGTTCACCAGCTTCCGGTTGCCGCCCGTGCGCAGCCGCTCCGGCAGCTTCACCGTGTACGTGATGGTCACCGTCGCCCCGCGGGCCACGTCACCCGTCCACGTCAGCTTCGGCGCCGCGTACGCCGCCGTGCCCGAGGACGCCCGCGCGGTCCCGTCGAAGTCGGCCTCGTCCACGACGTCCGTCAGGTCGTCCTCGACCCGCACGCCCGCCGCGTCGTTGCCGCCCGTGTTCCGGACCGTGACCGTGTACGTCACCTCACCGGTCGCCCCGGTCAGCGTCCGGTCCGCCTTCTTGGCGATCTCGATCCGCTGGGCCGGCACCGGGCTCGCGGTCGCCTGGGTGCCCGGGTCGACCAGCGTGTTCTTCGGCACCGGACCCGGCCACACGACCGCCACGTTCCCCGGCGCCGCCTTCGCGTTCCGGTCGAGCGTGCCGCTCAGCGTCCAGCTGAAGGAGCCGCCCACCTTCAGCGGGCCCGTGACGCAGGTGAACGTCCCGGTGCCGGAGCCGCTGTCAGCGAGGGAACAGTCGCCCTCGCCCGTCATCGTCGCGCCCGTCACTCCCGCGGGCACCTCGTCGACCACGCTCACCTGCCGCGCGTCCGACGGGCCCTGGTTGGTGACGGTCACCTTCCACTCGATCCTGCCGCCCGGCAGCACCGGCGAGGTCACCAGGACCTTGGAGACGACCAGTTTGCTGCGCAGCGTCGCGATCGTCGACGGGGACGCCACCGCGGAACGCGTCGGGTCCGCCGGGTCCGGTCCCCCGGTCACGGTCACCGTGTTGTCCGGCGCGTTCAGGGCGCCGGAGTCGAGCAGGCCGTCGAGCGTCCACGTACGGGTCTCCCCGACCGGGATCTCCACCGGCGCGCACACGAAGGCGGTGCCGTTCACCGCGCAGTTCGACGCGCCGCCCATCCGGGCGTCCGTGACGCCCGCCGGGACCTCGTCGCGCACCACCACGTCCCGGGCCCGCGACGGGCCCTCGTTCTTCACCGTGATCTTCCACTGGACCCGCTCACCCGGCACGACCGGCGCCGTGACCAGCACCTTCGTCACCGTGAGCTTCGCCCGCGAGGCCGGGGAGGCGGACGGGGAGGCCACCGCCGTACGGACCGAGGCCGACGGGTCGGGGCCGCCCGTCACCGTCACCGTGTTCACCGGTGCGGCCGTCGCGTCCGCGTCCAGTACGCCCTTCAGGATCCAGGACGCCGAACCGCCCGCCTCGATCTCCACCGGCTCGCACACGAACTCGCCGTTCGTCTCCTCGCACTCGGACTCGCCGGACATCGCCGCACCGGTGACCCCTGCCGGGACCCGGTCCCGCACGACCACGTCACGGGCCCGCGACGGTCCGTTGTTCTTGACCGTCACCTCCCACTCCACCGACTGGCCAGGCACCACCGGGGAGGTCAGGAGCACCTTCGACACCTCCAGGCCGGCGCGCGCCTCAGGAGAGGCGGACGGCGAAGCCACCGCCGTACGGACCGAGGCTGAGGGGTCGGGGCCGCCCGTCACCGTGACCGAGTTCGTGGGCGTGGTCGTCGCGTCGGCGTCGAGCGTGCCCGTCAGCGTCCAGGAAGCCGACGCGCCCGCCGCGATCTCCACCGGCGCGCAGGAGTACGTGCCCGAGGTCAGCGTGCAGGACGAGTCGCCGGTCATGGTGGGGTTGGTGACGCCCGCCGGGACCTTGTCCTTGACCACCACGTCACGAGCGCGGGAGGGGCCGTCGTTCTTGACGGTCACCTTCCACTCCACCGACTGGCCAGGCACCACCGGCGACGTCACGAGCACCTTGGTGACCGTGAGGTTCGCCCGCGCGGACGGCGACCCGGACGGCGAAGCCACCGCCGTGTGCACCGACGCCGAGGGGTCCGGGCCACCCGTCACCGTCACCGTGTTCGTGGGCGTCACCGTCGCGTCCGCGTCCAGTACACCCGTCAGCGTCCACGACGCCGACGCACCCGCCGCGACCTCCACCGCGTCACACACGAACTCACCAGCACTCAGCGCGCAGTTGGAGGCACCGGACATCGTCGCGCCCGTCACACCCGACGGCACCTTGTCCCTCACCACCACGTCACGCGCCCGCGACGGACCGTCGTTCTTCACCGTCACCCGCCAATCGATCCGCTCACCCGGCACCACCGGGGACGTGACCAGCACCTTCGTCACCGTCAGCTTCGCCCGTGTCACCGGGGACTCGGACGGGGAAGCCACCGCCGTACGGACCGAGGCCGAGGGGTCCGGGCCGCCCGTCACCGTGACCGAGTTCGCCGGCGTGGTCGTCGCGTTCGCGTCCAGTACGCCCGTCAGCGTCCACGACACCGACGCACCCGCCGCGATCTCCACGGCCTCACATACGAACTCACCAGCAGTCAGTGCGCAGTTGGACGCACCCGTCATCGATGCGCCCGTCACACCCGACGGCACCTTGTCCTTCACCACCACGTCACGGGCCCGGGAAGGACCGTTGTTCTGGACGGTCACCTTCCACTCGATCTTCTCGCCCGGCACGACCGGGGAGGTGACCAGGACCTTGGTGACGACGAGGTTGGCGCGCGCCTCCGGGGAGGCGGACGGCGAAGCCACCGCCGTACGGACCGAGGCCGACGGGTCCGGGCCACCCGTCACCGTCACCGAGTTCGTCGGCGTCACCGTCGCGTCCGCGTCCAGTACGCCCGTCAGCGTCCACGACACCGACCCGCCCGCCGCGACCTCCACCGCGCCACACACGAACTCACCAGCATTCAGCGTGCAGTTGGACGCGCCCGACATCGACGCGCCCGTCACACCCGACGGCACCTTGTCCCTCACCACCACGTCACGCGCCCGCGACGGACCGTCGTTCTTCACCGTCACCTTCCACTCGATCCGTCCGCCCGGCACCACCGGGGACGTGACCAGCACCTTCGTCACCGTCAGCTTCGCCCGTGTCACCGGCGACTCGGACGGGGTCGCCACCGCCGTGCGGACCGACGCCGAGGGGTCCGGGCCGCCCGTCACCTTCACCGAGTTCGCCGGCGTGGTCGTCGCGTTCGCGTCCAGTACGCCCGTCAGCGTCCACGACACCGACGCACCCGCCGCGATCTCCACCGGCGCGCAGGAGTACGTGCCCGAGGTCAGCGTGCACGCCGAGGCGCCCGTCATCGTGGCACCGGTCACGCCCGCCGGGACCTCGTCCTCGACCACGACGTCACGGGCCCGGGACGGGCCCTTGTTCTGGACGGTCACCCGCCACTCGATCTGCTCGCCCGGCACCACCGGCGAGGTGACCAGGACCTTGGTGACCACCAGGTTGGCGCGCTTGCGCGGGGTCAGGGACGGCGAGGCCACCGCCGTGCGCTCGGACGCCGAGGGGTCGGGCCCGCCGGTCACCCGAACCGAGTTCGTCGGCGTGGTCGTCGCGTCGGCGTCCAGGGTGCCCGTCAGCGTCCAGGACACCGAGCCGCCCGCCGGGATCTCCACCGGCGCGCAGGAGTACTCGCCGGCCGTCAGCGTGCAGGCCGAGTCGCCGGTCATCGACGGGGACGAGACGCCCGCCGGGACCTTGTCCTTCACGACCACGTTCCGGGCGCGCGACGGGCCGTTGTTCTTCACCGTCACCCGCCACTCGATCGCCTCGCCGGGCACCACCGGGTCCGTGACCAGGACCTTCGAGACCTCAAGGCCCGCCTCCGGCTCGGCCGCCGTGGCCGGGGCCGTCGCGCGGTGCTCCGAGGCCGACGGGTCGGGGCCGCCCGTGACCCGTACGACGTTCTCCGGGGCCTCGGTGGCGTCCGGGTCGAGGGTGCCGTCCAGGAAGAACGAGCGCGACTCCGAGACCGCCAGGTCGAACGCCGGGCAGACCGCCTCGCCCGCCGTGATCGTGCACTGCTCGTCCGTCTCGGTGGTGAACTCCGGGTCGTTCAGGCCCGCCGGGACCCGGTCCCGCACCACGATGTTCCGGGCCTTCGACGGACCGTTGTTGGTCACCGTGATCTGGTAGTCCACGTGCCCGCCCGGCACCACCGGGGAGGTCAGCAGCACCTTGGTGACCACCAGCGAGGCGCGCGGCTCCACCGTCGCGGACGGGGAGGCCGTCGCGGTGTGGGTGGCGCCGTCGGGGTCGGGGCCGCCGGTCACGGTCGCCACGTTCGCCGGGACGCTGACCGCGTCCTGCGTGAGGCGCCCGGTCAGGGTGTACGTACGCGTGGCGCCCACGGCCAGTTCGATCGCCGGGCACTCGGCGGTGCCCGAACGGACCGTGCAGGACGTGCTGTTGGCGTCGTCCGTCATGGTCGCGCCGACGATGCCGGTCGGGATCGTGTCCCGCACCACCACGTCGCGCGCCTTCGACGGGCCGTTGTTCTTCACCGTGACCCGCCACCGCACCTGCTCGCCCGGCACCACCGGGTTGGTCAGCAGGACCTTGGAGATCTCCAGGTGCGCCCGTACGTCGGGGGACTCGCTGGGGACCGCGGTCGCCGTGTTGTTGCCCTGGCTGGGGTCGGGGCCGCCGGTCACGAAGACCGTGTTGACGGGGGTCGCCGTCTGGTCCGCGTCCAGGGTGGCGGTCAGGGTGTACGACTTGCTCGCGCCCGGCGCCAGTTCGGTCTCCGGGCACACCGCCGTGCCGTTGCCGATGGGGCAGTCGGTGCCGTCCGAGTCGGCCTTCATCGACGGGTTGGAGACGCCCGCCGGGACCGGGTCGTTGACCTGGACCTTCCGGGCGCGCGACGGGCCGTTGTTGCGGACCGTGACCCGCCACTGGATCTGCTGCCCCGGGACGACCGGGCTGGTCAGCAGCACCTTGGACAGGGTCAGGTCGGCGCGGAGCTCGGGCGACGCGGTCGGTTCCGCCGACGCGGTGTGCTCGCTCGCGCTCGGGTCCGGGCCGCCGGTCACCTTCACGACGTTCGTCGGGGTGGTCGTGGCGTCCGGGTCGAGCGTGCCGGTCAGGGTGTACGTCTTGGTCGCGCCGACGCCCAGCTCGGCGGGCGGGCAGACCGCCTCGCCGCCGGTGACCGGGCAGGGCGTGCCGTCGCTGTCGGCGTGCATCTCGGCGTTCGTCACGCCCGCCGGGACGGTGTCCCGCACGACGACGTTCCGGGCGACCGAGGGTCCGTTGTTCTTGACGCTCACCCGCCACTGGACGGCCTGGCCGGGGACGACCGGGGAGGTCAGCAGCGTCTTGGAGACCTCAAGGGAGGCGCGCGGGTCCACCGTGCCGGACGGGGTCGCCGACGCGCTGCGCTCGCTCGCGCTGGGGTCGGGGCCGCCGGTGAGCGTCGCCGTGTTGGCGGGGGCCGTGGTGGCGCCCGGGTCGAGGACGGCGGTCAGGGTGTACGACTTGGAGGCGCCCGGGGCCAGTTCGACGGCCGGGCAGGTGGCGACGGACCGCACGACCGGGCACTCGGCCCCGTCGTCGTCGGCGCGCATCCGGGCCTGGGTGGTGTTGGCCGGGACCTGGTCCTTGACCACGACGTCACGGGCGCGCGAGGGGCCGTTGTTCTTCACGGTCACCCGCCACTGCACCTGCTGGCCGGGCACGACCGGGTTGGTGAGCAGGACCTTGGAGAGCTCCAGGCCGGCGCGGGGCTCCGGGGAGGCGGAGGGGGAGGCCACGGCCGTGCGCTCGGACGCGGAGGGGTCGGGACCGCCCGTCACCTTCACCGAGTTCGTCGGCGTGGTCGTGGCATCGGCGTCCAGGGTGCCCTTCAGCGTCCAGGTCGCCGAGGCGCCCGCCGCGATCTCCACCGGCGCGCAGGTGTACGTACCGGAGGCGAGGGTGCACGCGGACGAGCCGGTCATGGTCGTACCGCTGACACCGGCCGGGACCTCGTCCCTGACCACGACGTCACGGGCGCGGGACGGGCCGCTGTTCTTGACCGTCACCTTCCACTCGATCTCCTGGCCCGGCACGACCGGCGAGGTGACCAGGACCTTGGTGACCTCCAGGTTCGCCTTGGCCTGCGGCGACTCCGAGGTGGACGCGGACGCCGTGCGCTCGGACGCGGAGGGGTCCGGGCCGCCCGTCACCGTGGCCGTGTTGGCGGGGGTGGTGGTGGCGTTCGCGTCCAGGGTGCCCTTGAGCGTCCAGGTGGCGGAGCTGCCCGCCGGGATCTCCACGGCCGCGCAGGAGTACGTACCGGACGCGAGCGTGCAGGCGGAAGAGCCGGTCATCGAGGGCGAGTTGATGCCCGTCGGGACCTTGTCCTTCACGATGACGTTACGGGCGCGGGAGGGACCGTTGTTCTTCACGGTCACCCGCCACTCGATCGCCTCGCCCGGCACCACCGGGGAGGTGACCAGCACCTTGGTGACTTCCAGGCCCGCGCGGGGCTCCGGCGAGGTGGACGGGGAGGCCACGGCCGTGCGCTCGGACGCGGAGGGGTCGGGACCGCCCGTCACCTTCACCGAGTTCGTCGGCGTGGTCGTCGCGTCGGCGTCCAGAGTGCCCTTCAGCGTCCAGGAAGCCGACCCGCCCGCCGCGATCTCCACGGGCGCGCAGGTGTACGTACCGGACGCGAGGGTGCACGCGGACGCGCCGGTCATCGACGTACCGGTGACACCCGCAGGGACCTCGTCCTTCACGACCACGTTCCGGGCCCGGGACGGGCCCTCGTTCTTGACCGTCACCCGCCACTCGACGGGACCGCCCGGGACGACCGGCGAGGTGACCAGCACCTTCGTGACCGTCAGCTTCGCGCGCGACTCCGCCGTCGACGGCTCGGCGGAGGCGACGTGCTCGGACGCGCTCGGGTCCGGGCCGCCCGTCACCTTCACCGCGTTGGCCGGGGCGGTCGTCGCGTCCGGGTCGAGGGTGCCCTTCAGGGTCCAGGTCGCCGAGGCGCCCGCGGCGATCTCGACGGCCGCGCAGGAGTACTCACCGCCGGTGAGGGTGCAGACCGAATCGCCCGTCATGGAGGGCGAGTTGACGCCCGCGGGCACCTTGTCCTTGACGACGACGTCACGGGCACGGGACGGGCCGTTGTTCTTGACCGTCACCTTCCACTCGATCGTCTCGCCCGGCACCACCGGGGAGGTGACCAGCACCTTGGTGACCACCAGGTTCGCGCGCGACTCCGCCGTCGTCGCGGACGCCGAGGCTGTACGGGAGGAGGCGGACGGGTCCGGACCACCCGTCACCGTCACGCCGTTGGCGGGGGCGGCCGTGGCGTTCGCGTCGAGGGTGCCCTTCAGGGTCCAGGTCGCGGAGGCACCCGCCGCGATCTCCACCGCCGCGCAGGAGTACTCACCGGCGGTGAGGGTGCAGGTGGAGGCGCCGGTCATGGTGGGGTTGGTGACGCCCGCCGGGACCTTGTCCTTGACGATGACGTTGCGGGCGCGGGAGGGACCGTTGTTCTTGACGGTCACCTTCCACTCGATCTCCTGGCCCGGCACGACCGGCGAGGTGACGAGCACCTTGGTGACCACCAGGTTCGCCTTGGCCTGCGGCGACTCCGACGTGGACGCGGACGCCGTGCGCTCGGACGCGGAGGGATCCGGGCCGCCCGTCACCTTCACCGCGTTCGTCGGCGTGGTGGTGGCGTCCGGGTCGAGGGTGCCCTTCAGGGTCCAGGTCGCGGAGGCGCCCGCCGCGATCCCCACCGCCGCGCAGGAGTACTCGCCGCCGGTCAGCGTGCAGGCCGAGTCACCCGTCATCGAGGGCGAGTTGACGCCCGCGGGCACCTTGTCCTTGACCACGACGTCACGGGCACGGGACGGGCCGTTGTTCTTGACCGTCACCTTCCACTCGATCGCCTCACCCGGCACCACCGGGGAGGTGACGAGCACCTTGGTGACCACCAGATTTGCCTTCGGCTGCGGCGACTCCGACGTCGACGCGGACGCCGTGCGCTCGCTGGCGCTCGGGTCCGGGCCGCCCGTCACCGTCACGGAGTTGGTGGGCGTGGTGGTCGCGTTCGCGTCGAGCGTGCCGGACAGCGTCCAGGTCGCCGAGGCGCCCGGGTCCAGGTCGACGGCGGCGCAGGAGTACGCGCCGCTCGCGAGGGTGCAGGCGGAGTCGCCGGTCATCGTCGCGCCGGTGATGCCGGCCGGGACCTTGTCCTTGACCACGATGTCGCGGCCCTTGGAGGGCCCGTTGTTCTTGACGGTCACCTTCCACTCGACCTTCTCGCCCGGCACGACCGGGGAGGTGACCAGCACCTTGGTGACCACCAGGTTCGCGCGCGACTCCGCCGTCGTCGCGGACGCCGAGGCTGTACGGGAGGAGGCGGACGGGTCCGGACCACCCGTCACCGTCACGCCGTTGGCCGGGGCGGAGGTCGCGGCGGCGTCCAGGGTGCCCTTCAGGGTCCAGGTCGCGGAGGCACCCGCGGCGATCTCGGCCGCCGCGCAGGAGTACTCGCCAGCGGTGAGGGTGCAGGTGGAGGCACCAGTCATGGTGGCGTTGGTGACGCCCGCCGGGACCTTGTCCTTCACGACGACGTTGCGGGCGCGGGACGGGCCGCTGTTCTTGACCGTCACCCGCCACTCGATCGCCTCGCCCGGGACGACCGGGGAGGTGACCAGGACCTTGGTGACCTCCAGGTTCGCCTTCGGCTGCGGGGAGACCGAGGTGGAGGCCGACGCCGTACGCTCGCTGGCGCTCGGGTCCGGGCCGCCCGTCACCGTCACCGTGTTCGTCGGCGTCGTCGTCGCGTCCGCGTCGAGCGTGCCGGACAGCGTCCAGGTCGCCGAGGCGCCGGAGGCGATGTCGACGGCGGGGCAGGTGAACTCGCCGCCGGTGAGCGTGCAGGTGGACGCTCCCGTCATCGTCGCGCCGGTCACGCCCGCCGGGACCTTGTCCTTCACGACCACGTTCCGGGCGCGCGACGGGCCGCTGTTCTTGACCGTCACCCGCCACTCGACCTTCTCGCCCGGCACGACCGGCGAAGTGACCAGGACCTTGGTGACCTCCAGGCCCGCCCGGGGCGTGGCCGTGGACGGCGACGCGGTGGCGGTGCGCGTGGAGGCGGACGGGTCGGGGCCGCCCTCGACGGTGGCCTTGTTCTCCGGGACGCCCGTGGCGTCGGCGTCGAGGTCGCCGCTGAGGGTCCAGGTGAGGGAGGCGCCGGGGTCGATGGCGCCGGGGCCGCACACGTACTCCTTGCGGTCGCCGAAGTAGGTGCAGGACGTGTCGCCGCGCATGGACGTGAAGACCACCCCGTCCGGGGCGGTGTCGCGGACGACGACGTTGCGGGCGCGCGAGGGGCCGTTGTTCTTGACCGTGATCCGCCACTGGACCTGCTGGCCGGGGACGACAGGCGAGGTCAGCAGGACCTTGCTGATCTCCAGGCCCGCCTTGGGCTCAGCGTCGAGGGCGGAGTCGGAGCGGCAGGACGTCTTGCAGTTGTCGTCGGTGGTGCCGGAGGGCCGGGTGACGAAGGCGCTGTTGTTCAGGTTGCCGGTCGTGTCGGCGGGCACCGTCCCGGTGACCGTGTAGGTCACCTTGCCGCCCGCCGCGAGGTTCACCAGCTGGTCGATGTCCCCCGTACCGGAGGTCTTGGTCCCGCAGGAGTTGCCGGCACCGCTCGTCGCACAGGTCCAGGTGAAGCCTTTGAGCGCGTCCCGGAGCGTGTCGGTCACGCGGGCGCCGGTCGCCGGGGCGGGGCCCGCGTTGGCGACCTCGATGGTGTACGTGAGCTTCTCGCCGGGCGTGTACGAACCGGTGGCCGGGGTCTTCTTCACCGACAGGCCGACCTTGGTGACCCACTGGATCACGATCTCGCCGTTGCCGCCGGCGGTCTGGCCGCCGCCGGTGCCGATGCCGCTGCGGTAGAACGCCTCGTCCTTGCCGCCGGAGTCGCTGCCCGTGGCGTTCGCGGTGCTCATGGCACCGTTGTTGGTACGGGCGTTGGTGACGCCCGTACCGCCGGTGAAGCCGGAGCCGCCGCCGCCCATGCCGTTCAGGTCGTTGCCGCCGGAGCTGAGCTGGCAGCGGCCGCCGCCGCCGCCGAAGTAGCCGCCGCCACCGCCGCCGCCGCCCTCGTTGGTCTGGGCGCTGGCGCCGTCGCCGCCCCAGCGGGAGCGTCCCGCGGCGGCCGCGATGGGGCAGCCGCCGTCGGTCGCCGCCGCACCGCCCGCCGTCTGGGTGCCGCCCCGGCCGGAGAACCTGGGCTGGTTGTCCTGGCCGCCGGACGTGCCACCGCCACCGCCCGGCACCGGGGTGTTGGTGTCCGCTCCCGGTGAGGAGCCTCCGCCACCGCCCGCGACCAGCGTCATGGCCCAGTCGGCGGTGCCCGCCTTGGTCCACACCGTCGACATGCCGCCGCCGGAGGCGCCGGTGGCGTCGGTGCGCCCGGCGCCACCGGGGCCGCCGTATCCGTAGGGCGTCCCGACGCTGTTCATCTGGCCGCCCTGGCCGACCATGAGGAACAGCTGCTGGCCGGGGGTCACCGCGAGCGTGCCGAGGGTGAAGCCGCCGCCACCGCCGCCGCGCTGGCCCGAGTAGTACTCGCGCTTGACGCCGCCGCCGCCCGCGCCCCACATCCGGGCCTGGACGCTGGAGACGCCGGCCGGGACCGTGAAGAACTGGTCCGTGCCGGAGTAGGTGTACCGCTGGCAGTCGGTGAACGCCGCATCCGGCGTGCACGACTCCACGGCTCGCGACCCGGAGCGGCGCTCGGTGCGGGGCATCGGCCCCTGCCGGACCGCCGGCTTCTCCGCCCGCTCGTTCGCGGGCGAGCGCCGGTGGTTCGCGGGCGCCCCCGGGGCCCCGGACGGCGAGGCCGAACCGGACGGCGACGCGGAAGCAGTGGCGGGCGCTGACGGGGACGCCGACGCGCGCGGCGGCGCGACGATCCGTACCGCCGCCGCCCGCAGCGCGCCGCTCGGGGTGCGCACGCTGCCCTGGACCTCGTCGCCGTCGTTCCCGGACAGCACGGCCGTACGGTACGAGACCTGCGGGGCGTCACCGGTGAAGGCCACGACGAGCCGGGCGGCGCCCTTGCCGCCCTCCGCCGTGACCGTGATCCGCGAGGTGTCCCGCCCGTGGTGGGCCGGGTAGCCCAGGCCGCCCAGGTCGAGGACGC
The DNA here is from genome assembly GCF_040296945.1 of Streptomyces sp. NPDC001941. Taxonomy (NCBI): domain Bacteria; kingdom Bacillati; phylum Actinomycetota; class Actinomycetes; order Kitasatosporales; family Streptomycetaceae; genus Streptomyces; species Streptomyces sp. NPDC001941. The sequence goes on along the minus strand of NZ_JBEOYE010000027.1, from coordinate 93,074 downwards.
CGTCCGTCAACCGCCTGCCGGTGTAGCCCTCCAGGGGCGTGCCGGTCGCGTCGAGCACGGTGAGCCGGACGCCCGCCGAGGGGCCGTCGACGCGCGCGGCGCGCCAGCCCCGGACATGGCTGTACGCCGACCGGCCGTCGGCGTAGTAGTCCCCCGGGTCGACCCCGGCTCTCGCGGCACCGCCCCGGAAGGGGACGTCGGCGACGGTGGCCGGGCCTTCCACACCCTGGGGATAACGGCCGGTGATGCGCAGTCCCCCGTCCGTGCCCCGGGCCTCGACGCCCGGTGGCAGTCGCAGTGAGCCGTCCTCGACCGCGAGGCGGTGGTCGACGCGGTCGGTGACCGAGAGGGAGCCTTCGCCGGGGGCGAGGTCGGGCAGGTTCACCACCCAGCGCACCGAGTCGCCCGGGCGGACCCGGTCGACCGGCAGGCCGTCCTCGCCGACGGGGTACTTGCCCTGGCCGGGGACCGCGCCGGAGGCGCCGCGCCCGGCGGCGGCCGAGAGGCTGCCGACGGTTGCCCACGAGGGGAGGCTCATCAACAGCGCGAGCACCAGACCAACGACGTTGAGGCGTCGGGCGAGTGTCATCGGGGCTCCTGCTTTCGTCCCGGTCGGGCCGGACAGACCTGCGCCGGGCGACCACGAAAGGGGGATGGTCGCCCGGCGCGTTCGGCCACTGCGTTCGAGAACAGGAAGCCATGACGATCAGTCAGATCCACTATCTGACATGACGTCAGTCAGTTAATTCATCCGCCCGGACCAGTCCGCCGCGCAGAGCACGTCGCCCGCGGGACGCCGCCCCTCCGTCAGGAACCGGCTGACCAGCGTGTTCCCGCAGGCGTTGCCCGTGCCCAGGTAGGAGCCGTGGCCGCCGCTGTCCACCGCGACCATGCGGGCCCGCGGCCCGAACGCCTCGCGCAGCTTCTGGGCGCCCGCGTACGGAGTGGCGGGGTCGCGCAGGTTCTGCACAATGAGCACGTTCGACGGGCCCCGGCCGGTGATCCGCACCGGCTTCTCGTGCGTCACGTCCTTCCAGAACGCGCAGGGCAGCACGTTCGCCGTCATCCCGGCCGTCAGCGGGTGGCGGGCCCGGTCCGCCCGCACCGCGCGCTCGTACGCGGCCAGGTCGCCCGGCATCGCCACGTCGTTGCAGATCCCGGCGACCGTCACGGCCGCGTCCTCGTCGGGCATCGGGCCCGAGAGCGCCGCCGGGAGCACCGGGGTCGCCTCCGGGTCGCCCGCGTCCCTGATCAGCCGGGCCAGCTCGGTGAACGGCCCGTCGCCGCCGTACAGGGCCAGCTGGAGGGCCTGGCGCAGGGTGTTGCCGGTCAGCGGGGCCGTGGCCGTCGCGCGCGGCGCCCGGTCGAGCCGCGCCGCCAGGTCCAGGAACAGCCCGCGCACCCGCTCGGGCCGCTCGGCCAGCCGCAGCTCCCCGCGCGCCGGGTCGGCGGCCCAGGCGGCGAAGTCCGGGAAGCGGTCCTCGGCGCCCCGCGCCATGTTGGCCAGCCAGCCGCGCGCCAGCCGCCGCGGGTCCGGGTCGCCCGCGCTGTCGAGCACCCAGCGGTCGGTGCGCCCCGGGTGGCGCTGCGCGTACACCGCGCCGACGTACGCGCCGTAGGAGGTGCCCCAGGCGGAGAGCTTCTCCGCGCCGACCGCGCGGCGCAGCGACTCGATGTCGCGCACCTCGTTGGCGGTGGTGTAACTGGCCACCAGGGCACCGCCGTTGCGGTGGCACGCCTCGGCGACGCGCCGCCCGCGGGCCGCGTTCTCGCCGATCTCCCCGTCCGGCCCCGGCCAGCCGCGCAGGGTCACCATGTACCGGTCCGCGGGCGCGATCCCGCACCCCTTCTTCGTACTGCCGCCGACGCCGCGCGGGTCCAGGGTGACGATGTCGTACGCGCCCTCCGTGGCCGCCCGCAGCGCCGCGCCCTTCTGCGTCAGCCGCTGCACCCCGGAGGAGCCGGGGCCGCCCGCGAGCAGCAGCAGGGTGCCGCGCCGGGCCGCCGGACGGTCGGAGCGCAGCCGCGACACGGCGATCCTGACGCGCTCCCCTCCGGGGTCCCGGTAGTCCAGGGGCACGGAGAGGTCGGCGCACTCCTGCTCGCGCGGCCCCTGCTCCTGGGCGCAGGACCGCCACGCCAGCGGGGCGGGGGCGGCGGAGGCGGGGGTCGCGGCGGCGGTGAGGGTGGCGGCGACGGCGGAAGCGGAGAGGGCGAGGGCCAGGGCGCGGGAACGGGAGCGGGCGCGGGGTGCGTATCGGGACGCGTAACTCGGCATGGGGACAAGGGTGGTTGAGGAGTGACACGCGAACCATGTGGCAGGCGTGACGAAGGGGGGTGGGGCAGGCCCCCGCTTCGGGAGGGGGGTTGGTGGCGCGGAGCTGCCGCACGGAACCGGTGGGGTGGCGGCTCAGATCCGCAGGCGCAGGCGGCAGATCGCCGCGTCGGTGTCCCGGCGCAGGGCGTGCGCCACGACCGCGCCGCGCTGGTTCTGCAGCACCCGCTGCCAGACCCGGGCCGGTTCCGCCTCCGGGATGAGGACGGTGATCCTGGTGCCCGGGCGGGCCTCGGCCAGCTCCCGTACGTACGCCACGACCGGGCGGCCCAGGGTGCGGCGCTCGCTGGTCAGGCGGACCAGGGGCACGCCCGGGTCCCACAGCGCCCAGTCGCGCTCCAGCGCCTCGGTCCGCTCGCGGTCCTCCGGGTCGGCGTGGCACACGGTCACCGCGCGCACCTCGTCGCCCAGCGACACGGCGGCGGTCAGCGCCTCGCTGGTGACCCGGGTCAGCGAGGACACCGGGACGACCACCAACGAGCGGTCGCGGTGCGGGGGTTCGGGGACGCGCCCGACCTCGAGGCGCTCGCCGATCCTCGCGTACGCCCGGTGCACCGCCTCGAAGCCGGCCACGAGCAGCGGCAGGGCCACCACGACCAGCCAGGCGCCGTCGTGGAACTTGGTGGCGGTCACGACGACGGCGCTGACGCCGGTGAGCACCGCGCCGGCGCCGTTGAGCAGGGCCTGCGCCCACTGCCGCGTGGCCCGCCAGTGCAGGACCATACCGAGCTGGGCCAGGGTGAAGCCGACGAACACGCCGATCGCGAAGAGCGGGACCAGGGTGTTGGTGTCGCCGCCGGAGAAGACGAGCAGGGCGGCGGAGACGGCGGCCAGGGCGAGCACGCCGTGGCGGTGCACCTGGCGGTCGGCCTTCAGGCCGAAGACGTGCGGCAGGTAGTTGTCGCGGGCCAGCAGCTTCAGCAGGACGGGCAGCCCGCCGAAGGAGGTGTTGGCGGACAGCGCGAGCAGCAGCATGGTCGCGAACTGCACCAGGTAGAAGGCCCAGTTGTGGCCGACCGAGGCGTCGGCGAGCTGGGCGAGGACGGTGACGCCCTCGACCGGCTGGAGTCCGAAGCGGGAGATGAGGACCGAGAGCCCGATCAGCATCACGCCGAGGAGCGCGCCCAGCGCGACCTCGGCGCGCTGGGCGCGGCGGGCGGCCGGGGCGCGGAAGCTCGGCACGGCGTTGGCGATGGCCTCCACGCCGGTGAGCGCCGAGCAGCCGGAGGCGAACGCCTTGAGCAGCAGCAGCGCGCCGACGGTGGTGGCGTCGTCGGCGAGCGCGGAGGCGTGCCCGGCGGAGGCGGCGGTGGAGACGGGGGCGTCGCGGAACAGCCCGACCGCGATCAGCGCCAGGACCGACCCCACGAACACGGCGGTGGGCAGCAGGAACACCCGCGCCGAGTCGACGACGCCGCGCAGGTTCACGGCGGTGACCAGGACCAGCACGCCCAGGCAGATGACCAGGCGGTCGTCGTACAGGGCGGGGAAGGCGGAGGTGAGGGCGGCGACGCCGGCGGTGACGGCGACCGCGACGTTCAGGACGTAGTCCAGGACGAGCGAGGCGGCGGCGACCAGGCTGGTGCGCCGCCCCAGGTGCGCCTTGGCGACGGCGTAGCTGCCGCCGCCGTCGGGGAAGGCGGCGATCACCTGGCGGTAGGACGCCACCAGGACGGCGAGGAGGGCGGCGATGGCGAGGGTGACGGGGAGCGTGAACCCGAGCCCGTGCGCACCGGCGGCGGCCAGCACCAGGACGATCGCCTCGGGCCCGTAGGCGACGGAGGCCATGGCGTCGAGGGAGAGGGCGGCGAGGCCGGTGAGGGTGGTGAGTTTGTGGGGGGCGGTGGGGTCGGTGGGTTGCTGGCGTCGCCCGTGCTGCTCGTGCCTCTGGTGCTGGTCGTTCTGGTCGTTCAGGTCGTGCTGTACGTGCTTCTCGTGCACGGGTGCGCCGGGGTCGGCGGGCGGGGCGGACATGGGCGGCGGACTCCTTCGTTTCACGTCCGCTCAGCGTGCGGCGGCCCCCCTGCCGGGGCGACCGGCCCTGGCGCGTTCTTTGCGCCGCGGCGTGCGCTCTTCACGCGTTCTTGATGGCTGGACGGCCGCTGGCGTGAAAGGGCCGTCAGGAGTGCGCCAGTTGCGCGTCAAGGTGGCCCCGGCCCGTATCGGCGGGGGGTGCTCCGCTCCTACCGTCGCGACCATGGGATCCGACAACGCGGTGGTGTGCGACGAGTCGTGGGCGGGTGAGGTGCGGGACGCCGTACGGTGCGCGGCGCTCCTGCTGGTGCTGCTGCTGGCGGTCGACGGCGGCGACGGTGAACTGACCTGGCCGCGGGCGGTGCTGTGGGTCTTCCTGGCCGCGCTGCTCTTCACGGTCCTGTACCCGGCCCGGGTGCGCGCGGGCCCGGGCTACCTGGAGAGCCGCGGCCTGCTGGGCCCGCGGGTGGTGCGGACGGACCGGCTGGTGGCGGTGCGGTGGTCGGAGGGGGTGTCGCAGCGCCTGGTGCTGCGGGACGCGGAGGGCGGCCGGGTGGAGGTGGACCCGCGCACCCTGCTGTCGTGCCCGGCCCTGTGGCACCGGGTGGCCCTGGACGCGCGGGGGTGCGTGGAGCGGGGGGAGCTGGTGAGCGGGGCGGGGGCGCTGTTGCGGTTGGAGGGGGAGGTGGTGCGGGGGGTGTTTCGGGTGTCGGGGTTGTGAGGGGGGTGGGGGCCGGGCCCACGGGGGCGGGGCGCGCTTCTTGGCCCTGGCGCACGGGGTGCGGGCCGCCCCCACCCGCGCGCCGCCCCCGCCCCCCTCACCCCACGTGCACCCTCGGCCTCCGCGACAAGTCCGGTTCCGCGCGGCGGAGGACCTCGCGGGTGACCGGGGCCACCTCGCCGTCGCCGAACACCAGGAAGCGCAGCAGGTGGCTCACCGGGTCCCCCTCGGTCCAGTTGAAGTACACGTGCGGCACCTCGTCCGTGCGCTCGCGCAGCTCCAGGAGCACCGCCGCGATCGTGTTCGGCACCGTCGGCCCCTCCACCCGCAGCCGGCGCACCCCGTACTTGGTGTCCCCCCGCACCACCAGCGGCGCGTCGAACTCCGAGGAGTCCCGCACGAACACCTCCAGGAAGATCACCGGGCCGCCGCCCGGGATGTGGGTGTCCTCCCGCTGCGAGTACTCCTTCGCCCGGTAGGCCACCGTCGTGTGCTCCTGCGGCTCGTTCGCGATGATCCGCAGCGGCCCCTGCGTCCCCGCCACGTCCACCAGGCGCTGCGCCTCCGTGTCCAGCGTGACCTCGCTGGTGCGCAGTTCGAAGGCCCGGTGGACACGGGAGGCGAAGGAGAAGACGACGATCGCCAGGATGAACAGCAGCGCGATCTTGATGCCGTCGGGGCGTTCCACCACATTGGTGACCAGGGTGTACGCGAAGACGACCGTGACCAGCGCGAACCCCGCCGCTGCCTTGCGGTGGCCGCTGCGGCGGGCCGCCGCGGCCGAGGCGAAGGACGCGGACAGCATCAGGACCAGCACCCCGGTCGCGTACGCCCCGCTCTGCTTGTCCACGCTCGCCCGGAAGTACAGCGTGATCCCGACCGCGATCGCCATGAACACCAGGACCAGGGGCCGCACCGCGCGCGTCCACTCCGGCGCCATGCCGTAGCGCGGAAGGTAGCGCGGCACCAGGTTGAGCAGCCCGGCCAGCGCGGAGGCCCCCGCGAACCACAGGATGCAGATCGTCGAGACGTCGTACACCGTGCCGAAGCCCTCGCCCAGGTAGGCGTGCGCGAGGTAGGCCAGGGCGCGGCCGTTCGCCTTGCCGCCGCTCTCGAACTCGTGCTGCGGGATCAGCAGCGTCGTCGCCAGGCTGGACAGCAGCAGGAAGCAGCTCATGATGACGGCGGCCGTGGTGAGCAGCTTGCGGGTGTCGCGGATGCGGCCGGCGGGATTCTCGTACGTGTCCGAGTCCGCGCCCCGCACCTGCGGCATCACCGCCACGCCCGTCTCGAAGCCGGACATGCCGAGCGCGAGCTTGGGGAAGACCAGCAGCGCCACGCCGACCATGACCAGCGGCGACGAGTGCTCGGCGGTCATCGCCCTCCACCAGTCGTCGATCACGACGGTGTGCCCGAAGACGTGCGCGAAGGCGGTGCACAGGACGACCACGTTGAGCGTGAGGTAGATGCCGACCAGGACCACGGCGACGCCGATGGCCTCCCGGAACCCCTTGAGGAACACCGCGCCCAGCGCCGCCACCAGGACCAGCGTGATCCAGATGTTGCCGCCCTCGAAGAAGTGCGGTGCGTACGGGTTCTCCACCGCGTGCGCGGCGGCGTCGGCGGCCGAGAGGGTGATGGTGATCGTGAAGTCGGTGGCGGCGAAGCCGAGCAGCACCAGGACGAAGATCTTCCCCGACCACCAGGGCAGCAGCCGCTCCAGCATCGCGATCGACCCCTCGCCGTGCGGGGACTCCTTGGCCACCCTGCGGTAGACGGGCAGCGCCCCGGCGAGCGTCAGGGCGAGCAGGACGACGGTGGCCAGGGGCGAGAGGAGCCCGGCGGCGAGCGCGGCGATGCCGGGCTGGTAGCCGAGGGTGGAGAAGTAGTCCACGCCGGTGAGGCACATGACCCGCCACCAGCGGTGGCCCTGGTGCTCCTCGGGCAGCTCGCCGTGCGGCCCGGGGTGACGGGCCGTCTGTTCGCTGAGGCCGTCGAGCAGCCAGGCCCGCCAGGACGAGGTCGTGGTCTTGCCGGCACCTGACATGCCCCCATGCTGACCCGGGGTGCGGGGGGTCGCAGCTCGGGTGTGCCGTCGGGCGTACGGGGCGGGGGTGCGGGGCGCGTGTGGGGGTGGGGGGGCGGAGGTGCGGGGCGCGCGTACGGCTGGGGGACGGGGCGCGCGTACGGGATCCGCACGCGCGGGAACCCTTCCGCCTTCTACAGCGTTGTAGAGGTGCTCACCGGGCAGTACCGCGCCGACGGTACGCCCACGACCCCGAACCAGAATCTGGAGCCCCCATGGCCCTGTGGGACCGCATCAAGGAATCCGCGTCGACGATGCAGGACCAGCTCGTGGCGAAGAAGAACGACCTCAAGAGCGGCGCCTTCCGCGACGCCAGCATGGCGATGTGCGCCCTGGTCGCCGCCGCCGACGGCACCGTCGACCCCTCCGAGCGCCGCCGCGTCGCCCAGCTCATCGGCAGCAACGAGGTCCTCCAGAACTTCCCCGCCGACGACCTGCGCCGCCGCTTCGAGGAGTACCTCGACAAGCTCACCCAGGACTTCGACTTCGGCAAGGTCAGCGTCCTGCAGGAGGTCGCCAAGGCCAAGAAGAAGCCCGCCGAGGCGCGCGCCGTGATCCAGATCGGCATCGTCATCGGCGGCGCCGACGGCGACTTCGACAAGGACGAGCAGGCCGTGGTCCGCGAGGCCTGCTACGCCCTCGACCTGCCGCCGCACGAGTTCGACCTCTAGGACGCCTTGCGCCCGTAGCCCTCGGTACGGGCCCCGGCCCCGGCACGTACGCGCACCCCGGCCCCCTCCTCCCCCGGCACCCCCTTCGCCGCCGGGAGGTGGGGGCCTCCGCATGGGCCCCACCCCCAGCCGCGGCCCCTCCACCCACCTTGGTAGATTCCTCCGACCCGTCTCTCATCTGCTTGGATATCCCGACCCAATTGGTTGCAAATGAGAGCTGCCCCGGCCTACCTTGACGCACATGCAGTCCTACACGATCGGGCAGGCGGCCCGGCTCCTGGGCGTCAGCCCCGACACCGCGCGGCGCTGGGCCGACGCCGGGCGCGTCGCGACCCATCGCGACGAGAGCGGCCGGCGGCTCATCGACGGCAAGGACTTGGCCGCCTTCTCCATCGAGGTCGGCCAGGGCGGGGGCGGTGACGAGGACGCCTCGTACACCTCCGCGCGCAACGCCTTCCCGGGGATCGTGACCGCCGTCAAGCTCGGCGACGTCGCGGCCCAGGTGGAGATCCAGGCAGGGCCGCACCGGCTCGTCTCGCTGCTGACGCGCGAGGCGGTCGAGGAGCTCGGCCTCGAAGTGGGCATGCGGGCGACCGCCCGCGTGAAGTCCACCAACGTCCACATCGACCGCAGCTGATACGAGGTCACTCCCGACATGTCCCTCTCCACCCTCGCCCTCACGCCGCGCCGCACCGCCGCCGCGGTGCTCACCGCCGCCCTGCTCGTCCCGCTCGCCGCCTGCGGCGGCGGCAAGGACGACACCAAGAAGGCGGACTCCACGCAGTCCCCGGCCGCCCAGTCGAAGACGCTGACCGTGCTGGCCGCGGCCTCGCTCACCGACGTCTTCAAGACGGCCGGCGCCGCGTACGAGAAGGCGCACCCGGGCACCACGGTGAAGTTCTCCTTCGCCGGGTCCCAGGAGCTCGCCGCCCAGGTCAAGCAGGGTGCGCCGGCCGACGCGCTGGTCACCGCCGACACCAAGACCATGGACGGCCTCAAGGGCGAGACGGGCACGCCGACCGTCATCGCCAAGAACCGCCTGGTCATCGCCGCCGCCAAGGGCAACCCGCACAAGGTCGGCGCGCTGAAGGACCTGGCCGACACCAAGCTGAAGGTCGTCCTGGCGGCGCCCGAGGTGCCGGTGGGCCGGTACAGCAAGAAGGTGCTGGACGCCCAGAAGATCACGGTCAAGCCGGTCTCCCAGGAGCCCAACGTGCGCGCCGTGCTCTCCAAGGTGGAGCTCGGCGAGGCCGACGCGGGCATCGTCTACAAGACCGACACCCTGAAGTCCGGCGACAAGGTCGTCACCGTGGACATCCCGGACGCGCAGAACGCGATCGCCGAGTACCCGGCGGCCTCGCTGAAGTCCTCCAAGGACGCCGCCGCGGCCGAGGAGTTCGTGAAGTGGCTGTCCACGTCGGAGGCCCAGAAGATCCTCGCGGACGCGGGGTTCCAGCAGCCGTAGGGCGGGCCCGATGACAGCACCCAAGGCCCCGGTCCGTAAGGACCCGCAGGAACCGCAGGGCGCGCGGCCGGCGCCGGACGACGCCGCCGCGCCCCGCTCCGCGGCCGCGCGCCGGACCCGGTCCGTCCGCCGGGCCCGGCGCGCCTCCGCGACGAGCGCGCGGCGGGCGCCGCTGGCGCTCGCGGTGCCCGCGCTGGTGGCCGTGGCGTTCCTGCTGCTGCCGCTGGTCGGCATCCTCAGCCGCACCTCGTGGGGCGAACTGGGCGCCCACCTCACCTCCGAGGAGTCCGTCCAGGCCCTGAAGCTCTCCCTCGTCGTCTCGCTGTGGTCGCTGGGCCTGTCCCTGCTGCTCGGGGTGCCGCTGGCCTGGCTGCTCGCCCGGGTCGACTTCCCCGGCAAGGCGGTCGTACGGTCCCTGGTGCTGCTGCCGATGGTGCTGCCGCCGACCGTGGGCGGGGTGGCGCTGCTGCTCGCGTTCGGGCGGCGCGGGGTGCTCGGGCCGTGGCTGGAGTCCTGGTTCGGGCTCACCCTGCCGTTCCAGACCTCCGGCGCGGTCGTCGCCGCGACCTTCGTCGCGATGCCGTTCCTGGTGATCAGCCTGGAGGGCACGCTGGCCGGGCTGAGCCCGCGCTACGAGGAGACCGCGGCGTCGCTCGGCGCGTCCCCCCTGAAGGTCTTCCGCACGGTCACCCTCCCCATGGTCGCCCCCGGCCTGGTCGCGGGCGCGGCGCTCACCTGGGCGCGGGCGCTGGGCGAGTTCGGCGCCACGATCACCTTCGCCGGGAACCTGCCCGGCACCACCCAGACCCTCCCGCTCCAGGTGTACCTGCTGCTCCAGGACGACCCGGAGGCGGCGACCTCGGTGTCGCTGCTGCTGCTCGTGATCGCGATGGCGGTGCTGGTGTCGCTGCGCGGCCGGTTCACCGGGGCGGTGCGGGGGGCGGCGAAGGAGGTGCGGGACGAGGAGCCGGCACCGGTCCCCGGAACCGTGGCCCCGCCCTCGTACGCCTCCGGTGAACGCTGGTCGCTGCACGCGGAGTTGACCGGCTTCAACACCCTGACCCTGTCGGCGGAACCCGGCACCACCATCGCGGTGGTCGGCCCGAACGGCGCCGGGAAGACGACGCTGCTGCGGGCCCTGCTCGGCCTCACCGACCGTTCGTACGCCGAACTGCGCCTGGGCGACGAGGAGGTGGGCGCGCTGGCACCGCACCGGCGCGGGGTCGCGTGGGTGCCGCAGGACGGGGCGCTGTTCCCGCACCTGAACGCGCTGGCGAACACGGCGTACGGGCTGCGCACCCGGGGCGTGCCGCGCGCCGAGGCCCGGCGGGAGGCCCGGGCCTGGCTGGACCGGCTCGGCGTCGGCCACCTGGCGCACCGCAGGCCCGCCCAGCTCTCCGGCGGCCAGGCCCAGCGCGTCGCCCTGGCCCGCGCCCTGGCCTCGCGCCCCCGGCTGCTGCTCCTGGACGAGCCGCTGGCGGCCCTGGACCAGACGACGCGCGCGCACGTGCGGCACACCCTGCGCACCCACCTGGCGGGCTTCGGCGGGGTCTGCCTGATCGTGACGCACGACCCGGTGGAGGCGGTGTCGCTGGCCGACCGGGTCCTGCTCCTGGAGGACGGCCGCACGCTCCAGGACGCCCCGCCGGCCGAGGTGACCCGCCACCCCAGGTCGCCGTGGGTGGCCCGGATGCTGGGCCGCAACGCCTGGCAGGGCACGACCACCCCGGAGGGCCTGTCCCTCCCGGACGGCGCGACCCTGGTGGCGGCGGAACCCCTGCCCCCGGGAGAACCCGCGCTCGCCGTCATCCCCCCGGAGGCGGTGTCACTGCACCGCGACCGCCCGTCGGGCAGCCCGCGCAACGTCTGGCCGGGCACGGTCCGCGAACTGACCACGGTGGGCAGCCGCCTACGGGTCCTGGTCACGTCGCCGCAGGCCCCGGACCTGATCGCGGAGGTGACCCCACAGGCGGGAGCGGAGCTGGGGCTCGCGGACGGGGTGGAGGTCTGGACGAGCGTGAAGGCGGTCGAGGTGGTGCTGACGCGGACGTAGGGGGGGGCGCCTCGCGGGTTCCGTCCCGCCACGTGCGCGTCTGCGCCCCGTCTCCCGCTCCATTAGCGTGGTGATCATGGGTGAGACGAGTGCGGGGCGCGGGGCGCGCGTGAGGGTGCGGGCGTTGGGGCGGACGCCCTTCGTCGCCGGGGTGCGTGCCTTCGCCCGTCACCCCTACCTGCACCGCTCCGACCCCTCCCGCTTCGTGCGGCGCTGGCCCGCCCTCACCCCCGTCGCCGTCGCCGTGTTCTTCTTCTGGGCCTCGCTCACCCCCTCGCTCGTGCCCCGGCCCTGGCTGCTCCAGGGCGTCGTCGGCGGCATCACCGGCGCCATCGGCTACCTCCTGGGCACCCTGCTGCTCGCCCTCGCGCGGGCCGTCGCCCTGGTGCCCCGGGTCCCCCGCCTCTCGCACCGCGTACGGACCAGGGCCTGGCAGGTCTTCTGGGTGGCCGCGCCCCTGCTCACCGTCTGGTTCGTCTCCGACAGCGCCCACGCCCAGCGCAGGCTGCGCCAGTTGCAGGGCCTGGCGCCCTCGCTCACCTGGCACACCCCGATGATCGCCCTGCTGGCCGTGGTGCTGTGCGCCCTGCTCGTGGTGTTCGCCCGGCTCGTGCGGCTCGGGGCCCGGCGGCTGATCCGGGTCCTGGACCGGCTGCTCCCCCGGCCGGTCGCCATCGCGGTCGGGCTGCTCGTCACCGCCGCCGTGGTCACCGTGGGCGTCCGGGACGTCGTCTTCGACCGGGGCGTCATCGACATCGCCGACCGCATCTCCGAGGCCACCAACGGCGGCACCAAGGACGGCATCACCCCGCCCGCCTCCGCCCTCGTCTCCGGCGGCCCCGGCTCCCTGATCCGCTGGCAGGACCTGGGCTTCCAGGGGCGCAACTTCACCGGGACGGTGCTCGGCGAGGAGCAGATCGCGCGCGTCACCGGCAAGCCCGCCCTCGACCCCGTGCGCGTCTACGTCAGCTCCGAGCTGCCCCGCGCCTTCGCCGCCGAGGCCGACGAGGAGGAGCCCTTCCGCGCCCAGGCCCGGCTCGCGGTGCGCGAGCTGCGGCGCACCGGCGCCTTCGACCGCGCCGTCCTCGCCGTCGCCGGGACCACCGGCAGCGGCTGGGTCGACCCGAACGTCGCCGAGTCCCTGGAGTACCTGCACGGCGGCGACACCGCGATCGTCGCCGTCCAGTACTCCTACCTGCCCTCCTGGGTCTCCTTCCTGGTCGACAAGGAGAAGGCGGGCAAGGCGACCCGCGAGCTGATCAAGGCCGTCCGGGACGAGGTCAGGGCCCGGCCCGCCGCCTCGCGGCCCAAGCTCGTCGTGACCGGCGAGAGCCTGGGCGCGTACGCCGTCGAGTCGTCCTTCGACGACCTCGACGACCTGCTCGCCGGCACCGACGGCGCGCTGCTGTCCGGCACCCCGAACTTCTCGCCGATCTCCACCGAGCTGCGCGAGCGCCGGGACGCGGGCAGTCCGGTGTGGCGGCCGCAGTACGAGGACGGGGCGCACGTGCGCTGGGCCCAGTTCCCCCGGCGGGACCTGGCCCGGCCGCCCGGCCCCTGGGGCTCGCCGCGCGCGGTGTACCTGCAGAACGCCTCCGACCCGATCGTCTGGTGGTCCACCGACCTGCTGCTCGACCGGCCCGAGTGGCTGCGCGACCCGCTGGGCCCGGACATCACGCCGGAGATCAGGTGGTTCCCGTTCGTGTCGTTCTGGCAGACCACCGTCGACATGGCCGTCAGCTACGGGGTGCAGGCCCCGCACGGCCACCGCTACGGCGCGGGCGCCGTCGACGGCTGGGCCGCCGTGGTCCCCCCGGTCGGCTGGACCGCCGCCGACACCCAGCGCCTGCACGCCTTCGTCGAGAGCCGCAAGACGCCGTACTAGGGAGCGGGGCGGGGCCGCGCGCGTCGTAGGGAGTACGCGGAGTCACTCGTTCCGGTGTTGTCCCGTGTCCCGTTGACCCGGGTCGCCGCGGCACGCCCGCCCGGCACCACGATCAGCGGCATGCAGCCGCACGTCCGCACCGTCCTGCCCACCGCCCTCGTCTGCGCCCTGGTGCCCAGCCTCCTGGGCAGCTCCCTGACCCCCGGCGCCCCGGCCGCGCCCACCGCACTGTCCGCCGGGCCCGGCCCGCTCCTGTCCGCGCGCCCGCCCGTGGGCCCGCACGGTCATGCGTACGCGCTGACCTGGCAGATCCACCGGGGCGACCGGCTCATCCGCACCCTGACCAGCCGCGCCCCGGCGGACGCGGGCGGGCGCCGGGAAGTCGGCGTACCGGCGGGCGTGCTGCGGGAGCGGACGGCGTACACCTTCCGGGTCCGCGTCCGCGACGGCGCGGCGCACGGGACGTGGAGCGGCCCGGCCGCGTTCCGTACGCCTTCCTAGACGAAGCGCGCCGTACCGGACGTCCCGCGCGTTCCCGGCCACCGCGCCAGGCCAGGCGCGGGGGTAGCGGAGCGTGATGCCGGGACCCGGCGGTGACGGGCCTCGCCGGTTGCGGGGTGCGGCCGTGGCCGCACCCCTGTTCCGTTTTTCCGCGTGGTTTTCGCATCGCCTCCGTACGGACTTCGTACGGACGTCGTGCGGCGCTCTCGTACGGCCTTCGTGCGGCGCCCGCTAGAAGCGACCGCCGCCACCACCGCCGGTGCCACCGCCACCACCACCGCCGCCGCCCCCGCCACGGCGGGCGGCGCCCGGCCGTTCGCGCAGGTAGCGCCGGTTGAACCGCTCCTGGCGGTCGCGGCGGTCACGGTACTCGCGGTACTCCGAACCGCCCGTGCCGTCGCGCAGCCCGATGAACGCCAGGACTCCCGCCGCCACCCACAGGACCGGCTGCGAGAAGCCGAACGCGACCAGGGCGACGAAAAGAACCAGTGTCAGAGGTTTCATGTCTGAGCCCCCGCTCTCGAATGGCTGGGAGCCTACTCTTCACACGGGTGTGCGCCAGGGTTCGCGCACGGACTGTGTCAATTCGGCACAGTCCCCTGGCACTTGGTGGTAAGGACTCCGGCGCGCCGCCTTCCGGACCGGCTCAGACCCGCTCCTGGGGGCCGGTCCGGTCCGCCCGTTCCTCCCGCTGCTCCGGCACCCGCCCCGGGTCGCTGGGGTGCTCGCGCAGGGTGTCCAACTGGCGGCGCAGGGCCACGTTCTCCGCGTACAGGTCCGCCAGCGTGCGCACCCTGGCCCGTAACGTCCACGGGTCCACCGGCTTCACCAGGATGTCCGCGACCCCGAGGCCGAAGGCGCGGCGCGCCATGCCGTCGTCCCGGCCGAGCCCGGTCACCAGGATGACCGGCACGTCCTTCGTCTGTTCCAGGCGCTTGAGGTAGGAGAGGACCTCGAGGCCGTCCATCTGGGGCATCAGCACGTCCAGCAGGATGACGGCGATGCCGCCCCTCATCACGGTCTTGAGCGCCTCCGCGCCGCTGCGGGCCCGCGCCACGGGCCTGCCTATCGGGCGCAGGGTGCTCTCCAGGGCGAACAGGTTGTCCTCCTGGTCGTCCACGACGAGGATCTTCATCTCACCGTCGTCCATGCCGAACCACCCTTCGCCTGACAGTCCGGTCCCGTTCAGCCTATTTGCTGGCGGCCCGCTCGACAGCAGTCCGGCGGGAAGACGTCGGTACGGCGGCCGACAACACGGGCCCGCCCGTACAGGCGGGCCCGGGCCGGGCGGCGGTCCGCTCCCGGCCTACTGGTCGCCCTCCAGGTCGCCCTCGGTCTCCAGGTACACCCGCTTCAGCTCCTCCAGCGTCTTCGCGTCCGGCTTCTCCCACATGCCGCGCGACTCCGCCTCCAGGAGGCGCTCCGCGATCCCGTGCAGGGCCCAGGGGTTGGCCTTCTTCAGGAAGGCCTGGTTCTCCGGGTCGAGGACGTACGTCTGCGTGAGCTTGTCGTACATCCAGTCCGCCAGGACCCCGGTCGTCGCGTCGTACCCGAAGAGGTAGTCCACGGTCGCGGCCAGCTCGAAGGCGCCCTTGTAGCCGTGGCGGCGCATCGCCTCCACCCACTTGGGGTTGACCACCCGGGCCCGGAAGACCCGCGAGGTCTCCTCCACCAGGGTGCGCGTCTTCACCGTCTCGGGGCGGGTGGAGTCGCCGATGTACGCCTCGGGGGC
This sequence comes from Streptomyces sp. NPDC001941, assembly GCF_040296945.1. Taxonomy (NCBI): domain Bacteria; kingdom Bacillati; phylum Actinomycetota; class Actinomycetes; order Kitasatosporales; family Streptomycetaceae; genus Streptomyces; species Streptomyces sp. NPDC001941. Next base: position 77,651 of record NZ_JBEOYE010000027.1, on the reverse strand, counting down.
CGTGCCGCGCAGCGCGCGCACGGTCGCCACCATGCCACCGTGGTACTGGAAGTAGTCGTCGGAGTCCGCGATGTCGTGCTCGCGGGTGTCGGTGTTCTTCGCGGCGACCGCGATGCGCTTGTACGCCGACTCCATCTCCTGGCGGGCCGAACGGCCGTCGAGCCCGCGCCCGTACGCGTAACCGCCCCAGACCGTGTACACCTCGGCCAGGTCCGCGTCGGTGCGCCAGTCCCGCGAGTCGATCAGCTGGAGCAGGCCCGCGCCGTACGTGCCCGGGCGCGAGCCGAAGATCCGGGTGGTGGCCCGGCGCTCGTCGCCGTGCTCGGCCAGGTCCGCCCGGGCGTGCGCCCGTACGAAGTTGTGCTCGTCCGGCTCCTCCAGGCCCGCCACCAGCCGCACCGCGTCGTCGAGCAGCCCGATGACGTGCGGGAAGGCGTCCCGGAAGAAGCCGGAGATGCGCAGGGTGACGTCGATCCGGGGGCGGCCCAGCTCCTCGTGGCCGATCGCCTCCAGGCCGTTCACGCGGCGCGAGGCGTCGTCCCACACCGGGCGCACGCCGAGCAGCGCCAGCGCCTCGGCGACGTCGTCGCCCGCCGTGCGCATCGCGCTGGTGCCCCACAGCGACAGGCCGACCGAGGAGGGCCACTCGCCGTTGTCCGTGCGGTAGCGCTCCAGGAGCGAGTCGGCGAGCGCCTGCCCGGTCTCCCAGGCCAGCCGCGAGGGCACCGCCTTGGGGTCGACGGAGTAGAAGTTGCGGCCGGTCGGCAGCACGTTGACCAGGCCGCGCAGCGGCGAGCCCGAGGGCCCGGCCGGGACGAAGCCGCCGTTCAACGCGTGGACGGCGTGGGTCAGTTCGTCGGTGGTACGGGACAGGCGCGGCACGACCTGCTCGCAGGCGAACCGCAGCACCGCCGCCACCTCGGGCCCGTGCTCCGCCGGCACCGCCTCGACCCGCCAGTCGGCGGCCTCCATCGCCTCGACCAGCTCGCGGGCCTTCGCCTCGGCCTCGTCGGCCGTGACGCGGGTCGCCGCCGACTCGTCCAGGCCCAGCGCCTCGCGCAGGCCCGGCAGCGCCTGCGTACCGCCCCACACCTGGCGGGCCCGCAGGATGGACAGGACCAGGTTGACGCGCTCGGGGCCGGTCGGGGCGCCGCCCAGGACGTGCAGGCCGTCCCGGATCTGGGCGTCCTTGACCTCGCACAGCCAGCCGTCGACGTGCAGCAGGAAGTCGTCGAAGCCGTCGTCGTCCGGGCGGTCCGCCAGCCCCAGGTCGTGGTCGAGCTTCGCGGCCTGGATCAGCGTCCAGATCTGCGCCCGGATCGCGGGCAGCTTCGCCGGGTCCATCGAGCTGATCTGCGCGTACTCGTCCAGGAGTTGCTCCAGGCGCGCGATGTCGCCGTAGGAGTCGGCGCGCGCCATCGGCGGCACCAGGTGGTCCACCAGCGTGGCGTGCACCCGCCGCTTGGCCTGGGTGCCCTCGCCCGGGTCGTTGACCAGGAACGGGTAGACCAGCGGCAGGTCGCCGAGCGCCGCGTCCGGCCCGCAGGCGGCGGACAGGCCCGCGTTCTTGCCGGGCAGCCACTCCAGGTTGCCGTGCTTGCCCAGGTGCACCATCGCGTCGGCGCCGAAGCCGCCGTCGTCCGCGCGGGCCGCTATCCAGCGGTAGGCGGCCAGGTAGTGGTGCGAGGGCGGCAGGTCCGGGTCGTGGTAGATCGCGATCGGGTTCTCGCCGAAGCCGCGCGGCGGCTGGATCAGGATCAGCAGGTTCCCGCGCCGCAGGGCGGCCAGCACGATGTCGCCCTCGGGGTTGCGCGAGCGGTCCAGGAACATCTCGCCGGGCGCCGGGCCCCAGTGCTCCTCGACCCGCTCGCGCAGCTCGGCGGGCAGCGTCGCGTACCAGCGGCGGTAGTCGGCGGCCGGGATGCGCACCGGGTTCTTCGCCAGCTGCTCCTCGGTCAGCCACTCCTGGTCGTGGCCGCCCGCCTCGATCAGGGCGTAGATCAGCTCGTCGCCGTCGCCGGAGACCAGGCCGGGCACCTCGGCGAGGCCGCCGGGCCCGAAGTCGTACCCCTCGGCGTGCAGCCGGCGCAGCAGCGCCACGGCGGAGGCGGGGGTGTCCAGGCCGACGGCGTTGCCGATGCGGGAGTGCTTGGTCGGGTAGGCGGAGAGGACCAGCGCCAGGCGCTTGTCGGCGTTGGGCACGTGCCGCAGGCGCGCGTGGCGGACCGCGATCCCGGCCACCCGGGCGGCCCGCTCGGCGTCGGCGACGTACGACGGCAGGCCGTCCTCGTCGATCTCCTTGAACGAGAACGGCACGGTGATCAGGCGCCCGTCGAACTCCGGCACCGCCACCTGGGTCGCCGAGTCCAGCGGGGACAGGCCCTCGTCGTTCTCCTCCCAGGCGCTGCGCGACCCGGTCAGGCAGAGCGCCTGGAGCACCGGCACGTCCAGCGCGGCCAGCGCCCCCGCGTCCCAGGACTCCTCGTCGCCGCCGGCCTGGGCCTCGGCGGGCTTGGTGCCGCCGGCCGCGAGCACGGTCGTCACGACCGCGTCCACGCCTTCGAGGCGCGCGAGCAGCTCCGGCTCGGGGGCCCGCAGCGACGCCACGTACAGCGGCAGGGCGCGGGCGCCCTGGTCCTCCAGGGCGCCGCAGAGCGCGTCGACGAAGGAGGTGTTGCCGCTCATGTGGTGGGCGCGGTAGTAGAGCACCGCCACCAGCGGGCCGCCGTCGTTCCTGGACGCGCGCTCCAGCACGCCCCAGGTCGGCGCGGGGGCCGGCGGCTCGAAGCCGTGCCCGGTCAGCAGGACGGTGTCGGACAGGAAGCGGGCCAGCTGCTCCAGGTTGGCCGGGCCGCCGTGGGCCAGGTAGGCGTGCGCCTCGGTGGCCACGCCGACGGGCACCGTGGAGGCGGCCATCAGCTGGGCGTCCGGGGCCTGTTCGCCGGTCAGCACCACCATCGGCAGGCCCGAGGCGCGCACCGCGTCGATGCCCTCCTCCCAGGCGCGGACACCGCCGAGGAGGCGTACGACGACCAGGTCGGCGCCGTCGAGCAGCGCGGGCAGGTCGTCGTGCGGGAGGCGGGAGGGGTTGGCGTACCGGTACTCGACGGGCGCCCCCTCGGCGAGGGTGCGCGTGGTGGCCGCGCGGGCGCTCAGCAGGTCGGTGTCGGAGGTCGACAGCAGCAGGATTCGCATGCGTGCGCAGGCCTTCCTCGGGGTTGTCCGCGCCCCGGGTGGTCGTGTGGACGGCGGGAGTTCCTGACTCACCGGCCCCGCGCGGGGCCCGGCTCACAGTGGCGGGACCGCGCCGGATTCCCACCGGGCTTCCTCCCTGGGCCCTGGCGGACCCTGTGCCGTTCTGCATAGTAGATCCTGCCTCCGCCGGACAGGGGGCCACCTGCGGGGACGTGGGTATGCTCGCCGCCATGCCGCCCCACTCCCCGAACCGGGACGAACCTGTCATACGGGACCGCGGTGACGCCTGCCCCGGAGCGCTGCGCCTGCACGCCGCCGACGACGGGCGTCTCGCCCGACTCCGCCTGCCCGCAGGTGTCCTGACGCCCCGTCAGGCACTGGTCCTGGCCGACGCCGCCGACGCGCTCGGCGACGGCCACCTCACGATCACCTCCCGCGGCAACCTCGAACTGCGCGGCCTGCCCGACACCTGCGGCGCCGAACTGGCCGCCCTGCTGCGGGACGCCGGGCTGCTGCCCTCCGACACCCACGAGCGGGTCCGCAACATCGTCGCCTCACCCCTGTCCGGACTGGACGGACTCGGCCACGGCGACGTGCAGTTGTGGGCCCGCGAACTGGACGCGCTGCTCTGCGCGACGCCGTGGGCGGCGCGGCTCTCGGGCCGCTTCCTGTTCGCCCTGGACGACGGCCGCGGCGACGTCCGCGCGCTCGGCGGCGATGTGACGTTGGTCGCAGAGCCGGGGGGCCTGGCGTCGGTACGGGTGGGGGACGCGGCCGTACGCGTCCGCGCCGCCGACGCCCCCCGGGCCGCGCTCGCCTGCGCCCGGGGGTTCCTGGAGGTGGCGCGGGGCGCCTGGCGGGTCTCGGAGCTGCCGGACGGGGTGGTGGTCGGGGCCGGGGCGTGCGTGGCGGGGGTGGGGGTGGCGGTGATTACGGAGGTGGCCGGTGCGGGAGCGGGTGACCCGGAGGCGGGTGACCCGACCGCGGGCCCTCCGGTCGTCCCGGCCGTCGGGCGGATCGGTGAAGCCCTGTCCCTGCACGTGAAGTTCGGCCGGCTGTCCTCCGTACACCTGCGGGCCCTGGCCGGCGGCACCGAACTGCGGTTCACCCCGTGGCGCGGGGTCGTCGTCCTCGGCGCGTCCGGCCTCCCCGCGGACCTCCCCGCCGCCACGGGCCTCGTGGCGGACCCGCGGGACCCCTGGATCGGGGTCGGCGCCTGCACCGGGCGGCCCGGGTGCGGCAAGGCGCTCGCCGACGTGCGGGCCGACGCGGTGGCGCCGCCCGGGGCGCTGCCCGTGTACTTCTCCGGGTGCGCGCGGCGCTGCGGGCACCCGCGCGGCACGACCTGGGTGGACGTCGTCGCCACCGGGGACGGCGCCTACGAGGTGGACGGCGCCCCCGTCCCCCGTACCTCCCCCTCCCCCCGGACCTCACTGGCCGACGCCGTGGCGGCGTCGCGCACAACCACGAGATGAGCGAGAGCACAGTGTTCGACTACGAGAAGGACGGGGCGGAGATATACCGCCGGTCCTTTGCCACGATCCGCGCCGAAGCGGATCTCGCGGGGCTCCCCTCCGACGTCGCCCAGGTCGCCGTGCGCATGATCCACGCGTGCGGGATGGTCGACCTGGTCCGCGACCTCGCGTACTCGCCCGGCGTGGTGACGGCGGCGCGCGAGGCGCTGCGCGGCGGGGCGCCGGTCCTGTGCGACGCGCAGATGGTGGCGAGCGGCGTGACGCGCAAGCGGCTGCCCGCCGACAACGAGGTGCTGTGCACCCTGTCGGACCCCCGCGTCCCCGCGCTGGCCCAGGAGCTGGGCACGACCCGCAGCGCGGCGGCCATGGAGCTGTGGCGGGACCGCCTGGAGGGCTCGGTCGTGGCGATCGGCAACGCGCCCACCTCGCTGTTCCGGCTCCTGGAGATGATCGAGCAGGGCGCGCCGCGCCCGGCGGCGGTGCTCGGCATACCCGTCGGCTTCATCGGGGCGGCCGAGTCCAAGGACGCGCTGGCGGCGCACCCCTCGGGCCTGGAGCACCTGGTGGTGCGCGGGCGGCGGGGCGGCAGCGCGATCACGGCGGCGGCGATCAACGCGATGGCGACCGAGGCGGAGATCCAGGCATGAGCACGACGACGGACACGGCGACGGACACGGCGGCGGGCACTGCGGCGGGCACTGCGACAGGCACGAAGGGCGCTCCCGGGAAGCTGTACGGGGTCGGGCTCGGCCCCGGCGACCCGTCGCTGATGACGGTGGCGGCGGTGCGGGCGATCGCGGAGGCGGACGTCGTCGCGTACCACTCGGCGCGCCACGGCCGCTCCATCGCCCGCTCGATCGCGGCGGAGCACATCCGCGAGGACCAGGTCGAGGAGCGGCTGATGTACCCGCTCACGGTGGAGACGACGGACCACCCGGGCGGCTACCGGGGGGCGCTGGACGACTTCTACGAGGAGGCGGCGGCGCGCCTCGCGGCGCACCTGGACGCGGGCCGCACGGTCGCGGTCCTCGCCGAGGGCGACCCGCTCTTCTACGGCTCCTACCAGCACATGCACAAGCGCCTGGCGCACCGCTACGACACCACCGTGATCCCGGGCGTGACCTCGGTGAGCGCGGCGGCGGCGCGGCTCGGCGAGCCGCTGTGCGAGGCGGAGGAGACGCTGACGGTCATCCCCGGCACGCTCCCCGAGGACGAGCTCGCGGCCCGCCTGGCGGCGGCGGACTCGGCGGTGGTGATGAAGCTGGGGCGCACGTTCACCAAGGTGCGCGGGGCGCTGGAGCGGGCGGGGCGCCTGGAGGACGCGCGGTACGTGGAGCGGGCGTTCATGCCGGGCGAACGCACCGGCCGCCTCGCCGACGTGGACCCCGCCACAGTCCCGTACTTCTCCGTCGCGGTGCTGCCCTCCCGGATCGACGAGGAGCCGGCGGCGGTACGGGAACGGGGCGGCGTGACGGTCGTCGGCACCGGCCCGGCCGGGGCGCCGTGGCTCACGCCGGAGTCGCGCGGGGCGCTGGCCAACGCGGACGACCTGGTGGGCTACACGACCTACCTGGACCGCGTCCCCGTACGGCCCGGGCAGCGCCGGCACGGCTCGGACAACAAGGTGGAGTCGGAACGGGCCGAGTTCGCCCTCGACCTGGCGCGCCGGGGGCACCGGGTGGCGGTGGTCTCGGGCGGCGACCCGGGGGTCTTCGCCATGGCGACGGCGGTCCTGGAGGTCGCCGCCGAGGAGCGCTACGCGGACGTGCCGGTGCGGGTGCTGCCCGGGGTGACGGCGGCGAACGCGGCGGCGGCGAAGGCGGGGGCCCCGCTGGGCCACGACTACGCGACGATCTCGCTCTCGGACCGCCTCAAGCCGTGGGAGGTGATCGAGGAGCGGCTGCGGGCGGCGGCCGGGGCGGACCTGGTGATCGCCCTGTACAACCCGGGCTCCCGGTCCCGCACCTGGCAGGTCGAGAAGGCCCGCGCCCTCCTCCTGACCCTGCGCGCCCCGGACACCCCGGTGGTGCTGGCCCGCGACGTGGGCGGCCCGCAGGAGTCGGTCCGGGTGGTGGACCTGGCGTCGCTGGACCCGTCGGAGGTGGACATGCGCACGCTGCTGATCGTGGGCTCGTCCCAGACCCGGGAGTCGTCCGGCGTGACGTGGACCCCGAGGAGGTACCCGGAGGGGTAGGGGGCGGGGGGCCTGGGCCCTGCACGTGGGGTGCGGCGGACCGGGGTGACGGGTCCCGGGGGCGCCCCGGGGCCCCTTCACGTCTGGTGCGGCCGCACCGGGTGGCGGGCCTGGGGGCGCCCCGGGGCCGCCTTCACATCTGGTGCGGCCGCACCGGGTGACGGGCCCGGGAGGCTCCCCTCCCCACCCCTTCCCGAAAGCCTCCGGCGGCGGGAGGGGGAGGCAGTTGGTGGGGCGGGCTTTCCCGGGACTGCGGCGGTCCTGAGGGCCGTCTCCCGGAGGGTGCGGGCCGGGGGCCGGTACGGGCCGATGGCTGTCCCGAGACTGCGCCTGTGCGCCAGGCTCCAGGGACGGCGCCCCAGGACAGGGGGCGGCCGGACCCACGCACCGGCCGGTCACGGGGGCCGGATGGTGCTGCGGGCTTTCCCAGGACTGCGTCTGCGGGGAAACGGGCCCGTGAAGACGTGCGCAGCCCTACCCAGGGCTGCCCGACACGCAACCCTGCCACGGGGCCAAGGGGCCCAGCCCCGCAAGGACCCGCAGTGCCAGGTGCCGCCGCGCACGTGGGCGCAGGGGCGCAGCCCCGCGCGGGGGCCGGGGGCGGAGCCCCCGGAACACCCTTCCCCCTCCCACCGCCGGAGGCTTTCGGGAAGGGGCGGGGAGGGGACCCCCAAGACCCGCACCCCGTGCACCAGGACCATCGGATGGGCACCGCCCGGGAGGGCCCGGGCCCGCACCCCGTGCGCCGCGCCCAACGGATGGGCACCGCCCCCACGGGCCCGGCCCCTCACCCCACCCGCAACGCCGCCAACTGCTCCTCGAACGGCACCACTTCAGGCATCTCCGGCTCCGAAGCCCCCCGCACCGCCCCCTCCCCCATCAGCCCCGCCAACTCCGCCCCCGCGCGCCCCACCCGGGCGCCCAGGCCCTCCTCGCCGCCCCAGTCCTCCGACGCCGCGTACACCGCCGTCGGCGCCACCACCGCGCGCAGGTACGAGAAGAGCGGGCGCATCGCGTGGTCCAGGACCAGGGAGTGGCGGGCCGTGCCGCCCGTGGCGCCGAGCAGCACCGGCTTGCCGGCCAGCGCGCCCGGCTCGACCAGGTCGAAGAAGGACTTGAACAGCCCGCTGTACGACGCCGAGAACACCGGCGTCACCGCGATCAGCCCGTCCGCCGCCACCACCGCCTCCAGCGCCTCCCGCAGCGCGGCCGGCGGGAAGCCGGTGACCAGGTGGTGCGCCACGTCGACCGCGAGGTCCCGCAGCTCCACCACCCGTACCTCCACGCCCCCGGGCACCGACTCCCGTACCGCTTCGGTCAGCCGGTCCGCGAGCAGCCGCGTCGAGGACGGGGTGCTCAGACCCGCGGACACCACCACCAGCTTCACTTGCCCGCCTCCTGTCCCGTGTGGTGCGCGGCCACCGCCGGGTGCACCGGCGCGTCCGGCACGCCCGGCGCCCGCAGGCTCGCGAACTCCTTGCGCAGCACCGGCACGACCTCCTCGCCCAGGATGTCCAGCTGCTCCAGGACCGTCTTCAGCGGCAGCCCCGCGTGGTCGACCAGGAACAGCTGGCGCTGGTAGTCGCCCGCGTAGTCCCGGAAGGACAGGGTGCGTTCGATGACCTGCTGCGGCGAGCCCACGGTGAGCGGGGTCTGCTCGGTGAAGTCCTCCAGGGACGGCCCGTGCCCGTACACCGGCGCGTTGTCGAAGTACGGCCTGAACTCCCGTACCGCGTCCTGCGAGTTGGCCCGCATGAACACCTGGCCGCCCAGGCCGACGATCGCCTGCTCCGGCGTGCCGTGGCCGTAGTGCGCGTACCGCCTGCGGTAGAGGTCCACCATGCGGCGGGTGTGCTCGGCGGGCCAGAAGATGTTGTTGTGGAAGAAGCCGTCGCCGTAGTACGCGGCCTGCTCGGCGATCTCCGGCGAGCGGATCGAGCCGTGCCAGACGAACGGCGGCACGCCGTCCAGCGGGCGCGGCGTCGAGGTGAAGCCCTGCAGCGGCGTACGGAACTTCCCCTCCCAGTCGACCACGTCCTCGCGCCACAGCCGGTGCAGCAGCGCGTAGTTCTCGATGGCGAGCGGGATGCCCTGGCGGATGTCCTGGCCGAACCACGGGTAGACCGGGCCGGTGTTGCCGCGCCCCATCATCAGGTCGACGCGCCCGCCCGCGAGGTGCTGGAGCATCGCGTAGTCCTCGGCGATCTTCACCGGGTCGTTGGTGGTGATCAGCGTGGTGGACGTGGACAGGACCAGCTTCTCGGTGCGGGCCGCGATCCAGCCGAGCATGGTGGTCGGCGACGACGGCACGAACGGCGGGTTGTGGTGCTCGCCGGTCGCGAACACGTCCAGGCCCACCTCCTCCGCCTTCAGCGCGATCGCGAGCATGGCCTTGATCCGCTCGTGCTCGCTGAGCGTCCGTCCGGTGGTCGGGTCGGTGGTGACGTCACCGACGGTGAAGATCCCGAACTGCATGGCCCTCTCACTGCCTCTCGCTCGCTCGGCCGGCCCGGCGGGCCGCCCTTTGGTTGAACATTAAATCACCCCGCACAACCCTTCCCGACGTGGACCTATTCCCCGGCCCCCACGACGGGCCGGATAGAGTCCGGGCCGTGAGCGCCCTCCCCCGCACCCCCCTGCCCGTCACCGTCGTCGGCATCGGCGCGGACGGCTGGGACGGCCTGGCCGCACCCGCCAGGAAGGCCCTCCACGACGCCCAGGTCCTCATCGGCGGCCCCCGCCAGCTCGACCTGCTGCCCCCCGCGTGCGGCGGCGAACGCGTGCCCTGGCCCTCGCCCCTGCGCCCCGCCGTCCCCGGCCTCATGGCCGCCCACGACGGCCGCCGCATCGCCGTCCTCGCCAGCGGCGACCCGATGTTCTACGGCATCGGCCGCACCCTCGCCGAAACCCTCGGCACCGACCGCCTGCACGTCCTGCCCCACCCCTCCTCCCTCGCCTACGCCTGCGCCCGCCTCGGCTGGCCGCTGGAGGACACCACCACCGTCTCCCTCGTCGGCCGCCCCCTCGACGCCCTCACCGCCGCCCTCCACCACGGCCGCCGCGTCCTCGTCCTCAGCGCCGACGCCACCACCCCCGCCGACGTCGCCCGCCTGCTGCGCGCACGCGGCTACGGCCCCACCCGCGTACGCGTCCTCGAACAGCTCGGCTCCGAGCACGAGAACACCCTCGACGGCACCGCCGCCCACTGGCCCCACACCCCCGGCGCCCCCCTCAACCTCATCGCCCTCGACTGCGTGCGCGACCCCGCCGCCCTCCGCCTCGGCGCCGTCCCCGGCCTCCCCGACGCCGCGTACGAACACGACGGCCAGCTCACCAAGCGCCACGTCCGCGCCGCCACCCTCGCCGCCCTCGCCCCCGCACCCGGCGAACTCCTCTGGGACGTCGGCGGCGGCTCCGGCTCCATCGGCGTCGAGTGGATGCGCACCCACCCCTCCTGCCGCGCCATCGCCGTCGAGCGCTCCCCCGAACGCGCCGGCCGCATCAGCCGCAACGCCGCCGCCCTCGGCGTCCCCGCCCTGCGCGTCGTCACCGCCGCCGCACCCGCCGGACTCGGTGAACTCCCCGTCCCCGACGCGGTGTTCATCGGCGGCGGCCTCACCGCCCCCGGCCTCCTCGACACCTGCTGGGACGCCCTGCCCGGCGGCGGGCGGCTCGTCGCCAACACGGTCACCCTGGAGTCCGAGGCCCTCCTTGCCGACCACTACCGCCGCCACGGCGGCGACCTGGTCAAGCTCTCCGTCGCCCACGCGGTGCCGGTGGGCGGCTTCACCGGGTGGCGGCAGGCGATGGCGGTGACGCAGTGGTCGGTGACGAAGCCGGTACGCCCATGAGCCCGTACGCGTACCCCTCACCCCGCAACCCCGCACGCCGCGACCAAGGAGCAGTCCCCTCATGACCGTGTACTTCATCGGGGCGGGACCCGGTGCCGCCGACCTCATCACCGTGCGCGGCGCCCGCACCCTCGCCTCCTGCGGCGTCTGCCTGTACGCCGGGTCGCTCGTCCCGCGCGAACTGCTCGCCGAGTGCCCGCCCGGCGCCCGCCTCGTCGACACCGCCGACCTCGACCTGGACCGGATCGTCGCCGAGACCGTCCGCGCGCACGCCGAGGGCCACGACGTGGCACGGCTGCACTCCGGCGACCCCTCCGTCTTCAGCGCGGTCGCCGAACAGATGCGGCGCCTGGACGCCGAGGGCATCCCGTACGAAGTCGTGCCCGGCGTCCCGGCGTTCGCCGCGGCGGCGGCCGCCCTCAAGCGGGAGCTCACCGTGCCCACCGTGGGCCAGACCGTCATCCTGACCCGCATCGCCCAGCAGGCCACCCCGATGCCCCCGGGCGAGGACCTGGCGACGCTCGGCCGCAGCGGCGCCCTCCTCGTCCTCCACCTGGCCGCCCGCTACGTGGACCGCGTGGTCGGCGAACTGGTCCCGCACTACGGCACCGACTGCCCCGCCGCCGTCGTCGCGTACGCCAGCCGCCCGGAGGAGGTCGTCCTGCGGGGGACCCTGGAGGACATCGCGGCCCAGACGAAGGAGGCGGGCATCACGAAGACGGCGGTCATCATCGTGGGCCGGACCCTGGGTGCTTCGGGGTTCCGTGACAGCCACCTGTACGACCCGGCGCGGGATCGTCACAGCTGCTGACGGATGACGGATGACGGATGACCGATGACCGATGACGGCTGACGGCTGACGGCTGACGGCTGACGGCTGACGGCTGACGGCTGACAGTTTTCAATAGCCGTCATCGGTCATCTGTCGGCTGTCGCCTGACAGCTGCCATCTGTCACCGGTCATCCGTCAGCTGTCGGGTGTCAGCTGTCATCTGTCGGCCGTCAGTTGTCGGGCACTATCTGTCCGCCGTCATCTGTCCGCTGACCGTCGTCAGTCGTCCGCCGTCATCCGTCATCCGCCGACCGCCCCGACCACAGCGCAGGCTCGCTCCGGCCCACCACGGTCCCCGCGCGGTCGATGCACACCACGTCGACCGTCACCGGCGCTCCCCGCAGTACCGACAGTGCCTCGTCGCGGGCGCGGATCGCCACCAGGTCGCCCAGGGGGACGCCTGCTGCCGCGCAGAGGTGGAGCGCGGCCAGGCCCGTGTTGGCGTCGGCGATCTCCGCGGCCAGGTCCGCGGACGCGCCGCCCGTGCGGGCGAGGTCGGCCAGGAAGCCCTTGTCCACCTGGGAGCGGGCCGAGTGCAGGTCCAGGTGGCCGGCGGCGAGCTTGGAGAGCTTGGCGAAGCCGCCGCAGATCGTGAGCCGGTCCACCGGGTGGCGCCGGACGTACTTGAGCACCGCCCCCGCGAAGTCCCCCATGTCGAGCAGGGCGTCCTCGGGCAGGCCGTACAGCGACACCACCGTCCGTTCCGACGTCGAGCCGGTGCACCCCGCGACGTGGGTGCGCCCGGCCGCGCGGGCGACGTCGACCCCGCGCCGGATCGAGTCGATCCACGCCGAGCAGGAGTACGGCACCACGATGCCGGTCGTGCCGAGGATCGACAGTCCGCCCAGGATGCCCAGGCGCGGGTTCCAGGTGGAGCGGGCGATCTCCTCTCCGTGGTCGACGGAGACCGTGACCTCGACGTCGCCGCTGCCGCCGTGCCGGTCGGCCACGCGCGCGACGTGCTCGCGGATCATCTGGCGGGGCACCGGGTTGATGGCGGGCTCCCCGACGTCCAGGGGCAGCCCGGGGCGGGTCACCGTACCGACGCCCGGACCCGCGCGGAAGACGACGCCGGAGCCGGGCGGGAGCGGGCGCACCGTGGCGCGTACCAGGGCGCCGTGCGTGACGTCCGGGTCGTCACCGGCGTCCTTGACCACTCCGGCGGTGGCCTCCCGGCCGGGGTACAGGTGCTCGACGGCGAGGGCGAAGGCGGGCGTCTGGCCCTTGGGCAGCGTGATGGTGACCGGGTCGGGGAAGTCGCCGGTGAGCAGGGCCGTGTACGCGGCCGTGGTCGCGGCCGTCGCGCAGGCGCCGGTGGTCCAGCCGGGGCGCAGGCCGGTGTGCTTGAGTTGGGCGCCGCGCCCGCCCCCGGGGCCGCCCGTACCGTTCTCAGCCATGGAGGCCCCCGCCGATGCACGTACTGATCCTGGGAGGGACCACGGAGGCCCGTGAGCTGGCCGGTGCGCTGCACGCGCGCGCGGGCGTGCGCGTGACGAGTTCGCTCGCCGGCCGGGTCGCGGCGCCCCGGCTGCCGGCCGGGGAGGTGCGGATCGGCGGGTTCGGCGGGGTCGAGGGCCTCGCGCGCTGGCTGGGTGAGCACCAGGTGGACGCGGTCATCGACGCGACCCATCCTTTCGCCGGGACGATCAGTTTCAACGCGGCCGGGGCGGCCGCCTGCGCCCATGTTCCCCTGCTGGCGCTGCGCAGGCCCGGGTGGGTGGCGGGGGCGGGGGACGACTGGCACCCGGTCGGCTCCCTGGAGGAGGCCGCGCGGGTGGTGCGGGGGCTCGGCGGGAGGGTGTTCCTGACGACGGGGCGGATGGGTCTGGCGGCGTTCGCGGACTGTGCGGAGCAGTGGTTCCTGGTGCGGTCGGTGGACGCGCCGGAGCCGCCGTTCCCGCCGCGCACGGAGGTGTTGCTGGACCGGGGGCCGTTCGGTCTGGAGGGTGAGCGGGAGGTGCTGCGGCGGTACGCGATCGACGTGCTGGTCACCAAGGACAGCGGCGGTGCGGCGACGGCCCCGAAGCTGGTGGCGGCCCGGGAGGCGGGCATCCCGGTGGTGATCGTCCGTCGTCCCGCGGTGCCGCGGGGGGTGGAGGAGGTCGCTTCGGTGGCGGACGCGGTGGGGTGGGTGGCGCGGGAGGGGTGAGGGGGGGCGGCGGTGCGGTGGCCGGAACGCCCCCTCGACAGGCGTGAACCGCTGTCACAGGCTCGTGACATGGCACGGAAGACTCCGTCGCACGTGATCCATAACTTTGTTCACGCAGCCCCGCCAAGTCCTCAACGGCCCCACCCGGACGAGCAGGCGGCATGCGGCTCTCTCCTCACTTCCACCCTGATTCGTCCAGGAGTCGTTATGCGTACCGCCCTTCACACCGCCGTCGTCGTCGCCGCGCTCGCCGGCGCCGTGATCGCCCCCGCGTCGTCCGCCTTCGCGGCCGCCTCCGCCGCCTCTCCGCAGGCGGCCGGTGCTCCGGCCGTCCGGGCCGCCGGGGCCGGGGACGACAGCCGTTACGAGGGCGAGCCCGTCTACATCGGCAAGGGGAACGTCGCGGTGCTGCGCCACACCGACGCCTACGGCGCCGAGGCCTGGATCCGTCACGTCGGGGAGGACTGGAAGCCCGGCGCCCCCTACCTGACCCGCGTCGTCGGCCTGGTGGACGCGAAGAACCCCACCGGTGTCGTGGACGGTCTGGCACTGCGCCTCACCGGGATCACCGAGGGCGCCCCGGTCCTGCACGTCACCGGCCCCGACGGCACCAAGGACTACCCGCTGCCGGGCCGGGGCCAGGGCCCGGTCGGCCCGGTCCGGGAGAAGGTGCGCACGGTGCCGCTGGCCGACGGCGGCCGCGCCGACGTCTACCGGGTGGACGGGGCCTACCTGGCCGACCTGGTGGACCGCGACGGCAAGCGCGGGGCCGAGCTGAAGGCGGCCGGGGGCGCGGGCGACGGCGCCCGGTTCGCCTCGGTGTGGGTGACCCTCTCCACCACCGGCACCGTCGCCTCCTGGATCAACACGGCTCCCCCGGCCGCTACTCCGTACACGGACGCGGTGGTGGGCTGCACGGCCGTACGGACCGCAGACGCGCCCTTCCGGGGCGTCACCGTGAAGCTGACGAACGGCGCCGGGGGCCCCGTCGCCACGCTCCTCTCGCACGGGGAGACCCTCGCCACCCTCGACAAGGGGCACGACGTGGCCCTGTACGGCGGTGCCCGGATCAAGGGGCTGCTGGACAGCGGGCAGGAGCCGTCGTTCCAGATGGCGGTCACCGGCGGGCAGCTGCCCTGGCACGGCGTCCGGTTCCCGGCCGCCCCCAAGGACTGCGGTACGGGGACGGGTGCGGGTTCCGGCTCGGGTGCGGGTTCCGGCTCGGGCCCGAAGGCGCCCGCCGCGGGCCAGGCCGCCCAGACGACCGCCACGCGCGCGCTGGACGCCTCGGCGCAGACCTCCGTCGTGCCCAAGGGCGGTGTGGCCGCGGGCGCCCAGCTCGCCCAGGAGCCGGCGGCCGACCGCACGCTGCTCTTCGCGGGCGGCGGCGCGCTGGCCGCGGCGGGTGCGGCCGGTGTCGCGCTGGCCGCGTTCCGCCGCCGCGGCTCCCTCGGCTGAGACGGCGGCCGACCGGCGGCCCGACCAGTGGCCGACCGGCGGCAGACGGGGCCGACCGGCGGATGGCCGGGCCGCGCTGCCCCCGTCTGCCGTCCTCCGGTCGCACCGTGGCGGCGGGTGCCCTTGGCTGGGGGGATGCGCAGACTGCTCTCGACCGTGCTCGTCGTCCTGGTGGCCCTCCTCACGCCGCTGAGCGCCGTCGCGGTGTGGGGGGACCGGGAGATCGGCGACACCGACCGGTTCGTGGCCACGATGGCGCCGCTGTCGTCGGATCCGGCCGTGCGGAACGCGGTGGCCGAGCGGGTCACGGACGAGGTCCTGAAGAACGTCGACGTGGGCCCGTTCCAGGACAGCGTCCGGGGCTTCGTCCGGCAGGCCGTCACCTCGTTCACCGACAGCGCCGCGTTCCGCACGGCGTGGGACGCGGTGAACCGCGAGGGTCACTCCGCCCTCGACCGGTCGCTGTCGAGTGACAGCGACGAGCCGGTGACCCTCGATCTGGCTCCGGTGACCCAGCAGGTGAAGGACCAGCTGGTCGCCGACGGCCAGCCGTTCGCCCAGGCGATCCCGGTGACGCACACCCGGATCACCGTCGTGGAGCCCGAGAAGCTCGGCGGGCTGCGCACCACCTTCCGCTGGCTGCGGGTGGGCGGCGTCTGGCTGCCCGTGGCCACCGTGGTCCTCACGCTGGCCGCGCTGGTCCTCTCGGTGCGCAGGGCGCGCACCCTGGCCGGGCTGGGGCTGGCCTTCGCAGTGGGCGGGGCGCTGTTGCGCGCCGGGGTCGCGGTGGCGCGCGCCACCACCCTCGGCGACCTGCCGTCCGACGTGGACCCGGCGGCGGCGCGCGCGGTCTACGACCAGCTGACGGCGACCTTGTCGACGACGGCCTGGGTGCTGCTCGGTGCGGGTGCGGTACTGGCCGTGGCCGGGTGGTTCACGGACCGGTCGCGGCGAGGGCGGACAGTCGCTCCAGGGCGTCCGCCAGCACCGCGGGAGGCGGCGAGGCAAGCCCGATCCTGACCGAGTCGGGGACCCGCTGGGCGGCGGGGGTGCCCACGGCGAACGCCTTGCCCGGGGTGACCGCGATGCCCCGGTCCGCCGCGGCCCCGACGAACGTCTCCGCCCGCCACGGCGCGGGCAGCCGCCACCAGCAGTAGTACGCCGCCGGGTCGGTGCGCAGCTCGAAGCGTCCCAGGTGGCGCCGCAGCACCTCCTGCCGGGCCGCCGCGTCGGCGCGCTTGGCGGCGACGACCCGGTCGACGGTGCCGTCCCCGGCCCAGCGGGTGGCCGCCGCCAGGTTGAAGCCGCCGGCCGTCCAGGCGCCCGAGCGCAGGGCCAGGGCCAGCTGGTCCAGGTGGCCGGTGGGGGCGACCAGGTAGCCCACGGACAGGCCGGGTGCCAGGCGCTTGGAGAGGCTGTCGACGAGCACGACCTGTCCGGGTGCGCGGGCGGCCAGCGGCGCGGGGGCGCCGGGGGCGAGGAAGGACCAGGTGGTGTCCTCCACGCAGGGCAGCTCCGACTGCCGCAGCAGGGCGGCCAGTTCCTCTCTCCTCTCCTCCCCCGCCGTGAGGGACAGGGGATTGTGCAGGGTCGGTTGTACGTAGACGGCGGAGAGCGGGGAGGCCCGGTGCGCCGCGGCGAGCGCGTCGGGCCGGAGCCCCTGGCCGTCCAGGGCGATCGGCACCAGCCGTACTCCCAACTGGGCGGCGACGGCCTTGACCAGGGGGTAGGTCAGGGCCTCCACGCCGAGCCGGCCGCCCGGCGGGACCAGTGAGGAGACGGCCGCCGCGATCGCCTGGCGGCCGTTGCCGGCGAAGAGCACCCGCTCCGGATCGGGTGTCCAGCCGTGCCTGGCGAGCACGGCCGCCGCGGCCTCCCGCGCCTCGGGGGTGCCCGCCGCCGCCGCGGGCCGGGTCGCCGCCCCCAGCACGTCGGCGCGCGTCAGCGCCCCCAGGGCCCTGGCCATGAGCTCGGACTGCCCGTCCGCGACCGGGTAGTTGAGCTCCAGGTTGACCGGGGCGCCGCCGGTCGCCTCGGCCAGGGCGGGGCCTGGCAGCGGGGGAGCCGCCCGCACGAACGTCCCCCGTCCGACTTCCCCCACCGCCAGGCCCCGGCGGACCAGCTCGCCGTACACGCGGATGGCGGTCGAGTTCGCCACCCGGTGCCGGCGGGCGAAGGCCCGCTGGGTGGGCAGCCGGTCGCCGGGCCGCAGACGTCCCCCCTCGATGTCCGCCGCGACCTGGTCGGCCAGCCGCCTGTAATCGTCCAAGATGCCCTCCGCCTCCGACATTGCACCGAGAGCAAAGATCCTATTGCACCGAGCAGTTGGGCTGCCTAGCCTCGTGCCCATGACCAGCGAAGCCAGCGTTACCGGCGTGACCAGCGCGGTTCCCGTGACCGGGGCGAACTCCGCCGACACCTCCGCCGACACCTCCACCGGCGCCTCGACGGAGGCCTCCACCGGCGCCTACGCCGACCGGGGCAGCGGCGAGGTGCTCCTCCTCGTCCACGGGCACCCCTTCGACCACACCATGTGGGCGCCGCAACTGGAGGAGTTCGCCGCCACGCACCGCGTCGTCGCCCCCGACCTGCGCGGTTACGGGAACGGGCCCGCCCCGGTCGCCGACCGCACCCTGCTCGGCGACTTCGCCCACGACGTCGTCGCGCTCGCCGACCGGCTCGGGGCCGAGCGGTTCGTGCTCGGCGGGCTCTCGATGGGCGGCCAGATCGTCATGGAGGTGCTGCGTCTCTTCCCGGAGCGGGTCCGGGCGGTCGTGCTCGCCGACACCTTCCCCGCCGCCGAGACCGCCGGGGGCCGCGCCCTGCGCAACTCCCTGGCGGACCGCTTCCTGGCCGAGGGCCCCGCGGGCGTGCGGGCGTACGCGGACGAGGTGCTGGAGAAGATGGTCGCGCCGTACGCCCCGGCCGAGGTGAAGGCCCGGGTGCACCGGATGATGACCGGCACCTCACCCGCGGGCGCGGCGGCCGCGCTGCGGGGCCGCGCCGAGCGCCCCGACTACCGGGAGCTGCTGGCCCGCACCACCGTGCCCGCGCTGGTGGTGGTCGGCCGGGACGACGCGTACACCCCGGTCGCCGACGCGGAGGCGATGCACGCGGCGCTGGCCGACTCCACGCTCGTGGTCGTCGAGGGCGCGGCGCACATGCCGAACCTGGAGCGCCCGGCGGAGTTCAACGCGGCCCTGCGCGCCTTCCTGGACCGGATCGGCTGAGAAGACCGAGGAAGCCGCGGAAGCCGGGGCCGAGGAAGCCGCGGAAGCCGGGGCCGAGGAAGCCGAGGAAGTCGGGACCGAAGAGGTCGGGGCCGAAGGAGTCGATGCCGCGGCGGGCCTCCTGATGGCCGCTCCCCGCTGGCCCGTCCCACCTCCCCTGGCCACCCTGGGAGCATGAATCCACGACGCTTCCTCGGTGCCCTGGTCCTGTCCGCCGTGCTCGCCGGGGCGGCCGGCTGCTCGGACGGGGACGTCGACAAGGCGAAGGACAAGGTCCGGGACGTCGCCGCGTCCGCGACGGCCGCCGCTGCCTCGAAGATGGCCGAGGTGAAGGACGGCGCCGACGGGAAGGCCGACGTGACGGCGGGGGCGACCCGCGCCGACGGGGACCGTACGGCCGTCACCGTGACCGCCAAGAACAGCACCGCCAAGGCGGCCGACTACGCGGTCCTGGTCAACTTCCGCGACGGCGGCGGGAATCTGCTGGACTCCGTCGTGCTGAACATTGGCGATGTCGCGCCATCCGCCTCCAAGGAGGGCACGGCCCGCTCCAACCGTTCGTTGTCCGGAGACATCACCGCCGAAATCGGGCGGGCCCTACGACACTGACCGGCAGTCGGAGGCCAGGGCAGGGCTGGGCAGGACGAGGCAGGGGCGGGGCGGGAGGGGGAGCCTTGGAAGGCACAGGTACAGGCACCGGCGCAGGTACAGGAACCAGCGGGAGCGGTCGTACGACGGGAAGCGGAGCGGACCCGGGAGCGGAAGCCACCACCGGAGCCGGACCCAGCCCACGCGCGCACCCTCATCCGCATCCGCACACGCACACGCACCCACCGCGCAGGCGTCGCCACCGCGTCCTGACCGCCCTCGCCGTCGCCCTGCTGCTCGTCCCGGCGGTCGTCGTCGACTGCCGGCTGCTCGGGACGGACGCCGTCACGCCGGTCCCCCAGCTGCTGTCGTTCCTGCCCTGGCTCGCGGTGCCCTCAGTCCTGGGACTGGTGCTGGCAGGGTTCGCCCGGCGGTGGGTGCTCGCCGGGCTGGCGGTCGTGGTGCTGGCGGCCACCGGGTGGGCCGCCAGGCCGTACGGGCCGGACCGCACCACCGCGAGCGGGCCGGTCGTGGCGCGGCTGAAGGTCCTGTCGTCGAACGTGGAGTTCGGGCAGGCCACGGACGGGCTGATCGACACCGTGCGGCGCACGGAACCGGACCTGGTCTTCGTCTCCGAGTGCGAGTACGCGTGCACGGACGCGCTGGCCGCGCGGCTGGGCGGGCAGTACCCGTACCGGGCGCAGGTGGAGGCCGTCGGTTCGTCCGGTTCGGCGCTGATCAGCAGGCGCCCGCTGACCGGGGAGGCAGTGGTGCCGGGGACGCTGGGGATGCCGGGGGCGACGCTGCGGCTGCCGGGCGGGACGGTGCGGGTGCAGCTGGCGCACCCGATGCCGCCGCTGCCGTCCCAGGTGGGGCTGTGGCAGCGCGAGACGCGCGCGGTGCGCGACGCCGTACGGGCGGTCCGGGGCCCGGTCCTGGTGGCCGGGGACTTCAACGCGTCGCAGGACCACGCGGCCTTCCGGGACCTGCTCGACACGGCGGGGCTGCACGACAGCGCTCGGCTGGCGGGGGCCTCGCGCACGCCGTCGTGGCCGAACGAGGGCGTGCTCCCGGCGTACGTGCAGATCGACCACGTGCTCGTCAGCGACCACTTCTCGGTGCGCTCGGCCCGCTTCCTGGACCTGGCGCACACCGACCACCGCGCCCTGCTGGTCGAGCTCGACCTGCACGAGCGCGCCTGATCCCGCACGCTGGGTGCCATGGCGCAGCGATCGAGGGCCGTGTCCCCGCCCCCGTGGCTCGTGCGGGCGCTGCGTCCGCAGCCGGCGCCGGTGCCGTGGGCGGCGGTAGCGCGCGCGGCCGTGGCGATGGCGGCGCCGCTGGCGGTGGGCTTCGCGGTGGACCAGCCGGTGTACGGGGCGCTGGTGTCGATGGGCGCGCTGTCCGGGGTGATCGGTGACACGGCGGACGCGTACCGGATGCGGGTGTTCAACATCGCGGTGCCGCAGCTGTTCGGCGCGCTGGGGGTGACCCTGGGGACGCTGGTGCACGGGGACGGGTGGCTGACGGTCGCCGTGCTCACCCTGGTGGCGCTGGTGTCGGGGATGATCTCGTCGATCGGCGCGGTGGCGTCGGTGTCGGGGCTGCTCCTGCTGCTGAACGCGGTGGTGGGCGCGGGACTGCCGATGCCCGAGCCGTGGTGGAAGGCGCCGCTGCTGCTGACGCTGGGCGGGGCGGTGGTGCTGGTCCTGAGCCTGCTGGCGTGGCCGCTGCGCGGCGGGGTGCCGGAGCGGGGCGCGGTGGCGGGCACCTACCGGGCCGTGGCGGACCTGCTGGAGGCGGCGGGCACCGACGGGTACGACGAGCGCCGCCAGGCCGTCACGCGGGCCCTGGACACGGCGTACGACCTGGTGCTGGCCCGGCGCACCCGCGACCACGGGCGCAACCCGTCGCTGGTGCGGCTGCTCGCGCAGCTGAACGTGGTGATCCCGCTGGTCGAGGCGGCCCCCGCGGCCCACCGCCCGGGCCGTCCGATGCCGCCGCAGGTGCCCGCGGCGGTGCGGGAGCTGGCGGACGCGGTCGAGGAGGGCCGCACCGGCGGGGCGCTGCCGGTGCTGCCGGAGCCGGGGACGCCGTCGGAGCGGGCGGTGGACCACGCGCTGCGGCACGCGGCGGGGGTGGTGCACGAGGCGGAGCCGGACCCGTTCAACGTGGACGACCGGCTCGGGCGGCCCGCGGCGCTGCGCGTCCGGGCGCGCCGGGCGACCCGGGCGGTGCTGCTGTCGGGGGCGTCCTGGCGGTACGGGCTGCGCCTCGCCCTGTGCATCGGCCTGGCGCAGGCCCTGGTGTCGCTGGTGGAGGTGCCGCGCTCGTACTGGGTGGCGCTGACGGTGACGTTCGTGCTGAAGCCGGACTTCGGGTCGGTGTTCTCGCGCGCGGTGACGCGCGCGCTGGGCACGGCGTTCGGGCTGCTCGTCGCGGCGGCGGTGCTGTCGGAGGTGCCCCGGGGGTGGTGGGACGTGCCGGTGATGATGGTGCTCGCGGCGCTGATCCCGGCGATGTCGGTGAAGGGGTACGCGTTCCAGACGGCGGCCATCACGCCGGTGATCCTGCTGCTGTCGGACCTGCTGAACCGGCAGGGCTTCGACCTGGTGATGCCGCGGCTGTACGACTCGCTGATCGGCTGCGCGATCTCGCTGGTCGCCGGGTACCTGTTGTGGCCGGAGAGCTGGCGCACCCGGATCGGGGACCGGCTGGCGGACGCGGTGGAGGACGCGGCGGACTACCTGGCCCTGGCGTTCGGGCCGGCCGCGGACGGGGAGCAGGCACGGCGGGTGCGGGCGCGGCGGGCCCTGTTCCGGGACCTGTCGTCGGTGCGGTCGGAGTTCCAGCGGGCGCTGACCGAGCCGCCGCCGACGGGGGCGCGGGCGGCGGCGTGGTGGCCGCTGGTGGTGGCGGTGGAGCGGATCGTGGACGCGACGACGGCGGCGCGGGTGCGGGTGAACCACGGGGCGGGGGCGCCGGGGGCGGGCGAAGTGGGGGAGGTGGAGCGGGAGTTGCGGGGGTTGGCGGAGGGGTTGAGGAGGAGTGAGGACCTGGTGGGGGTGGGGGTGGTGTGGGGGGCGGTGGAAGGGGGTGTGGGTGAGGCGGGTGAGGGTGCGGGTGCGGGTGTGGGGGGCGGTGAGCCCGGGGTACTGGAGGCGGTGCGGCAGGAGGTGTGGGCGGCGCGGGCGATTGCGTCGCCGGGGCGGTAGCGGGGGCGGGGGGCGGTGCGCCGTTGGTGCGGGGGCCTTGGGGTGCGGGGCCCTGGGGTGCGGGTCTTGGGGCCTCCGGAGCCGGCGGCTCGTTGTGCGTTGTGCCCACCCGTTCCGCCCTGCGGAACGATTGCCCACAACGCAGCAGGTGGAAAATCAATCGTCCCCACCCCCCGTCTCACCGTGCGCACGGGCGGCTACGATGCGCAGCATCTGGTCCTGGTCGGCCGCAGGACGAGGAGTCTGACACTTCGCCACATCTCGTCCCACCCAAGGACATTCGATGCGCAACCATCCCGGAAGAGGGCTGCAACCGGGCGTTCTCGGCACGTTCGACACGATCGTGATGGCGGTGGCGGGCAGCGCGCCCGCGTACTCCCTGGCGGCCACCACCGCCGTACTCGTCGCCGCCGTCGGACTCGCCGCCCCCGCCGCCCTGCTGTACTGCGCGATACCCATGCTCGGGATCGTGCTCGCCTTCGGCAGGCTCGGCCGGATCGACGTGAATGCGGGCGCCGCCTACTCCTGGGTGGGCCGCACCCTCCATCCGTTCCTGGGTTTCCTGTCGGGGTGGGCGCTGGTGGTGGCCGCCACGCTGTTCATGGTGGCCGGGTCGCTGCCCGCGGGCTCGCTCACGCTGGCCCTGTTCGACCCCGCGCTCGCGGAGAACACGGCACTGTCGGCGGCGGTGGGCGCGGGCTGGTTCCTGATGATGCTGCTCGTGGTGCTGGGCGGCGCCCGGCTCACCGTACGGGCGCAGTTGCTGATGTCGGGCCTGGAGCTGCTGGTCCTGCTGCTGTTCGTGCTGGCGGCGGTGGCGCACAAGGGCTACGCGGTGGCCTTCGACTGGTCGTGGCTGGGCTTCGGGCACTTCGACGGGGTGTCGGGCTTCGCGTCGGGGGCGCTGATCGCGGCGTTCTACTACTGGGGCTGGGACGTGACGAGCAACCTCAGCGAGGAGACGCGGGACAGCCGGCGGACGGCGGGGATCGCCTCGCTGGTCGGGGTGGGGATCGTGTTCCTGCTCTTCGAGGCGTTCACGGTGATGGTGAACACCCTGCTGCCCGCGGGCCGGGTCAGGGCGGGCGGGCCGAACGTGCTGGGTGAGCTGGGCGACGTGCTGTGGCCGGGGGTGGGCGGCAAGCTGATGGTCCTGGCGGTGATGCTGTCGACGGTGGCGACGCTGGAGACGACGCTGATCCAGGTGACGCGCTCGCTGTTCGCGATGGGCCGCGACCGTACGATGCCGGCGGCGCTCGGCCGGGTGCACCGGCGCTGGAACACCCCCTGGGTGGCGATCGCGGTGGTGGGCGTGGTGGCGCTGGTGCTGCTGGCCGCGTCGACGGCGCTGGGTTCGGTGGGGGACGTGATGGCGGCGGCGGTGAGCGCGATGGGGCTGCAGATCGCGTTCTACTACGGGCTCGCGGGCATCGCGGCGGTGGTGGCCTACCGGCACCTGCTGCTGGGCTCGGTGCGGGACTTCCTGCTCGGCGGGGCGTGGCCGCTGCTCGGCTCCGCGTTCATGTTCTGGATCTTCGTGGAGTCGCTGGGCGACCTGTCGCGGGCGGCGGTGGTGATCGGGCTCGGCGGGCTCGCGGCGGGACTGGTTCCGCTGTTCCTGTACTGGCGCGGGGGCAGTTCGTACTACCGTCCCGCCAAGCTCGACGCGCTGCGCGCGCGGGAGGCCGCCGAGCCGTACGCCGTCACGCCTCGGCGCCACCCCAGCTCCGAGGAGACGCTCGCCACGGACTTCTGAGGGTGCCATGCACACCCTCGGAGCCGGAACCGGAACCGGAGCGGGAGCCGGAACCGGAACCAGCACCGGACGGGCAGGACGCTGACGCGGGCACGGACGCGGGCACGGGCACGACCAGGAGAGGGGAGGGCAGGAGATGGCACCGGACCGTCGCTCCCGCCGCCACGACCGGGGCTCGCACCGCCGCACGGCGGGCCGGCGCCCGGAGGTCTTCACCCCGGAGTTCGACCCGGACCACGGGGACCGGGCGCTGACCACGGCGCGCCAGGACATGGTGATCGGCCGCTGGCAGGGGGTGCGGGACCTGCTGCGCGAGACCGGGGAGGACTGGCCGCTGCGCACCCACCGCGTCCGGCTGCTGTCGCACGCGGCGGCCGGTTCGACGACGGTGGAGGCGTGGCGGGCGGCGGAGCCCGACGCCCCGGACGCGCTGGTGCTGCGGGCGGCGACGGAGGTCGTACGGGTCTTCAACGAGGCGATCGCGGCGGGCCGCGGCGGCGGCGTGGACCGGGCCCGGCTGGACGTGACGGTGATGGCGTGCCTGGGCGCGGCCGACGCGCACCCGGCGGACCCGCTGCCGTGGGTGTCGCTGCTGACGGTGGCGCGGCTGTACGAGGGCGGGGTGGGGCGGGCCGAACTGCGGCGCTGGTGGGACGAGTTGCGGCGGCGCGACCCGTACAACACGGAGGCGCACGTGCAGGTGCTGCGCTACTGGTCGGCCCGCTGGCACGGCACGCACGGCTCGATGTACGACTTCGCGCGGGACGCGGCGGGCATGGCGCCGCCCGGGTCGGCGCTGCCGGTGCTGGTGCAGGTGGCCCGGGTGGAGGAGTACCGCTACGTCGCGGAGGGCGCGCGCGGCCGGGCCCCGGTGCGCGGCTTCGACCAGCACTGGAAGCACGAGCTCGCGGTGCTGGAGGTGCGGCGCACCTGGGAGCGCTGGATCTGGGGGCGCACCTACGGGCCGGTGCGGCCCGAGGAGGTGGTGGAGCTGAACTACCTTGCGCACGCGGCGTGTTACGCGGGCGAGTACGACACGGCCCGGCAGCTCTTCACGCTGCTGGGCCGGCGGGCGTCGTGGGTGCCGTGGGTGTACACGGGCGACCCGGAGGAGCAGTACGTCAGATGGCGTGCGGTGACGGTTCCGGACGCCGTCTGACGTACGTGCTCGCGCTCCGGGGCGGCCGAGGGGCTACGGGTCAGACGCCGACGTCCTCGCCGTCCTTGCGCCACACCGCGACCACGGCCGGGCGGACGATCTTCCCCGGGCCGTCGGGCCAGACCGAGGCGGGCTTCTCGACGGACGCGCCGTCGACCTCGCCCGGGTGCTGCACGGCGACCAGGACGCGGCGGTCCTGCACCAGCGGGCCGCAGGTCTCGGCGCCCTTGGGGACGGTGAGGAACTGCTTCAGCTCACCGCGCCGCTCGCCCTGCACCGCGACGCCGAACAGGCCGTCGTGCGAGCCGAGCTGGTTGCCGTCCGTGGAGATCCACAGGTTGCCGTGCGGGTCGAAGGCCACGTTGTCGGGGCAGGAGATCGGCGAGACGCGGTCCTTGGGGAAGCCCGCGAAGTACGTCGCCGGGTCGTTCGGGTCGCCCGCGACCAGGAAGAGGCGCCAGGCGAAACCGTCCGCGGCCGGGTCGTCCCAGTGCTCGGCGAGCTCCAGGATCTGGCCGTGCTTGTTGAGGTTGCGCGGGTTGGCCTCGTCGGCGGGGGCCTTGCCGGGCTTGCCGCGGTCGGTGTTGTTGGTCAGCGCGACGTAGACGCGGCCGGTGCGCGGGCTGGGCTCGACGTCCTCGGGGCGGTCCATCTTGGTGGCGCCCACCTTGTCGGCGGCGAGCCGCGTGAAGACGTACACCTCCTCGGCGGTCATGCCGGGCACGTGCGAGACGTCGCCGGTCGCCAGCGGGATCCACTGGCCGCTGCCGTCGAACTGCCCGTCGGACGGGAGCTTGCCGGTGCCGTCGACCTCGGCGGCCGGAGAGTCGCCGGTGAGCCGGGCGACGTACAGGGTGCCCTCGTCGAGCAGCGTGAGGTTGTGCTCGCGGGCGGCCCGCGAACTCCCCTTCTTCATCCGCTTGCTGGAGACGAACTTGTAGAAGTAGTCGAAGCGCTCGTCGTCGCCCATGTAGACGACCGGGCGGCCGTCGGCGGTCAGGCGCGGCTGGGCGGCCTCGTGCTTGAAGCGGCCCAGCGCGGTGCGCTTGCGGGGCGTGGAGTCCGGGTCGTACGGGTCGAGTTCGACGACCCAGCCGAAGCGGTGGACCTCGTTGGGCTCCTGCTTGAGGTCGAAGCGCTTGTCGAAGCGCTCCCACTTGCGCTCGGTGGCACCGGTGCCGACGCCGTAGCGCTTGTCGGTGGCGGAGGAGCCGTTGGCGAAGTACTGGTTGAAGTTCTCCTCGCCGTGCAGCGTGGTGCCCCACGGGGTGGTGCCGCCGGCGCAGTTGTTGAGCGTGCCGAGGACCGTGCGGCCGGCGGGGTCGGCGGAGGTGCGCAGCAGCTTCGACCCGGCGGCCGGGCCGGTCACCCGGAACTCGCTGGTGGTGTGCAGACGGCGGTTGAGGTGGTGGCGGCCGACCGCGGTGAGCTTGCCGGTGCGGTGCTCCTCCTGCACCACGACGACCGAGAGGCCGTGCGCGGCCCAGGCGGTCTCGACCTGCTCGCGGGTCGGGTTCGCCGGGTCGTACGCCCTGAACATCAGGTTCTCGTCGGTGTACTCGTGATTGGCGACGAGGACCTGGCGGCCGCGCTCGCCGGGGAGCGGCAGCAGCGACAGGAAGTCGTTGTTGTAACCGAACTGGCCCGCCTGGGACTTGGCGCTCTGCCGGTCGGCGTCGAAGGCCGGGGCGCCGCGCAGGATCGGGTCGCCCCACTTGACGACCACGTTCTGCGCGTAGCCCGCGGGGACCGTCACGCGGTCCTCGGTGTTGGGCGCGACCGGGGTGAACCGCAGGCCGCGGGCGCCGTCGGGGCGCGGCGCGTGGCCGCCGTGGCCGCTTCCGTGAACGGTCGCGGCGGCCTGGGCTGCGGGTGCCCCGTCCAACACGGCGGCGCCGCCCACGGCACCGGCGACGGTGACCACGGCGGCGGCGCGCATCATCGAACGGCGGGACAGGACACCGGCGATGACGTCGCCGACGTACTCGTTGTCGCTGGTGTTGGGCACCTCGTGGAAGCAGGCGTCACCGCAGCGGTAGCGGCACGTGAGGGCCGAACGGCCGCCGTGCGAGTGGTTGGTCAGGAGCGGCAGCAGTTTGCGCACGTTCGTGGTCCTCCCCGGCGCGACCTGCGCCGACACTGTGTCGGAATCTCTACCGGCGGTGACAGTAGGTGCGCATGTGAGCACTGCGGCGGCGTGCGGATGAACGCGCGGTGAATCCGTGACGACCGGGCCGGGAG
Organism: Streptomyces sp. NPDC001941; assembly: GCF_040296945.1. Lineage (NCBI taxonomy): Bacteria > Bacillati > Actinomycetota > Actinomycetes > Kitasatosporales > Streptomycetaceae > Streptomyces > Streptomyces sp. NPDC001941. The sequence goes on along the minus strand of NZ_JBEOYE010000027.1, from coordinate 50,308 downwards.
GGCCCGCGCGGGGGGCCGCTAACCTTACGTGTCCGCTGTGGCCAGTGATGCTGGGCGGACCCGACCCGACTACGCGAAAGGGCTCGCCGATGGGCATTCGGAGCATGCTGCGCAAGGTGTTTGGACGCGACCGCGCGGAGCGCAACGAGCCGGCGGCGCGGGAGGCGGCAGCGGCCCCGGCCCCCTCGGTCCCGCCCCAGACCCCGCGCGAGGAGACCACTCCCGCACCCGCACCGACGGCCGCCGCCGGGGACCCGGTGCGCTCCCCGGTGGAGCGCGCGGCCGAGGACCTGGTGGCCGCCGCGTTCGACAACCCGGCCCCCCGCAGGGACAAGCCGGTGATCCCGTCCCAGCAGGAGACGGAACGTGAGGTCCCCGCGCCCTCCCGTGGTGGGCAGGCGTTCCGCGGGGCGGAACGGGTGGGCACCACCCCGGAGACCGCTGCCGTGGTGGAGCCGCCCACCCCGGAGACCCCCAAGGCCGAGGAGCCCGAAGCCCCAGTGGCCGAGGCCCCCGAGAAGGCCGAGGACCCGGTCGTGGCCGACGAACCCGTGGTGACGGAAACCCCGGCCCCGGAGCCCGAGCCGGCAAAGGCCGAAGAGCCGGTCGCCGCCGAGGACCCGGTCGTGGCCGAGGCCCCCGAGCCGGAGCCGCAGCCCGAGCCGGAAGCGGCAACCCCGGACCCCGAGCCGGAAGCCGAGGCCCCCGAGCCGGAGGCCGAGGCCCCCGAGCCGGAGCCGGAGCCGCAGCCCGAGCCGGAAGCGGCAACCCCGGCCCCCGAGCCGGAGGCCGAGCCCCCCGTGGCAACGGACACCCCCACCGCTCCCCCGGCGAAGCCGGCCACCCCGGCCACCCCCCTCGCCGCCCTCAAGCGCACCGCCCCCCTCCTCGCCGACCCCTACAAGGCCGCCACCGCCGCCCTGAAGAAGTACGGGCTGACCGGCGCCCGCGCCACGGTCTACCTGGTGCTCGACCGTTCCGGCTCCATGCGCCCGTACTTCAAGGACGGCAGCGCCCAGCGCCTGGGCGAGCAGGCCCTCGCGCTCGCCGCGCACCTGGGCGAGGACCCCGTGGTCCAGGTGGTCTTCTTCTCCACCGAGGTCGACGGCACCGGCGAGCTGGCCCTGGACGCGGTCGAGGGCCGGATCGACGAACTGCACGCCTCGCTGGGCCGGATGGGCCGTACGAATTACCACCTGGCGATCGAGGCGGTCCTGGCGCAGCGCGAGAAGCAGGACGACCGGGGCCCGGCCCTGGTGCTGTTCCAGACGGACGGCGCCCCGGAGTCGAGGACGGCCGCGGCGCAGGCGCTCGCGGCGGCGGCCGACGAGCCGGTGTTCTGGCAGTTCGTGACGTTCGGCGACCCGGACTCCAAGGCGTTCGACTTCGTCAACCGGCTGGCGCAGGAGAGCCCCAACGCGGGCGTGACGCACGCGGGTACGGCCCCGGCCGACACCGCGCACCCGGCGTTCTTCCGCGCCCTGCTCGCCGACTGGCGCCCCTAGGTCGGCAGCCGCACGGTGACGGCCAGTCCGCCCTCGGGGCCGGGCTCGGCCGTCGCCGTGCCGCCGTGCGCGACCGCGACGGAGCGCACGATGGACAGGCCGAGCCCGGCGCCGGGCCCCATCCGGTCCCGCCCGGCGCCCCGGCGGAACGGCTCGAAGAGCCCCTCCACCTCCGAAGCGGGCACCGCCTCACCGGAGTTGACGACGCTCAGCACCACCGCACCACCCGCTCCACCCGCTCCACCCCCTCCGCCCGCTCCCCCGTCGTCGCCCGTGACCCGCACCCGTACGCTCCCGCCCGGCACGTTGTAGGCGACCGCGTTCGCCAGCAGGTTCCCCGCCAACTGGCCCAGCAGCACCCGGTTCCCGCGTACGACACAGGGGTCGGCGGCCGGCCCCGGCACCCCGTAACGGGCGCACTCCTGGGCGACCACGGCCGCCAGGTCCACGTCCTCGGCCGCGTCCAGGCCCCGCTCGCCGCGGGCCAGGGTCAGCAGTCCGTCGATGAGCCGCTCGCTGCGCCGGTTGCTGTCGAGCAGGACGCGCTTGACCGCCACGTCGTCGTCCAGTCCGATCTGGATGGCGGCCCGCTGGGTGGCCAGCGGGGTGCGCAGCTCGTGCGAGGCGTTGGCGATGAACCGCCGCTGGCTGTCGAAGGCCGCCTCCAGGCGGGCGAGCAGCGCGTCGATGGTGTCGCCGAGCTGCTTGAGCTCGTCGTCGGGCCCGGACGCGGCGATGCGCTCGTGCAGGGTGCGCTCGGAGAGCCGCCGGGCCCGGGCGGTCATGTCGTGCACCGGCCGCAGCGCCCGCCCGGCGCTCCACCAGCCGGCCACGACGGCGCACAGGGCCATCGCGAACAGCGCGAAGCCGGACCACATCAGCGACTCCTGCCAGGCCGCGTCGCGCACCTGGGCGAGCAGCCCGTGCGCCCCGCCACCGCCCTCCCACCCGCCGGTGTCGCCCCAGGGCCCGGCCCCGCGGGCGATGTCGTCGACGCGGGAGGCGGCGGAGGCGCGCGAGAGCAGGGCGGTGACGCCGAGCAGCAGGGCGCCCAGGACCAGGAAGGCGGCGCCCGAGGAGAGGGCGACGCGCATCCGGATGTGGGACCCGGCGCCCATCGACCCGGCGCCCGTCCGGACGCCCCCGCCCCCACCCGTACCGCCGTCCACGCCCCCGTCCGCCCGCACGTCGTCCGCCCGCACGTCGTCCGGCCCGGCGCTCACAGCGCGTACCCCACGCCCTGCACGGTCCGGATGGGCCCGGGTGCGCCGAGCTTGGCGCGCAGCTTGCTCATGCAGACGCGGACCGCGCCGGTGAAGGGGTCGGCGTGCGCGTCCCAGGCGCGCTCCAGGAGCTCCTCGGCGGAGACGGTCACGCCGTCGGCCTCCAAGAGGATCTGCAGCACGGTGAACTCCTTGGGCGACAGGCCCAGGTCGCGGCCGTCGCGCTCGGCGGTGCGCCGGGCGGTGTCCAGGCGCAGGCCCGCGCGGGTCAGGACGGGCGGTACGGGGCGTTCGGCGCGGCGGCGCAGGGCGCGCACCCGGGAGACCAGCTCGGGGAACTCGAAGGGCTTGGCCAGGTAGTCGTCGGCGCCCAGGTCGAGCCCGGCGACGCGGTCCTCGGTGGCGGCGGCCGCGGTGAGCATCAGGATCCGGGTGCGGGCGGCGCGGGCGACCAGGGCGCGGGCGACGTCGTCGCCGTGCACGCCGGGCAGGTCGCGGTCGAGCACGACGACGTCGTAGTCGTACAGGCCGAGCCGGTCCAGGGCGGTGTCGCCGCGGTGCACGGCGTCGACGGCGAACCCGGCCCCGCGCAGGCCGGTGGCGAGGAGTTCCGCGAGGTCCCGCTCGTCCTCGGCGACCAGTACCCGCACGCGTCCTCCCCTGCCCGTGTTCCCGTGCCGTCCCCTTTTGTACGGCACGGGGTGCGCGGCGGTCCGGCGCGGGGTCCCCACCGGCGCCCGGCACCGCCCTGCCCTGGGTTTATGCGTGTGAAGCGATCTCCATCCGCCCAGTAGGATTTCGACCATGGCGGCCACTGGATCCGAGAAGCAGGGGGCGAAGGCGTACTACGTCACGACCCCCATCTACTACGTCAACGACGCTCCTCACCTGGGCCACGCCTACACGACCGTCGCAGGCGACGTGCTCACGCGCTGGCACCGTCAGCGCGGCGAGAAGGTGTGGTACCTCACCGGCACGGACGAGCACGGTCAGAAGATCATGCGCACGGCCGAGACGAACGGGGTCACGCCCCAGGAGTGGTGCGACAAGCTCGTCGAGGAGGCCTGGCGGCCCCTGTGGGAGCACCTGGACATCGCGAACGACGACTTCATCCGCACCACGGAGAAGCGCCACACGGACCGGGTCGCGGAGTTCGTGCAGGACCTGTACGACAAGGGCGAGATCTACAAGGGCGGCTACGAGGGCCCGTACTGCGTGGGCTGTGAGGAGTACAAGCTCCCCGGCGACCTCATCGAGGCGGAGGACGGCACCAAGCTGTGCCCGGTCCACAAGAAGCCGGTGGAGATCCTCAAGGAGGAGAACTACTTCTTCAAGCTCAGCGAGTACGGTCCGAAGCTGCTCGACTTCTACGCCGCGAACCCGGACTTCATCCAGCCCGAGTCGGCGCGCAACGAGGTCGTGAACTTCGTCAGGCAGGGCCTGCAGGACCTCTCCATCTCGCGGTCGACGTTCGACTGGGGCGTCCCGGTCCCGTGGGACGACAAGCACGTCATCTACGTGTGGGTGGACGCGCTGCTGAACTACGCGACGGCCGTGGGCTACGGCTCCAACCAGGAGAAGTTCGACGAGACGTTCCCGGCCAACGTGCACCTGGTCGGCAAGGACATCCTGCGCTTCCACGCGGTGATCTGGCCCGCGATGCTGATGGCGCAGGGCCTGCCGGTGCCGGGGAAGGTCGCGGCCAACGGCTGGCTGATGGTCGGCGGCGAGAAGATGTCGAAGTCGAACCTGACGGGCATCAAGCCGCAGGACCTGACCTCGCACTTCGGCGTGGACGCGTACCGCTGGTACTTCCTGCGCGCGATCGCGTTCGGCAGCGACGGCTCGTTCTCCTGGGAGGACTTCACCGCCCGCTACACCTCGGAGCTGGCCAACGACTACGGCAACCTCGCCTCGCGCGTGGCGGCGATGGTCGGCAAGTACTTCGACGGCGCCCTGCCGGCCGCGACGGCGGACGGCGAGGCCGAGGCGGCCGTGCACGCGGGCCTGGCGAAGGCGGTCGCGGAGGCGGACCGGAAGATCGGCGACGAGCTGGACTTCCAGGCCGGCATCCTCGCGGTGTTCGACTTCGTGAAGCAGGTCAACGGCTACATCACGGAGCAGGAGCCGTGGAAGGTGGCCAAGGACGACTCCCCGGAGGGCCGGGCCCGCCTGGCGACGATCCTCTACACGGCCGCCGAGTCGCTGCGCGGCGTCGCGGTCCTGCTGAACCCGGTCATGCCGCGCACCTCGGCGGCGCTGTGGGAGTCCCTGGGCGCGGAGGAGTCCCTGGGCGCCCTGTCCGCGCAGGACGTGACGGAGGCCGGCACCTGGGGCCGCCTCCCGGCGGGCACCACGGTCACCAAGGGCGCGGTGCTCTTCCCCCGCCTGGAGGAGAAGCCGGCGTAGCGCCGGAGCGCAAGCGTACGAAGAGGGGCCCCGCACCGGTCGACGGTGCGGGGCCCCTCCGCGTGCGTACGGGCGTACGGCTCCGGTCAGCGGCCCAGGGCCGAGGCGTCGCCCATGACCACGACCGGGTGCCGGGCCGGGTCGAGCCAGCGCAGCAGCTCGGCCATGTGGGGCTTCTCCAGGGAGACGCAGGCCTGGGTGGGGCCCTGGTGGTCGACGTGGAACCAGATGCCGCCGCCGCGCTTGGCGCCCAGCGGGCGGGTCCAGTCCAGCGGGGTGGTGCCGGGCTTGCGGTTGTAGTTGATGGCGACCACGTAGTCGAAGGCCCCGGCGAGCGGCTCGCCCTGGGAGCCGGTGCCGCTGGCGACGAAGTGCGGGTTGTGGTCGTAGGGCAGCTTGCCGCCCGGGTCGGCGAGGCGGCCGCCCGCGTCGGTGAGGGCGAAGACGCCGATCGGGGAGCGCAGGTCGCCCTGGACGTGGTGGTCGGTCCAGCCCTTGAGCGCGTTGTGGCCCTGCCAGGGGTTGCCGACGGGCTTCCAGCCGCCGCCGGGGTCGCGCTGGTAGCGCTGGACGGTGTTGCGGGCGGAGTCGGGGGCCTCGCCGGTGACCACGACGGCCTGCTGGGCGGTGGCCGGGACCTGGGCGGCGGTGCGGGCGCCGAGGGCCGGCAGGGAGCCGGAGGGGCGCGGGGCGGAGCGGCCCGCGCTGCCGCCCTTGGTGTCCTGGGTGGCCGACGCCGCGGGCGCCGGGCCCTCGCTGCGCAGGCCGGTGCCGAGCTGGGAGCAGCCGGCCAGGGCGGCCGCGGCCAGGGCGGTGGCGAGGACACTGCGCACGGCGCGCACGGTCATGGGGAGGGCCTTTCGGACGTGCGGAAGCGGGGTGGCCGGGGCGCGGGACGCCCACGGGACGCGTGTACCCCATGGGAAGAAGAAGCCCCCGGGACCGATTCGGTTCCGGGGGCGGGGCGCTTGTGGGTCAGGCCACGTGCGTCCCTGCTTCCTCCTGCTCGTGGCCACCCCCGCGGGCGCGGGGGCGGTGCCGGTCCTACTTCTTCTCGACCGGCTTGCGCAGCTGGATGTTCAGCTCGCGCAGGCGGGACTCGTCGAGCTCGGTCGGGGCGCCCATCATCAGGTCCTGGGCGTTGCCGTTGAGCGGGAAGGCGATCGTCTCGCGGATGTTGGGCTCGTCGGCGAGCAGCATGACGATGCGGTCCACGCCGGGGGCGATCCCGCCGTGCGGCGGGGCGCCGAAGCGGAAGGCGCGCAGCATGCCGGCGAACTCGGCCTCGACGGTGTCGCGGTCGTAGCCGGCGATCTCGAAGGCCTTGAGCATGATGTCGGGCTCGTGGTTGCGGATGGCGCCGGAGGACAGCTCCACGCCGTTGCAGACGATGTCGTACTGCCAGGCCAGGATATCCAGCGGGTCCTTCTCCTCCAGGTCCCGCATGCCGCCCTGCGGCATGGAGAACGGGTTGTGGGAGAAGTCGATCTTGCCGGTCTCCTCGTCCTTCTCGTACATCGGGAAGTCGACGATCCAGCAGAAGCGGAAGACGCCGTCCTCGAACTGGCCGGCGCGCTTGGCGGCCTCGACCCGGACCGCGCCCATGATCTTGGAGACCTCGTCGAAGGCGCCCGCGCCGAAGAACACCGCGTGGCCGGGCTCCAGGCCCAGGCGCTTGGTGAGCTCCGCGACGTTCTCCTCGGTGAGGAACTTGGCGATCGGGCCGGAGAGCGCGCCGTCCTCGCCCACGCGCACCCAGGCCAGGCCCTTGGCACCCTGCTCGACGGCGAAGTCGCCCAGGCCGTCGAAGAACTTGCGGGGCTGGTCCTTGACGTCCGGCACGGCCAGCGCGCGCACGTGCTTGCCGGCGAACGCCTTGAACTCCGAGCCCTCGAAGACGTCGGTGATGTCGACGAGCTCCAGCTTGACCCGCAGGTCGGGCTTGTCGGAGCCGTACTTCAGCATCGACTCGCGGAACGGGATCCGCGGGAAGGGGCTGGTGACCTCGCGGCCGCCGCCGAACTCGGTGAAGAGCTCGGTCATCAGCCGCTCGATCGGCTGGAAGACGTCCTCCTGCTCGACGAAGCTCATCTCGACGTCGAGCTGGTAGAACTCGCCCGGCGAACGGTCGGCGCGGGCGTCCTCGTCGCGGAAGCAGGGCGCGATCTGGAAGTACCGGTCGAAGCCGGAGATCATCAGCAGCTGCTTGAACTGCTGCGGGGCCTGCGGCAGCGCGTAGAACTTGCCGGGGTTCAGCCGGGAGGGGACGACGAAGTCGCGCGCGCCCTCGGGGGAGGTGGCGGTGAGGATCGGCGTCGCCATCTCGTTGAAGCCGAGGGCGACCATCTTGGAGCGGATCGCGGCGATGACCGCGGAGCGCAGCATGATGTTCTTGTGCATGCGCTCGCGGCGCAGGTCGAGGAAGCGGTACTCCAGGCGCCGCTCCTCGTTGACGCCGTCGTCGGCGTTGATGGTGAAGGGGATCTGCTGGGCGGCGCCCAGGACCTCGACCTCGGCGGCCTCGATCTCGATCTCGCCGGTGGGCAGCTCCGGGTTGACGTTGTCGGCGCCGCGGGAGACGACCTTGCCGTCGACGCGGACGACGGTCTCCTTGGTCAGCTTGTCCAGGACCTCGGCGGCCGGGGTGCCGGGACGGGCCACCAGCTGCGTGATGCCGTAGTGGTCGCGCAGATCGATGAAGAGGATGCCGCCCAGGTCTCGGCGATTGTGCAGCCAGCCGCTCAGCCGGACGTCGGTGCCGACGTCAGAGGCGCGGAGCTCGCCGCAGGTGTGGGACCTGTACCGATGCATCGTCGTTCATCCACTCTTCGCGGTTGGTGTGTGGGCAGACCCACCAAGGTTACCGCCCGGCTCAAGATCAGCTTTCGATACGCTCAGTGGCGGCCGCCCGCCACCTCTCCATAAAGTGGGGCAATGCGCACCGAGGACGTCCTGGCGGCGATCGCGACCGGCCTGTGGCGCTGGGACAACGCGTCCGGGATCGTCACGCTCGACGCCGAGGCGGCCCGGCTGCTCGGGCTGCCCGCCCGTCCCGTCTCGCTGACCGAGGCCGCGGTGCGCTCCCGCTTCCACCCGGTGGACTGGAACGAGATCGACGGCGTCGTGAACCTCGCGGTGGCCGAGGGGACGCTCGCGGAGTCCCGGCTGCGGATCATGGACGGCAGCGGCCGGGTGCTGCGTACGGTACGCAGCCGTTCCAAGCCGCTGCTCGACGGCGAGGACTACCAGCTGGTCGGCACCATCCAGGAGGTCGCCGAGCCGGAGCCGGGCACCGCCGCGCGCACCCCGATCACCGGGGACTGGCGGCGCTCGCGGGAGGCCTTCCTGCTCGACGCCGGGCGGGCGCTGGCGGAGGCGCGCTCGACGGCGGAGGTGCTGCGGGTGGCGGCGTCGCTGTCGATGCCGGGGTTCTCGCCGGACGGGCTCGCGGTCTTCGGGGTGGCGGGCGACCGGCTGACGATCATCGGGCACCACGGGCACGACCCGGGGGACGAGGGCCCGTTCTCGGACATGTCGCTGGAGACGGACTACCCGGCGGCGGAGGTGGCGCGCACCGGCCGGGCGATCTACCTGCCCACGCCGCAGGACTACCGCCGGCGCTTCCCGTCGGCCTGGCCCCTGGCGAAACGGTTCGGCAGGCAGTCCTGGGCGTTCCTGCCGCTGATCGTGGCGGGCCGCACCATGGGCGCCTGGATGGCCGCCTTCAAGCACCCGGTCGCCTTCACCCCCGACGAGCGCTCGGTCCTGACGACCGTGGCCCGGATGCTGGCGCAGGCCCTGGCCAGGGCCGGGGTCGCCGAGTCCGAGCGGGAGCTGTCGCTGGGCCTGCAGCGCTCGATGATGCCCTCGCTCGGCCCGCGCATCCCGGGCATGACGGTGGCCGCCCGCTACGTGCCCACCGGCGGCGGGCTCCAGGTCGGCGGCGACTGGTACGACATGATCCAGCTGCCCGGCGGCCGGGTCGCCCTGGTCATCGGCGACGTCCAGGGCCACGACGTGCGGGCCGCCGGACTGATGGGCCAGCTGCGCATCGCCCTGCGCGCGTACGCCTCCGAGGGGCACCGCCCCGACGCGGTGCTGTCGCGGGCCTCGCGCTTCCTGGCCGGGATCACCGAGGCGTACGAGGGCGACGACCAGACCAGCCCGCGCTTCGCGACCTGCCTCTACATCGAGGTCGACCCGGCCACCGGGACCCTCGACGCGGCCCGGGCCGGCCACCCCGACCCGGCGGTGCGCACCGGCGACGGCACCGTGCTGCTGCGCCCCACCGCGGGCGGCCTGCCGCTCGGCATCGACCCGGACACCGACTACCCCACGACCCGGCTCACCCTGGAGCCCGGCGAGACCCTGATGATCTGCACCGACGGGCTCCTGGAGACCGGCGGCCACGACCTGGACACCGGCTGGGCCCGGATCCGGGCCACCCTGGAGGAGCACGACGGGGAGTCCCTGGAGGAGCTGGCGGACGCGCTGGTGCAGGCGGTGCACGGGCCCGGCTCGCACCACACGACGGGCCCGCTGGCCGACCGCCGCGAGGACGACATCGCGGTGCTGCTGCTGTCCCGGGACAGCGGGGTCGCCCGTCAGGCACCCCGGCGGACCGCGATGACCGTGGCGCAGGCCGAGCCCGAGCGGATCGCCGCCGCCCGCCAGCAGCTGCGCCAGCTGCTGCACGACTGGACGGACGAGGAGCAGGTGGACTCGGCGGTCCTGATGGTCTCCGAGATGGTCACCAACGTCCTGGTGCACACCGACGGCGACGCGCTCCTGGTGGCCGAGGTGACCTGTTCCCCGGCGGGCCGCCGGGTGCGGGTGGAGGTCGCCGACGGCAGCGACGAGCTGCCGCACCGGCGCCAGCCGGGCGAGATGGCGTCCTCGGGGCGGGGCCTAGTGCTGATGGAGATGCTGGCGCACGCCTGGGGGGTGGACCCGCGCGGGGCGGGCAAATCGATCTGGTTCGAGCTGTTCGAGGACGTGCCGTCGCCGCTGTAGGGATGGTGGAGGCGCGCTCAGTCCCGGGACTGGTGGGACCGGGCTGCGGGCCTCAGGGGCTCTCCCGGCCCGGGGCGTCCGACCCCGCCCGGCGGCGCAGCTCGCCGATCACCCCGAAGGCCGCCGCCGTGACCGGCACCGCGAGCAGCATCCCCAGGATCCCGGCCACGCTGGCCCCCGCGGTGATGGCCAGCATCACGACCGCCGGGTGCATCTGGACCGTACGGCTCTGGATCATCGGCTGGAGCACGTGGCCCTCAAGGACCTGCACCGCGAGCACCACGCCCAGCGCCCACAGGCCGATCACCCAGCCCCGGTCGGCCAGCGCGACGAGCACGGCGACGGCGCCCGAGATGAAGGCGCCCAGGTACGGGATGTAGGCGCCGACGAAGACCAGCGCGCCCAGGCCCACCGCGCCGGGGACCCGCAGCACCAGCAGGCCCACGGTGATGCAGAGCGCGTCGATCAGGGCAATGAAGGTGGTGCCCCGCATGAAGCCCTCGACCGCCTCGAAGGCGCGGCGCGCCATCGCCTCCACGGTGTCGGCGGTGCGGTGCGGGGCGAGCGAGCGCAGGGTGCCGGCGGCCCGGTCGGAGTCGCGCAGGAAGAAGAAGACCAGCAGCAGGGCGAGCACGGCCATGGCGATCATCTCGCCGACCACGCTGATGCCGGTGATCACCCCGGACGCGGCGGTGCCGCCGAACTTGCCCAGCAGGTCGCGGGCGTTCTTCGCCAGGTCGTCCAGCGAGGTGCCGACGCCACCGAAGTGCTTGGACAGCTCGTCGGCGGCGGTGCGCAGGGAGGCGACGATCTGGTCGCCGGTCTCGATCAGGGCGCTCACCACGACGTACATCGCCCCGCCGACGACGGCGACCACGGCCACGCAGGTCAGGGCGGCGGCCAGCGAGCGGTTGAGCCTCATCGCGGTGAGGCGGCGGTGCAGCGGGCCGAGCAGCGCGGTGCCGAGGATGGCGAGCAGCACGGGGGTGACGGCGGTCTTGAAGGTGACGCAGAGCCACACCCCGACGGCCCCGACCCCGGTCAGGAGCAGTACGACGGCGCACCAGGCGGCGGTGCGGCGCACGGGGAGCGGGAGGAGGGCGCTGGTGTGCTGGTCCTGGTCCACGTCCCCAGGCGACCACGCCTCCCGGCCCCCGTCCTGCGGGCGGGGGCCGGGCGGGTGACGGTACGTCAGCGTGGCGGACCGTCAGGCGGGGTGCGGGGAGCGGGGGTACGGGACGCGGCGGACCGGACTGCGCGGCGCGGCCCGGCCCCGGGGTGCGTCAGTCCCGGGAATGCGGCGGGCACCCGGAGACGCGGCGGGCCTGCGGGAACGCGGCAGGCACCCGGGAATGCGGCGGGCCCCCGGAATGCGGCGGGGCCCCCCCCCCGGGGGCGAGAGGGGGGGGGGGCGCGGGGGACGGCGCCCCCCCCGCCGGGGGGGGGCCCCCCGCCGGGGGGAGGACCAGCCGGGGGCCCCCCCCCCCCTGTTTTGGGGGGGGGGGGCGGGGCGCCCCCCCCCCGGCCCCCGGCCGCTTCACCGTCCCGTACGGACTACTTCTTCTTGCCGCGCTTCTCGCGCACCCGCACCGAGATGTGGATCGGGGTGCCCTCGAAGCCGAACTCCTCGCGCAGCCTGCGCTCCACGAAGCGGCGGTAGCCGTGCTCCAGGAAGCCCGAGGCGAACAGCACGAACCGGGGCGGCTTGGTGCCCGCCTGGGTGCCGAAGAGGATGCGGGGCTGCTTGCCGCCGCGGATCGGGTGCGGGTGGGCCGCCACCAGCTCGCCGAGGAAGGCGTTGAGCCGGCCGGTCGGCACGCGCGTCTCCCAGCCCGCCAGGGCCGTCTCGATCGCCGGGACCAGCTTCTCCATGTGGCGGCCGGTCAGCGCCGAGACGTTGACCCGGGGCGCCCACGCGACCTGCTGCATCTCGGTCTCGATCTCGCGCTCCAGGTAGTAGCGCCGCTCCTCGTCGAGGGTGTCCCACTTGTTGTACGCGATGACCACCGCGCGGCCCGCCTCCACGGCCATCGTGATGATGCGCTGGTCCTGCACCGAGATGGACTCGCTGGTGTCGATCAGGATGACCGCCACCTCGGCCTTCTCCACGGCGGCGGCGGTGCGCAGCGACGCGTAGTAGTCGGCGCCCTGCTGGAGGTGGACGCGCTTGCGGATGCCCGCGGTGTCCACGAACTTCCAGACGGTGCCGCCCAGCTCGATCAGCTCGTCGACCGGGTCGCGGGTGGTGCCCGCCAGCTCGTTGACGACGACGCGCTCCTCCCTGGCCACCTGGTTCAGGAGCGAGGACTTGCCGACGTTGGGGCGGCCGATCAGGGCGATGCGGCGCGGGCCGCCGAGAGCGGCCCCGCCGAAGGTCTGCTCGGGGGCCTCGGGCAGCGCCTTCAGGATCTCGTCGAGCAGGTCGCCGGTGCCGCGGCCGTGCAGCGCGGAGACCGGGAACGGCTCGCCCAGGCCCAGCGACCACAGGGCGGTCGCGTCGGACTCGCCGGACTGGCCGTCGACCTTGTTGGCGGCGAGCACCACGGGCTTGCCCGCGCGGCGCAGCAGCTTGACGACGGCCTCGTCGGTGTCGGTGGCGCCGACGGTGGCGTCCACCACGAAGACGACCGCGTCGGCCGCCTCGATGGCGTACTCCGCCTGGGCGGCGACCGAGGCGTCGATGCCCAGGACGTCCTGCTCCCAGCCGCCGGTGTCGACGACCTTGAAGCGGCGGCCGGCCCACTCGGCCTCGTAGGTGACGCGGTCGCGGGTGACGCCGGGCTTGTCCTCGACGACCGCCTCGCGGCGGCCGATGATGCGGTTCACCAGGGTCGACTTGCCCACGTTGGGACGGCCGACGACGGCGAGGCGGGGAAGCGGGCCGTGCCCGGCCTCCTCGATCGCGCCCTCGACGTCCGAGGCGTCGAAGCCCTCTTCGGCGGCGAGCTCCATGAACTCCGCGTACTCGGCGTCGCCGAGCGCTCCGTGGTCGTGCTGGTCGTTCATGAAGTCCGTTCCTCGTCCGTTCATCGTGGTCGGTGAGCCCCGATGTCCCGCGGCTCACTACTCAAGTCTCGCCTAGCGCCCGGTGAGGCGCCTGGCGTTTTCCAGGTGGGCGGTCAGCCGCTCCTGGATGCGTACGGTGGCGTCGTCCAGCGCCGTGCGGGTGCGCCGCCCCGAGCCGTCGCCCGCCTCGAAGGCGTCGCCGAAGACGACGTCCACCCGGCCGCGCAGCGGCGGCAGGGCCTTCACCAGGCGGCCGGCGCGGTCGGTGCTGCCCAGCACCGCGACCGGGACGATCGGCGCCCCGGAGCGCACCGCGAAGTACGCGAGTCCGGCGCGCAGCGACGCGAAGTCGCCGTCGCCCCGGGTGCCCTCGGGGAATATCCCGAGGACTCCCCCGTGGGTGAGCACCGAGAGGGCGTCGGTGACCGCGTTCCGGTCGGTGCCGGAGCGGTCCACCTGCACCTGCCCGATGCCCTTGAGGAAGGGGCCCAGGGGGCCGACGAAGGCCTCCTTCTTGATCAGGAAGTGGGCGGGGCGGGGGGCCACGCCCATGACCATGGGCCCGTCGATGTTGTGGGAGTGGTTGACCGCGAGGATCACCGGGCCGCTCGCGGGGACCTTCCAGCCGCCCAGGACGCGCGGCTTCCACAGCCCGTACATCAGCCCGACGCCGATGCGCCGGCCGATCTCGGCACCGCGCTCGGTGGGTGCCGTGGTCGTCACTTCGCGGCCCGCTTCTCCTCGACGAGGGTGACGACGCACTCGATGACCTGCTGCAGCGTGAGGTCGGTGGTGTCCACCTCGACCGCGTCGGCCGCCTTGGCCAGCGGGGACGTCTTGCGGCTGGAGTCGGCCGCGTCCCGCTTGACCAGGGCCTCCTTGGTGGCCTGGACGTCGGCGCCCTTGAGCTCGCCGGAGCGGCGGGCCGCGCGGGCCTCGGGGGACGCGGTCAGGAAGACCTTGAGGTCGGCGCCCGGCAGGACCGTGGTGCCGATGTCGCGGCCCTCGACGACGATGCCCTTCTCGGCGCCGGCGGCGATGGAGCGCTGCAGCTCGGTGATGCGGGCGCGCACCTCGGGGACGGCGCTGACGGCGCTGACCCTGGAGGTGACGTCCTGGGTGCGGATCGGTCCGGAGACGTCCGTGCCGTCGACGGTGATCGTCGGGTCGGACGGGTCGGTGCCGGAGACGATGACGGGCTTGTCGGCGGCGGCGGCGATCGCGTCGGCGTCGGCCGGGTCGACCCCGTTGGTGACCATCCACCAGGTGATCGCGCGGTACTGCGCGCCGGTGTCCAGGTAGTCGAGCCCCAGCTCGGCGGCGACGGCCTTGGACGTGCTCGACTTGCCCGTGCCGGAGGGCCCGTCGATGGCGACGATCACGGATTCCACGGTGACGGACACCTTCCCTGTGCTCAGATGTGGACCCCCCAAGGTTACCGGCCCCGCCGGGGCCCCCGGTCCGCGCGGGGGGCGGGGCCCTTCCGGCCCCTCGTCAGGCCCTTCCGGCCCCCGTCAGGGCCGCAGCGCCCAGCCCCGCTCGCGCAGCGCCTCGCTCAGTCCCGCGGCCGCGGACGGCTCCACGTACAGCTGCACCAGGCCCGCCTGCTGCCCGGTGGCGTGCTCGATGCGGACGTCCTCGACGTTGACCCCGGCCCGCTCGGCGTCGGCGAAGATCCGGGCCAGCTCGCCGGGGCGGTCGCTGATCAGGACGCCCACGACCTCGTAGGCGGTGGGGACGCCCGCGCCGTGCTTGCCCGGCACCCGCTCGCGGCCCGCGTTGCCCCGGCGCAGCACGTCCTCGATGCCCGAGGCGCCCTCGGCGCGCTTGGCCTCGTCGGCGGAGTCCAGGGCGCGCAGGGCCCGCACCGTGCCGTCCAGGTCGGCGGCGACCCCGGCGAGCACGTCGGCCACCGGGCCCGGGTTCGCCGACAGGATCTCGACCCACATGCGCGGGTCGGACGCGGCGATGCGGGTGACGTCGCGGATGCCCTGGCCGCACAGCCGTACCGCCGTCTCGTCGGCCTCCCGCAGCCGGGCGGCGACCATGGAGGAGATCAGCTGCGGGGTGTGCGAGACGAGGGCCACGGCGCGGTCGTGGGCGTCGGCGTCCATGACGACGGGGACCGCGCGGCACAGGGCGACGAGCTCCAGGGCCAGGTTGAGGACCTCGGTGTCGGTGTCGCGGGTGGGGGTGAGCACCCAGGGCCGCCCCTCGAAGAGGTCCCCGCTGGCGGCGAACGGGCCGCTGCGCTCCTTGCCGGACATGGGGTGGGTGCCGATGTACGCGGTGAGGTCCAGGCCCAGCTGGGTCAGCTCGCGGCGCGGCCCGCCCTTGACGCTGGCCACGTCGACGTAGGCCCGGGCGGCCCCGGCCCGCATCGCGGCGGCGACGGAGGCGGCCACGTGGGCGGGCGGCACGGCGACGACGGCCAGGTCCACCCGCCCCTCGGGCGGGGCGTCGGTCCCGGCGCCCAGGGCGGCGGCGGTGGCGGCCCGGTCGGGGTCGTGGTCGACGAGGTGCACGGCGACGCCGCGGGCCTTGAGCGCGAGGGCGGCCGAGGTGCCGATCAGGCCGGTTCCGATGACGAGGGCGGTTCTCACGGGCGGTGTCCTTGGGTACGGCGGTCGGCGGCGTGGTGCACCGGTCAGCCTAAGGGCCCCGCGGGCAGGGACGACGAGGGCGACCGCCCTCCGGGACGGGAGGGCGGTCGCCACGGACCGTCACGTCAGAGGGACTGCTGCCGGATCAGGTCCTCCAGGGAGGTGCTCTGCGGCACCTCGCCGCCCGGGGTGAGCTTGTCGACGGCCTGGGGCAGGGACTGGGCGATCTGCTCGGCCGCCTGTTCGGTGGAGACCCCGGCCTCCTGGGCGACCTGCTGGAGGGTGTCGTCGGGGAGGGCCTGGGTGATCTGCTCGGCGCTGACGCCCTTGTTGTCGCCGGTGCCGACCCAGGACTGGGCCTGGTCGACCAGGCCGGACTTGGTGAGCATGTCGAGCAGCCCGCCGAGCGGGTTGCCGCCGGCGGCGGCGCCCGCCGCCTGACCGCCGCCCGCGCCGCCGAGGGCGCCCAGGAGGGCGCCGAGGATGTTCCCGGCCCCTCCGGAGGAGTTCCCGCCCTGACCGCCTCCGCCGAGGAGGCCGCCGAGCAGGCTGCCGAGGTCGTTACCCGCCATGGTTCTGCCTTTCGTCCGGGAAGGAACACCGCCAATGTCACCCGAACCGGGCGGCTGCGCCACTTGGAGTACGCCGTAGCCTGTCCGCATGCTGCCCGAGGACCTGGTGCGCGAGCACACGATCTACTCCTGCGTCATGGGGTCGCGCGCCTTCGGCCTGGCCACGGAGGGCAGCGACACGGACCGGCGGGGCGTCTTCCTCGCCCCCACCCCGCTCTTCTGGCGCTTCGAGAAGCCCCCCACGCACGTCGAGGGACCGGCCGAGGAACAGTTCAGCTGGGAGCTGGAACGCTTCTGCGAGCTGGCGCTGCGGGCCAACCCGAACGTGCTGGAGTGCCTGCACTCCCCGCTGGTCGAGCGGATCGACGACACCGGCCGCGAACTGCTCTCGCTGCGCGGCGCGTTCCTGTCGCTGGAGGTGCACGGGACGTTCGTGCGGTACGCGGCCGGGCAGCGCAGGAAGCTGGAGGCGGACGTGCGGCAGCACGGGGCGCCGCGCTGGAAGCACGCGATGCACCTGCTGCGGCTGCTGGCCTCCTGCCGCGACCTGCTGCGCACCGGGGAGCTGGTGATCGAGGCGGGGGCGGACCGGGAGGACCTGCTGGCGGTCAAGCGGGGGGAGCTGCCGTGGGCGGAGGTGGACGCCCGGATGGGGCGGCTGGTGGCCGAGGCGGAGGACGCGGCGGGGTCCTCCCCGCTCCCCCCGCACCCGGACAGGGCCCGCGTGGAAGCCTTCCTCTCCCGCACCCGCAGGACCTCGGCACTCCACGCCTGACCCGGCCCGACAGGACGGACACCCCGGGCCCCGGGGTCAGGCGGCTCCTACGCGTCCCACAGGGCCCCCAGCGTGAGCAGCTCGCTGCGGTACTCGACCCGCTCCGCCCACTCCTTGGGCCACGCCCCCGCCCCCAGGTGCGCCCCCGCGAACGCCCCCGCCAGGCACGCGATCGAGTCCGAGTCCCCGCTGGTGCACGCCGCCCGGCGCAGCGCGGTCACCGGTTCGCCGGGGAACTGCAGGAAGCACAGCAGCGCCGTCGCCAGCGCCTCCTCCGCCACCCAGCCCTCGCCGGTGAGCAGGCACGGGTCCATCTCGGGGTTGGCGGTGCGCAGCGCCGAGGCCAGGATGTCCAGGGTGCTCAGGCACTCGTCCCAGCCGCGCCGGATGAAGTGCTCGGGCGTGGGGTCGTGGGAGTAGGTCCACAGGTTCCCCAGCCACTTGTGGTGGTAGCGGCTCCGGTTCTCGTACGCGTACGAGCGCAGCTGCCCGACCAGTCCCATGGGCTCGGCGCCCTGCGAGAGCAGCCGCACGGCGCGCGCGGTGAGGTCGGAGGCGGCCAGCGCGGTGGGGTGGCCGTGGGTGAGCGCGGACTGGAGCTGCGCGGCCCCGGCGCGCTGCTCGTCGTCGAGCCCGGGGGCGAGCCCGACGGGCGCCACCCGCATGTTGGCCCCGCAGCCCTTGGAGTTGAGGTCGCTGGACTCCTGCCAGGCCCGGTCGGGGTGGTCGGAGTGCTTGCGGCAGGAGACCATGCAGGTGCGGCCGGGGGCGCGGTTGTTCTCCGGCGAGTGGTACCAGTCGACGAACTCCTCCCGCACCGGCCGGACCATCCGCAGCGGCGCGAGGACGCCCCGGTCCATGGCGGTGCGGATGCCGCGCGCCAGGGCGAGGGTCATCTGGGTGTCGTCGGTGACGTACGCGGGGCTGGGCAGCGCCATCCGCTGCCACGGCCCGAACTTGGCGACGATCTGCTCGACGGTGTTGAACTCGGTGGGGAAGCCCAGGGCGTCCCCGAGCGCGAGCCCGATCAGGCTGCCGGTGGCGGCCTGCTTGGTGATGGTGCGTGCGGCGATCATGGGGTGCGTCCTTCCGGTCGCAGGAGCGGCGGGTGCAGCGCGGTGGCCGCGCCCGCCCGGTAGAGAGCGGCCGGTTTCCCCCGTCCGCCGGTCAGGCGCGGCGGTCCTTCCACGGCCTGGACGAAGCCGGGCGTGGCGAGGACCTTGCGCCGGAAGTTGGGGCGGTCGAGGTCGACGCCCCAGACCGTCTCGTACACCTGCCGCAGCTCGCCGAGGGTGAACTCGGGCGTGCAGAAGGCGGTGGCGAGACAGGAGTATTCGAGCTTGGCGCCGACGCGCTCGTGGGCGTCGGCCAGGATGCGGTCGTGGTCGAAGGCGAGCGGCCCGTACAGGCCGTGGGGCACCCACTGGGCGCGGACCGCGTCCCCGCCGCCGCGCGGCTCGGGCAGGTCCGGCACGAGCGCGGTGTAGGCGACGGAGACGACCCGCATCCTGGGGTCGCGGTCCGGGTCGCTGTAGGTGCGCAGCTGCTCCAGGTGCAGGGAGGCCGCGGTGTCCTCGGAGAGGCCGGTCTCCTCGGCCAGTTCGCGCCGGGCGGCCTGTTCGGAGGACTCGCGCGGCAGCACGAACCCGCCGGGCAGCGCCCACGCGCCCCGGTAGGGCTCCTGGCCGCGCTCGACGAGGAGCACGTGCAGCCGCTCGTCGCGGACGGTGAAGACGGCGAGGTCGACGGTGACGGCGAACGGCTCGAAGGCGTACGGGTCGTAGCCCTCGGGCGCCCGTTCCCGCGGGGTGCTCCCCCGCGCGGCGCTCACCGCTTCTCCGGCAGCGGGTCGGCCAGGCCCAGGCCCGCGCCGACGAGCGCGTCCACGGCCTCGACGGCGGTGCGCAGCCGCTCCTCGTGGCTGCCGGTGAGCAGCACGGTGCGCCGCCCGGTGCGGGCCAGCTGGGCCCGGAAGCGGGCGGTCATCCAGGGCCGCAGGTGCTCGCCGTCGCGCAGTCCGTCGTCCTCGAAGGGCACGCCCCGGTGGTCGGTGAGCAGCCACAGGTGGCCGCGTCCGGCGGCGGCGATCCTGGCCACGTCCTCGTTGGGCCCGCCGAGGTAGCGCTCGTGCCAGATGGTGGTGGCGAAGGCGTCGGTGTCGCAGACCAGCACGGGCGAGCCGGTGCGGGCGGCGGCGTCCTCCAGGGCGGTCTGCCGCTCGGCGATGAGCGGGAACTCGTCGGAGCGGAACTCCACGTCGGACCAGTCGGCCCCGGGCCGCTCGGCGCGCAGCGCGGCCAGCTTGAGGGCGCTGAACTCGCGTCCGTACTCGGGGACGCACGCGGTGCGCGCCCAGACGCCGCCGCGGTGGCGGTAGTGCTCGGCCAGGGCGCGGGCCATGGTGGTGGTGCCGGTGGACTCGGCGCCGAGCACGACGACGCGGCGGGCCAGCGCGGCCCGTACCGGCGGTTCCAGGAAGTCCCAGCAGCCGACCGGGTCCTTGCGCACGGCGGTGGCGGAGACCGGGAAGACGGTCCGGTCGGGGTCGACGCAGACGGAGTCCGCGCCGAAGCGCCGCCCGAGCTCCTCGCCGTACGCCTCGGAGGTGAAGACGGCGTCGACGCGCTCGGGCACGGCCGCGCGGAAGACCGCCATGTGCGCGTCCCACACGGCCGGGTCGGTGGTGTCGACGGGGGTGTCGTCGACGGTGCCGACCACCCAGGCGTCGGGGTGGGTCTCGCGCATCCAGGCGACCCGGTCCGCCAGCGGGATGGACTCCACGGAGGAGGCGCACACCAGGACGGTCAGCCGTTCGCAGCGGTCCAGCGCGGTGCGCACCAGGTGGTGGTGGCCGGCGTGCGGCGGATAGAACTTGCCGAGGACGAGTCCGTGCCCGTAGCGCTTCACGCGGTCACCTCCGCCAGGCGCGGCCGCCGCCCGGCCAGGTCGCGGCTCCAGCCGCGCAGCCCGGCGACGCAGAGCGCCATGAATCCGATGTAGAGCAGTGAGGTCAGGTACAGCCCCTTGTGGGCGTAGAGCGGTACGTAGACCACGTCGGCGGCGATCCACAGCCACCAGGACTCCAGGAGCTTGCGGCACTGGCCGTAGGTGGCCGTCAGGGACAGCGTGGTGGTCAGCGCGTCCCAGAAGGGGACGGTCGAGTCGGTGAGCCGGCCGAGCAGCAGCGTGAGCGCGGCGGTCCCCATCACCCCCGCCGTGAGCAGCCCGGCCCACTCGGCGCGCGTGGTGCGCCGCACCGGCAGCCCTTCGGGGCCTGGTCCACCCCCGTGGGTCCAGGTCCACCAGCCGTACGCGGCGAGGGTGATGAAGACGATCTGGAGGCCGGCGTCGGCGTAGAGGCCGGCCTGGGTGAACAGCAGCACGAAGAACAGGTTGTTGGCGATGCCGACGGGCCAGTTGGCGAGGTGCTGCCGGGCGACCAGCCAGACGCACAGCGCGCCGCTGCCGAAGCCGAGCACCTCGGTGGCGCTCACCGACGTCCCCAGCAGGGTGAACAGCGGTCGCTGCAACGGTTCCAGCACGGTGGCCAGGCTCATGGACGCCCCCCTTAAGAGTCATGTTGACTATAAAGGCGGCGGGAAGCCCCCACAAGGCCCCGGTACGACGGAAGGCGCCCCGTGACCGAGGTCACGGGGCGCCTTCGCGGCGGGGCCGGTCCGGTTACAGACCGACCTCCTTCATCAGCATGCCGACCTCGGTGTTGGTCAGGCGGCGCAGCCAGCCGGACTTCTGGTCGCCCAGCTGGATCGGCCCGAAGGCCGTACGCACCAGCTTGTCGACCGGGAAGCCCGCCTCGGACAGCATCCGGCGCACGATGTGCTTGCGGCCCTCGTGCAGCACGACCTCGACCAGGTAGTTCTTGCCGGTCTGCTCCACGACCCGGAAGTGGTCCGCGCGCGCGTAGCCGTCCTCCAGCTGGATGCCGTTCTTCAGCAGCCGGCCGACCTCGCGCGGCAGCGGGCCCTGGATGGCGGCCAGGTAGGTCTTCTGCACGCCGTACTTCGGGTGGGTCAGCCGGTGGGCCAGCTCGCCGTGGTTGGTGAGCAGGATGATGCCCTCGGTCTCGGTGTCCAGGCGGCCCACGTGGAACAGCCGCGTCTCGCGGTTGGTCACGTAGTCGCCCAGGCACTGGCGGCCGTCGGGGTCCTCCATGGTGGAGACGACGCCGGCCGGCTTGTTCAGGGCGAAGAAGAGGTGCGACTGGGTGGCGACGGTCAGGCCGTCCACCTTGATCTCGTCCTTCTCCGGGTCCACCCGGACGCCCTGCTCGATCACGACCTTGCCGTTGACCTCGACCCGGCCCGCGTCGATCAGCTCCTCGCAGGCGCGGCGCGAGCCCATGCCCGCGCGGGCCAGCACCTTCTGGAGCCGCTCGCCCTCCTGGTCGCCGAAGGTCTTGGGCGTCTTGATCACCGGCTTGTCGGCGTACCGCTCCCGGTTGCGCTCCTCGGTGCGGGCGTCGTACTCCCGCGAGCGCGCCGGGGCCGTACGTCCGCCGCCCCGGACGGGCGACTGCCTGGGGCCGCCCTTGGCCCCGCCGCGGGCCGCCGTCCCCCGGCCCTTGCGGGGGCCCTGGGAGTCGTCGC
Source organism: Streptomyces sp. NPDC001941 (assembly GCF_040296945.1). Lineage (NCBI taxonomy): Bacteria > Bacillati > Actinomycetota > Actinomycetes > Kitasatosporales > Streptomycetaceae > Streptomyces > Streptomyces sp. NPDC001941. The sequence goes on along the minus strand of NZ_JBEOYE010000027.1, from coordinate 28,595 downwards.
CCACGTCGTAGGAGCGCTCCTCGGGGCGCGGACGGCGCGGGTTCGACCCGCGGTCGTCGCGGTTGTTCCCGGCGCCCCGGTTGTTGCCGCGGCCCGCGCTGTTGCCACCACGGCTCCCGCCGTTGTTTCCGCTGCTGTTCCTGCCGCTGCTGCTTCGCATCAAATTTCCGTCTTAGTCGTCGTCATCCCGGTCCGGTGCGTCCGGCGCATCCGGATCGAACGACGGCACTCCCTCCAGCGTGTCCCCCTCGATGGCGTCCGCCTCGGGGAGGAAGGGTGCGAGCTCGGGGAGCTCGTCCAGGCCGCGCAGGCCCATCCGCTCCAGGAAGTAGTTCGTCGTCCTGTACAGGATCGCACCTGTTTCGGGTTCCGCGCCCGCCTCCTCGACGAGACCGCGCTGGAGCAGGGTCCTCATGACCCCGTCACAGTTGACCCCGCGCACCGCGGAGACCCTCGAACGACTGACCGGCTGGCGGTACGCGACCACCGCGAGCGTCTCCAGGGCCGCCTGCGTCAGCCGGGCCTGCTGGCCGTCCAGGACGAAGGACTCCACGGCCGCGGCGTACTCCGGACGGGTGTAGTAGCGCCAGCCCCCGGCCACCAGCCGCAGCTCGAAGCCGCGCCGCTGGACCGCGTACTCGTCCTGCAGCTCCCGCAGCGCGTCCGCGACCTCCCCGCGGGTCCGGCCGAGCACCTTGGCCAGGTGCTCCTCGGTGGCCGGCTCGTCCACGACCATCAGGACGGCCTCCAGGGCGGGCCGCAGCGCGAGCCGCTCCGTCGCCTGCCCGGTCGCCTGCTCGGTCACTGGTCCTCCTGGTCGGACTGGTCGAACTCGTCGGTCACCCGGGCGTCCTCCGCCCCGGTCCAGCGCACGGTCAGCTCGCCGAGCGCGGTGTCCTGCTCCAGGCCGACCGCCTTCTCCCGGTAGAGCTCCAGGAGGGCCAGGAAGCGGGCCACCACGGTGAGGGTGTCCGGCGCGTCCGCGGCCAGCTCCCGGAAGCTCGCCTCGCCGCGCTCGCGCAGCAGGGCCAGCACCAGGGCGGCCTGCTCGCGCACGCTGACCAGGGGGGCGTGGATGTGCTCGACGTACACCTGGGGCCTGGCCCGGGGCTGCATGGCCTTCACGGCGAGCCTGGCGAAGCCCTCGGCGCCGATGCTGATGACCACCTCGGGCAGCAGCTCGGCGTGGTGCTCCTCCAGCCCGACGGTGCGCGGGTAGCGCCGCCCCTCGGCGTCGAGGCGCTCCTGGAGGATGTCGGCGACCTGCTTGTACGCGCGGTACTGGAGCAACCGCGCGAAGAGCAGGTCGCGGGCCTCCAGGAGCGCGAGGTCGGCCTCGTCCTCCACCTCGGCGGCAGGCAGCAGCCGGGCGGCCTTGAGGTCGAGCAGGGTGGCGGCGACGACGAGGAACTCGGTGGTCTGGTCGAGGTCCCAGTCGGGTCCCATGGCCCGGATGTGGGCCATGAACTCGTCGGTCACCTTGGAGAGCGCGACCTCGGTGACGTCCATCTTGTGCTTGGAGATCAGCTGGAGGAGGAGGTCGAAGGGGCCCTCGAAGTTCGCGAGCCGGACGGTGAAGCGGCCGTCACCGGCGCCCTCGGCGTCCGGGGCGCGCTGTTCGGCGTCGGGCCCGGGGTCAGGGTCGGGCTCGGGGTCCGGGTGCGGCTCCTCGGTGGGAGCCTCCACCGGGAGCGGCTCCTCGGGAAGGACTTCCGGGGCTTCCCGGGCTTCGGGGGCTTCCGGGGCCTCCGCCGGGACGGCCCCGCCGCCCCGGCCCAGCGCACGGCGCGGCGCGGGACGGGAGGACGCTGTGTCGGAGGGGGCCATCGCCCCGAGGCTACCGTCAGCGCCCACGCAGACGGCGCACCAGGATGCTCGCGTCCCCGCGCGACTCCAGGTCGGCGAGGACCACGGCGACCGCCTCGCGCACGATCCGGCCGCGGTCCACCGCGAGCCCGTGCTCGCCGCGCAGGACCAGGCGCGCGTGCTCCAGGTCCATCAGCTCCTCGGCGGAGACGTACACGGTGATCTTCTCGTCGTGCCGCTCGCGGCCGGAGGGGCGGCGGTTGGCCGCCCGGCCGCCGCCGCGGCGCCGGGCCGGACCGGCCGGTTCGGCGGAGCGCCGGGGCTTGCCGGGGCCGCCGGACGCGGCGTCGCCGTCCCGGCTGCGCGGTTCCTCCGGGTCGGCGGCGGAGTGCTCGTCGGGGTCGGCCTCCGCGGAGGCGCCGCCCGCCGGGTCGCCGTCGGCCGCCGGGCCCGGGCCGCCGGGTCCGGCGGGCGTCGCGGCACCGGGGGGCGCCGCGGGTGCGGGCACCCGGGGCTCCCCGTTGGCCGTGGCGCCCCGCCGGGGCGAGGACGACTGCAGCGCCATGCCCCCGGTCGTACGGAACAGCTCGTCGGCACCGGGCAGACTCACTCGGCGTGACACCGGGCGAGCACCTCCCTGGCGAGCTGGCGATAGGCGGCCGCACCGACCGAGTTGGAGGCGTACGTCGTGATCGGCTCGCCGGCGACCGTGGTCTCCGGGAAGCGCACGGTCCGGCCGATCACCGTGTGGTACACGTGGTCGTCGAAGGCCTCGACCACGCGCGCGAGCACCTCGCGGCTGTGCACGGTCCGCGAGTCGTACATGGTGGCGAGGATGCCGTCCAGCTCCAGCTCGGGGTTGAGACGTTCCTGCACCTTCTCGATGGTCTCCGTGAGCAGCGCGACGCCGCGCAGCGCGAAGAACTCGCACTCGAGGGGGACTATCACCTTGTGGGCGGCCGTCAGGGCGTTCACGGTGAGCAGGCCGAGCGAGGGCTGGCAGTCGATCACGATGTAGTCGTAGTCGTTCATCAGCGGCTTCAGGGCGCGCTGCAGCGTGGACTCGCGCGCGACCTCGCTGACCAGCTGGACCTCGGCGGCCGAGAGGTCGATGTTGCTCGGCAGCAGGTCCATGTTGGGCACGGCGGTCTTGAGCAGCACCTCGTCCGCCGACATGCCCCGCTCCATGAGCAGGTTGTAGACGGTGAGGTCGAGCTCCATCGGGTTCACGCCGAGGCCGACCGACAGGGCGCCCTGCGGGTCGAAGTCGACGAGCAGCACCCGTCGTCCGTACTCCGCGAGCGCGGCGCCCAGGTTGATGGTCGACGTGGTCTTGCCGACGCCGCCCTTCTGGTTGCACATCGCGATGATCTTCGCGGGGCCGTGGTCGGTGAGCGGGCCCGGGATCGGGAAGTACGGCAGGGGCCGCCCCGTGGGGCCGATCCGCTCGCGGCGCTGGCGCGCGGCGTCCGGGGCCAGGGTGGCCGCGTACTCCGGGTCGGGCTCGTACTCGGCGTCGGGGTCGTAGAACTGCCCCTCGGGCAGCTCGTCGTAGTCGGCGAAGTGGGTGGACTCTCGGCCACTCTCGTTGCCGGCCATGGCGTTCACGTGTTGGCCGTCCATCATCTTCATCGTGTGGGTCGTCGTCATGTGCTGGTGGGTCGCGAAGGTACGGACAGCGACCGAGCCGACCGCCTCACGGACGTCGTGCCCGGTCCGTCCGCCCGACGGGACACCGCCCATCTCTGGCGCTCCTGCACGACCACCCCCGGGAGTAAATGTCGACTCATTCACAAGTCGTCTTACCTCCTTGGATGTGACCAGGAACATTTATCGATAGGTCAGCGTGGCACCATGCCGACGGTTGGCGACTCTATGGCGTGTCACCGCTCCGCAGCAACACAATCGGCCGGACGCGGCCCGATGTGTCGGCAACCGAACACCTCTCTGTCAAGGGTGCGCGGCGATCCGTCGACACGTTTCACGAGCGTGCGAAACGGTTAAAGGGTTACGTTCGAGGCGAGTTGAGCGCGTCGCGCGCGGTGGCCTGACGCACGTCCGGCCGGACCCCGCTGCGCAAGGTCCGGCCGAAGGCGTGATGTTGACGACTCGTATTGACGGGTCAGCCGAGCAGGGTCTCCAGCTCGACGTGCTCCAGGCCGTGGGCCTCGGCGACCTCCTTGTAAACGACCTTGCCGTCATGGGTGTTGAGGCCCTTGGCGAGGGCCTGGTCCCGGCGCAGCGCCTCGACCCAGCCGCGGTTCGCCAGCTCGACGATGTACGGCAGCGTGGCGTTGGTCAGCGCGTACGTGGAGGTGTTCGGGACCGCGCCGGGCATGTTGGCGACGCAGTAGAAGACCGACTGGTGGACCGTGAAGGTCGGCTCGGCGTGGGTGGTCGGGTGCGAGTCCTCGAAGCAGCCGCCCTGGTCGATCGCGATGTCGACAAGGACACTTCCGGGCTTCATCTTGGCGACGAGCTCGTTGGTGACCAGCTTCGGCGCCTTGGCACCCGGGATGAGGACCGCGCCGATGACGAGGTCGGCCTCGGTGACGGCCTTCTCCAGCTCGTAGGCGTTGGAGACGACCGTCTGCACCTTGGTGCCGAAGATCTTGTCGGCCTCGCGGAGCTTGTTGATGTCGCGGTCGAGCAGGGTCACGTGGAAGCCCATGCCGACGGCGATCTGGGTGGCGTTCCAGCCGGAGACGCCGCCGCCGATGACGACCGCGCGGCCCGCGTGGGTGCCGGGGACGCCGCCGGGGAGCACGCCGCGGCCGCCGACCGAGCGCATCAGGTGGTAGGCGCCGACCTGCGGGGCCAGCCGGCCCGCGACCTCGGACATCGGGGCGAGCAGCGGCAGGGCGCGGTTCGCGGTCTCGACGGTCTCGTACGCGATGGCGGTGGTGCCGGACTCCAGGAGGGCGTCCGTGCACTCCTTGGAGGCCGCCAGGTGCAGGTACGTGAACAGGGTCTGGTCCTTGCGGAGGCGGTGGTACTCCTCCGCGATGGGCTCCTTGACCTTGAGCAGCAGGTCGGAGGTGGCCCAGACCTCGTCGGCGGTGGGCAGGATCTGCGCACCGGCGGCGACGAACTCGGCGTCCGTGATCGAGGAGCCGAGGCCGGCGTCCTTCTCGATGACGACCTGGTGACCGTGGCGCACGAGCTCGTGCACTCCGGCGGGGGTGATGGCCACCCGGAACTCGTTGTTCTTGACCTCGCGGGGGATGCCGACCTTCACGTCGATCACGGTCCTTGGCTCAGGGGAAAACGGGCAAAGCAATACATACCCGGATGCACTGCGGTACACCGGGAGACACCGCAGGAAGGTGCGGCGGAGCCAGTCTAATGAAGGATTTCTCGCTGTCTAGCCTTACAAAGCATTATTCCTTGGCTGAACCGCTACGGATTTCGTAGGCGGACTCGTCCGTTCCAAGCAGTCGCTCAGCCGCGGCGCGGTGCAGCCGGGCCGCGGCGGGGTCGCCGAGCCGTTCGAGCGTGTCGGCGAGCCGGAGCTGGAGCGCGGCCTGAAGCCGCACGTCCTTGGCGTGCCGGGCCCACTCCACCGCCTCCTCGCAGGTGCGCAGCGACTCCTCGGGCCTCCCCGCGTACTCCTGCACCCGGGCCGCCTCGCTCAACGCCCTTGCGTGGCCCGGGAGATCACCCAAACGTCGATATCCGGACGCGGCGGCACGCCAGCTGCGCAGCGCCTCGCCGTACCGGCCCGCGTAGGTGAGGACGGCGCCGAGCCGCCCGTACAGCCGGGCCTGGTCCTCGCGCTCGCCCCGGGTCAGCCGCTGGGCCAGCGCCCTGCCGTACCAGTCGGCGGCCCGCAGCCAGTCCCCCAGCTCCTGGTAGGAACCGCCTACGGATTCCATCGCGCGGCCGGTCGCGTACGGGTCGTCGGCGGCCCGGCCCGCGTCCAGCGCCGCCCGGTAGCGCTCCAGCGCCTCCCGGGTGCGGCCGGTCCCGGCGTCCAGGTCCCCCAGGTTCAGCAGCGCGGCGGCCCGCTCGCGGTGCAGCCCGCGCCGCTCGGCCACGTCCAGCACCAGGCCGTGCAGCCCGTACAGCTCGGGCGCGGCCGCCTCGGCGCCCCGGTGCGCGGTCAGCGCGCGCACCAGCGCGGCCACCAACCGCCGCGCCAGGGTGTCCAGTTCACCGTCGGCGACGGCCAGCCGCGCGCAGCCGAGCAGCGCGGGCAGCCGGGAGTCGAGCCAGCCGGCGGCGGCCTCGGCGGTCGGGAAGCGCAGGGCGCGGGGCAGCCCGGCGAGCCGCTTGCGGGCGGCCGATCCCTCGGGCTCGGTGACCGCGCGGCAGGACTGCAGCAGGCGCACGGTCCGCTCCAGCATCCGGGCACGGGCCAGCTGCACCTCGGCCGGGCGGTCGTGGACCTCCGACATGCCCCGCATCAGCGGCACCAGCGCCCCGGGGACCTCGAACCAGGCACCCCGGTCCCGCACCAGGCCGAGCGCGGCGAAGTCCTCCAGCGTCGACTGGGCCGCCGAGACCGAGCAGCCCGCGAGCGCGGACGCGGTGTGGGCGTCGGCCAGCCGCGCCGGGGCCAGGGCGAGCAGTCGCAGTATCCGGGCGGCGGGCTGCGGCAGCGAGTCGTACGCGACCTGGAAGGCGCGGGCCAGCGGGTCGCCGGACTGGGCCCGCAGCCGCTTGGCCAGGTCCGCGACGGAGGCCTTGGGGCGGGCCGCCAGCCAGCCGCCGGCCAGCACCAGGGCGGCGGGCAGCCCGCCGCACTCCTCGGCCAGCGACTCGGCGGCCTGCGGGTCCACGGTGATGCGGACCGAGCCGGTGTGCGCGGTCAGCAGCTCGATGGCGGACTTGGAGTCCAGGCCGCCCAGGGTGCACGGGCGGACGTCGGGGATGCCGGTGAGCGGCCCGCTCGCGACCGCCACGACCAGCCGGTCGGGCAGGTCCGGCAGCAGCGGCTCGACCTCCTCGGCGCTGCTCGCGTCGTCGAGCAGCAGGATGACGCGGCGCACCGCGAGGGCCTCCCGGACCATCTCGGCGACCTCGTCCTCGTCCGCGCCGGGCGGCACGGCGATGCCGAGCGAGCGCAACAGGCCGCGGGCGGCGCCCTCCTGGTCCATCCGCACCCGGAGCACCCCGTCGGGGTAGCGCTCGCCGAGGCCCTGGACGAGTTCCTCGGCCAGCGCGGTGCGCCCGGTCCCGGGCTTGCCCGCGATGAGCAGCACCCGGGCCCTGGGCGCCTTGGCCTTGCGGCCGGAGAGGGTGTCCAGGCCGGTGCGCTCGATGTCGGCCCGCAGGGCCTTCAACTCCCGCTGCCGGCCGACGAACTGGCCCTTCACGGCAGCCCGGACGCCGCCGATCGGTTCCACCGCCTGATCCGCCACGGGCCACGCTCCCGTCCACCTGCGCACGAGCCGATCCCGCCGCGGTTGTGGACGGGCGCTACCGAGCGTAGTTCAGTGCACGGGGGGTTCCCGGCGGAGCACGACGAACAGATCCCCCGATCGGATCAGCCGATCGTAGGCCCGGACCGTCCTCGGCCCGTACGGGAAGGGCTACGCGTCGAAGGGACGGGCGGGCCAGGGCGCGTCGGCGGGGCGCAGGGCGTCCAGGCCGTCGCCCGCGCGCGCCGCCACCAGCGACAGCACGCCGACCACCAGGCAGTTGTTGTGCAGCTCGCCCGCCAGGACGCCGCGCACCAGGTCCTCCAGCGGCACCCGGTCCAGCTCCATGTCGGCCTCCTCCTCGGAGACCTCGAAGCGCTCGCCGTCGGCCTCGGACAGGTCCCGCGCCAGGAAGATCCGTACCGCCTCGTCGCAGCCACCGGGGGTGGTGTAGACGTCGGTCAGCACCCGCCAGTCCTCGGCCTTGACGTGCGCCTCCTCGTACAGCTCCCGCTGCGCGGCGTGCAGCGGGTTCTCACCGGGCACGTCGAGCAGCCCGGCCGGGATCTCCCACAGCTTGTGGCGGACCGGGTGGCGGTACTGGTTCAGGACCAGGACCCGTCCCGAGTCGTCCAGGGCGAGGACCGCGACGGAGCCGGGGTGGACCTGGTAGTCGCGGCGCGCCACGGTCCCGTCCGGCATGACCACGTCATCGGTGCGGACACTGGTCTTGTTGCCCTGGAAGGGGGTGGTGGTCGCGACGACCCGCCACTCCTGAGGGGTGTCCTTCAGCTCCATCTGCTGCGTCCTCCCACTTGCACACGCCTGTACGTACGAAAACCGGGGCACGCGCCCGTGAGGACGCGTACCCCGGCAACGTTAACGCCAGGTGCTCACTTGCCCGTCTTGCGCTCCACCGCGGCCTTCACCAGGCCCGCGAAGAGCGGGTGCGGGCGGGTCGGGCGGGAGCGGAGCTCCGGGTGGGCCTGGGTGGCCACCAGGTAGGGGTGCACCTCGCGCGGGTACTCGACGTACTCCACGAGCTTGTTGTCGGGCGAGGTGCCCGAGAAGACCAGGCCGGCCTTCTTCTCCAGCTCGGCGCGGTAGGAGTTGTTCACCTCGTAGCGGTGGCGGTGGCGCTCCTCCACGTACGGCTCGTCCGCGTAGACCTCGCGCACGATGGAGCCCTCGGCCAGCTTGGCCGGGTACAGGCCCAGGCGCATGGTGCCGCCGAGGTCGCCCGCGCCCTCCACGTAGGCCAGCTGCTCCTCCATGGTGGAGATCACCGGGTGCGCGGTGGCCGCGTCGAACTCGGTGGAGTTGGCCTCGGGGATGCCGGCCAGGTTGCGCGCGGCCTCGATCACGATGCACTGCAGGCCCAGGCAGATGCCGAGCAGCGGCACCTTGTTCTCGCGGGCGTACTGGATCGCGCCGATCTTGCCGTTGACACCGCGGTCGCCGAAGCCGCCGGGGATCAGGATCGCGTCGGCGTCGCCGAGGTGCTTCTTGGCGCCCGCGGCGGTCTTGCAGTCGTCCGAGGTGACCCACTTCACCTTCACGCGGGCCTTGTTGGCGAAGCCGCCGGCGCGCATGGCCTCGGTGATCGAGAGGTAGGCGTCGGGCAGGTCGATGTACTTGCCGACCAGCGCGACGGTGACCTCGTGGTCCGGGTTGTGGACGCGGTCGAGCAGGTCGTCCCAGGTGGACCAGTCCACGTCGCGGAACGGCAGGTCGAGCTTGCGCACCACGTAGGCGTCCAGGCCCTCGGTGTGCACGACCTTCGGGATGTCGTAGATCGAGCGGGCGTCCGGGCAGGCCACGACCGCGGCCTCGTCCACGTCGCACATCAGGCTGATCTTGCGCTTGATGGCGGTGGGGACCTCGCGGTCGCAGCGCAGCACGATCGCGTCGGGCTGGATGCCGATGTTGCGCAGCGCGGCGACGGAGTGCTGGGTCGGCTTGGTCTTCAGCTCGCCGGACGGGCCGATGTAGGGCAGCAGCGAGATGTGCACGACGAAGACGTTGTCCCGGCCGACCTCGTGGCGGACCTGGCGGACGGTCTCCAGGAACGGCAGCGACTCGATGTCGCCGACCGTGCCGCCGACCTCGGTGATCACGACGTCGACCTCGTCCGTCGCCATGCGGCGGATCCGGTGCTTGATCTCGTTGGTGATGTGCGGGATCACCTGGACGGTGTCACCCAGGTACTCGCCGCGCCGCTCCTTGGCGATGACCTGCGAGTACACCTGGCCGGTGGTGACGTTGGCCGAGCCGTCCAAGTCGACGTCGAGGAAGCGCTCGTAGTGTCCGATGTCGAGGTCGGTCTCGGCACCGTCGTTGGTGACGAACACCTCACCGTGCTGGAAGGGGTTCATCGTGCCGGGGTCGACGTTCAGGTACGGGTCGAGCTTCTGCATGACCACGCGCAGGCCCCGGGCCTTCAGCAGCATCCCGAGGCTGGAGGCGGTGAGGCCCTTGCCGAGCGAGGAGGCGACACCCCCGGTGACGAAGATGTGCTTGGTCGTCGTGGATTTGGGCGTCATGGCCAAGAGGGGGCTCCCGTGGTCGCGGTCTGGAGGTGCGTGCCGGCGTCCTTCCCGGACTTCTCCGGGGGTGCCGTCGCTGCGGTTCGGGGGTCCGAGTTTCTTCGGGACAACCACCGGTCCACGGGCTACCAGGGTATCAGCGACCGCGGGGGACCGCTTCCGGCCACGCACCCCGACGGGTCCCGGCCACGTCGGGGATCTTCTTCGAAGACACGTCCGAGACACCCCCGGGCCACGTCCGGGACACGTGCGCGACCGGCCGTCCCGGCGTCCCCGGCACGCCCCCCGCGCCCCCTGCGCGGGGCCCGCTCGCCAGCTCCCGCAAGGGCTCCGCGGGCCCGCCCGGCGAGCGCCCCGGGACGCGCCGGAGGTGCGCCCGCGACCACGCCGGGCACATGCGCGCACACCCCCCGCGACCAGCTCACCCGTTCGGCGGATCGGCTTTGCCGAAGGGGCCGCGCGGATCACCAGGGTGCGTCGTATCCTGCTCGGACGCTCGCTGCCGAGCCAGTCCGGCACCACGGCACCACCCCCGCCCGTCGATCCGGTAACAAGAGCTCGTCAACGATCACTTGACCGCTTGAACCTCTCTTGACCAGTAAGCGCCCTGCGGGGCGGACGTGGCCGTTCGACTGGAGATGCACGTGGCCGGGCGCATCGAGGATTACGCACTCATCGGAGACATGCAGACCGCAGCGCTGGTCTGCCGGGACGGCACGGCCGACTGGCTGTGCCTGCCCCGCTTCGACTCGCACGCCGTCTTCGCGGGACTGCTGGGGACGGACGAACACGGCTTCTGGCGCGTGGGCCCGGCACACCCCGCCGACAGCGCCCCGCCGGCCGCCGACCGGCGCCGCTACCGCGGCGACTCCCTGATCCTGGAGTCCGAGTGGGACACCCCGCGCGGCACGGTCCGCGTGACGGACTTCATGCCGCCGCGCGACGGCGCCCCCCAGCTGATCCGCATCGTCGAGGGCGTCAGCGGCCGGGTGCCGATGCGCTCCGCGCTGCGCATGCGCTTCAGCTACGGGCGCGTGGTGCCCTGGGTCCACAAGGTCGACGGCCGCACGGTCGCCGTCGCCGGACCGGACTCGGTGTGGCTGGACACCCGGGCGGAGACGTACGGCAAGGACCTGACGACGTACTCCGACTTCACCGTCGCCCCCGGCGACCGGATCGCCTTCACCATCAGCTGGCAGCCCTCGCACCACCAGCCGCCGGCCCTGCCGGACCCGGAGGGCGCGCTCACCGCGACCGCCGACTTCTGGCGCGACTGGGTCGAGCACTGTACGTACCACGGCCCCTACCGCGAGGCCGTCGTCCGCTCGCTGATCACCCTCAAGGCGCTCACCTACGCGCCCACCGGCGGCATCGTCGCCGCCCCCACCACCTCGCTGCCCGAGGACATCGGCGGCAGCCGCAACTGGGACTACCGCTACACCTGGCTGCGCGACGCCGCGATCACGCTCTCCTCGCTGCTGCGCACCGGCTACCGCGAGGAGGCCCGGGCCTGGCGCGAGTGGCTGCTGCGCGCGGTGGCCGGCGACCCGGAGAACCTGCAGATCATGTACGGCATCGCGGGCGAGCGCGAGCTCGGCGAGGCGGAGCTGGACTGGCTGCCGGGGTACGAGAACTCCGGCCCGGTGCGCGTCGGCAACGGCGCCGCCCACCAGCTCCAGCTCGACGTGTACGGCGAGGTCACCGAGGCGCTGCACCTGGCGCACATGACGGGCCTGGCCCGCAACGACTACGCCTCGCTGCTCCAGCTGAAGCTGATCCGCTACCTGGAGGGCCACTGGAACCAGCCGGACGAGGGCATCTGGGAGGTGCGCGGCCCGCGCCGCCACTTCGTGCACTCCAAGGTGATGGCCTGGGTCGCGGTGGACCGCACGATCAAGCTGATCGAGTCCGGGGACGCGGACGGCCCGCTGGAGCGCTGGCGCGAGCTGCGCGACGAGATCCACCGGGACGTCTGCGAGAAGGGGTACGACAAGGAGCGCAACACCTTCACGCAGTCCTACGGCTCCAAGGAGCTGGACGCCTCGCTGCTGCTGATCCCGCAGATGGGCTTCCTGCCGCCGGACGACAAGCGCGTGATCGGCACGATCGAGGCGATCCAGCGGGAGCTGTCCACCGAGGACGGCTTCGTGCTGCGCTACCCGACGGCCGGCGACGAGGCGGGCGTGGACGGCCTGGAGGGCGACGAGGGCGCGTTCCTCGCCTGCTCGTTCTGGCTCGCCGATGACCTGGCGATGATCGGGCGCGTGGACGAGGCCCGCAAGCTCTTCGAGAAGCTCCTCGCCCTGCGCAACGACCTCGGGCTGCTGGCCGAGGAGTGGGACCCGCGCCTGCAGCGCCAGGTGGGCAACTTCCCGCAGGCCTTCAGCCACGTCCCGCTGATCGACACCGCGCTGCGGCTCACCGCGTCGGGCGCCTACGGGGGCTGAGGACCCCCGTGACCTGCGGTCCCGGCCGGTGGTGTGGCGCACGCCACAGCCGGCCGGGGCCGGGACGCGGGTAGCGTCCGACCGCATGGACAACCAGGGCGGGATCACCGTACAGCGGGCCCTCGAACTTCCCGGGCTGCGCGGCGGGCTCCCCGAAGTCGTCGCCGGCGCGGACCGGCTGCACCGCACCGTGCGCTGGGTGCACGCGGGCGAGGTGCCCAACATCGCCTCGCTGCTCAAGGGCGGCGAGCTCCTGCTCACCACCGGCCTCGGCCTGGGCACCCGCCCCGCCGAGCAGCGGGCCTTCGTGCGCCGCCTCGCCGACCGCGGCATCGCCGCCCTCGTCGTGGAGCTCGGGCCGCGCTTCTCCCGGCTGCCCGCCACGCTCGTGGAGACCGCCCGCGCGGCCGGCCTGCCGCTGGTGCAGCTGCACCGCGAGGTGCCCTTCGTCTCGGTGACCGAGGAGGTCCACACCGAGATCGTCAACGGCCACTACGCCCTGCTGCAGCAGGCCGAGGAGGTGCACCGCCGCTGCACGGGTGCGCTGCTCGGCGGCGGCGGCGTGCCCCAGGTCCTGCGCATCCTGGCCGACTTCGCGGCCAACCCGGTGTTCCTGGAGACCGCCGAGGGCCAGCTGCTGTACGCCGCGGCCACCGGGTCCGGCACCGTCTGCGCCGACCCGCTGCAGGTCTGGGAGGGCCTGCGCGGGCAGCGCGAGGCCCGCGAGTCGCCGCCCGCCGGGACGGTCCTGGTCGACGTGCCCGGCGACGGACCCGGTACGGGCACGGTGCGCGCCCGGCTCGTGCTGCTCGCCGTGTCCGGGCCGCTGGCCCCGGTGCACCGGATGGCCGCCGAGCGGGCCGCGGGCATCCTGGCGGTCGTGCTGATGCAGGCCCGCCAGGAGGAGGAGCTCGCGGCGCGCGGCCGGGGCGACTTCCTGACCGACCTGGCCCAGGGCCGGATCACCGCCGAGGACGCCCCGGCGCAGGCCCGGGTGCTGGGCTTCCGGCCGGGATCGGGCCCGCTCCTGCCGGTCGTGATGCGGCTGGCCTCGGAGCTGTCGGGCAACTGGGCGCTGCTGGCCCGCGCGGTCTCCGAGGAGCTGGCCGCGGTCGGGGTGCCGGTCCTGCTGGGCGTACGTCCCGTGGAGGGCCGGGTCCCGCTGCTGCTCGGCCTGCGGGCGGAGGCGGAGCGCACCGCGGTCGCGGACCGGGTCGCGGCGGCCCTGCGGGCGGGCGTGGAGCGGGCGGGCCTGTCGCGGGCCGGCGCCCCGGTGGTCGTGGTGGGCGTGGCCGGGAGCTGGGCGGCCGCCTCGGCGGGGCTGCGGCACGCGGCGGAGACGGCGACCGCGGCGCACGGGCTGCCGGAGCGGCCCTGGTACGACGCCCGGCGCCTGGACATCGACCTGCTGCTGTGGCGGCTGCGCGGGCACCCGGACCTGGCGGCGTTCGTGGACCGGGCGATCGGCCCGCTGCGGGCGCACGACGCGCAGTCCAGGCCGCCGCTGCTGCCGACCCTGGAGACCTATCTGGCGCACGCCGGGCGCAAGGCGGAGACCGCGCGTGAGCTGCACCTGAACCGCCAGACGCTCTACAACCGGCTGGCCCGCATAGGCGAGTTGCTGGGCACCGACCTGGACGACCCGCAGACGGTCCTGGCGCTGTCCCTGGCCCTGCGGGCGCGCCGGCACGCGGAGTAGCCCGCCGCCGCTGCCCGGCGGGTCAGGAGCGCCCGGTCAACTCGTCGTAGACGCTGAGCACTTGGGCGATCGTCTCGTCCTCGGTGGGCCAGGTCCCGGCCTGCGCCCGGCCCGCCGCCACCAGGCGGGTGCGCCGCCCGGTGTCGCCGAGCAGCTCCGACACCGCCGTCGCCAGCGCGGCCGGGTCGCCGTAGGGCACCAGCTCGGCGCCCTCGCCGACCAGTTCGGGCACCCCGCCGACCCCGGTGGCCACCAGCGGCACGCCGAGCCGCAGCGCCTCCTGGGCCAGCAGCGAGCGGCCCTCCCAGCGGCTGGGCAGCACCGCGACGTCGGCGGCGGCCAGCAGGTCGGTGATGTCGTCGCGGCGGCCGATCAGCCGCACCGGCAGCTCCTCCGCCTCGATGCGCCGCTGCAGGGCGCCCCGCTCCCGGCCCTCCCCCGCGACCACCACCAGCGGCACCGGGTCGAGCTCCCGCCAGAGTCCGGCCGCGTCCAGCAGCACGTCGTACCCCCGGTGCGGGTCGAGGCTGCCCACCGCCATGACCAACGGGCGCTCCACCGCGCCCAGTTCGGCCCTGGCCTTGCCCTCGGCGGCCTCCAGCGGCAGGCGCGGCCCGGGCACCGCCACCGGGGCGAGCCGGGCGTCCCTGGCGCCGCGCAGACGCGCCCGGTCCACCAGGTCGGAGGAGCCGGCGAGGACGACGGCCGCCGTCCGCAGGGCCTTTCGCTCCATCATCCGCAGCAGCCGCCCGCGCGCGCCTTCGGCGGGCGCACGCGTGTGCCAGGTGACGACGAAGGGGGCGGGCCGGCCGCGCAGCGCGAGCGAGGTGCGCACCGCGGCGTGCAGACCGTGCGCGTGCACCACGTCCGCGCCCGCGCACGCCGCCCGCAGCGCGCCGACGGCGGCCGGGTCGCTGCGGCGCGGCACGGGCAGGAAGTGCGCCCCGGCGCCGAGGAAGTCGTAGTCGCGGTCGAGGCCGGCCGGGGCGCAGACGGTCACCCGCACCCCTCTCGCCACCAGCCCCGCGGCCAGTGACCGCACGTGAGCGCTGCTGCCCGCGCTGCCGCCGCCCAGCACCTGGACCGTACGCAGCTGTGTCACGCGCCCAAGGATGCCAGCCCGTACGCACGTTCCGGGACCGCACGGACGGTGAGGCCGTGTCCTCGCCCGGCAACTCCCGTCAGGGATCACTCACATGGGTGAGCGGGCGAGCCGACTGACCTCGTCCCCGTACACCGTGGCGGCCACCAGGGCGGCCGCGTGCGCGGCGAGGCCGAGCCTGCCGTTGCCCGCGGCGATGGCCGCGCCCAGGCTCGCGCCGAGCGCGTGGGCGCCCAGGTCCCCCAGCATCGCCCGCTCGCCGAGGTCGTCCACGACGACGGCCGCGGCGGCCCCCAGGGGCGCGGCGGCGAGCCGGCCGCGCAGCAGCCCGGGGGCGCCCAGGGCCAGTACGGCCAGCGGGGCGCGGCCCGGGGCGACGTCCACCAGGTTGACGAAGTGGGCGGTGCCCGCGATGACGACGCCCGCCAGGAGCCGGTCCAGCGGCCGGTCCTTGAGCAGCGCCCCGGCGGCCAGGCCCGCGGCGCCGATCCCGAACAGCTTGACCGCCCCGCTGGTCACCTCGCCGTGCCGCAGTGCCCCCAAGTGGGCCCTGAAACCCCGGCGTTCGTCGCCCCGCACGTCGTCATAGGCGCCGCAGGCGGCCGCCGCGAGCGTCGCCAGGGCGGCCGGGGCGCTCGCCCCGGCCAGCGCGGCACCGGCCGCGACGGCGGGCCCGGCGGCCAGGTGCACGGTGCGGCCGGTGCGGTTGGCGCGCTCCCAGCGGGCCGGGCCGCCGGGCGAGCGGCGCCTGAACTCCCCGTACACCGCACGGGTGGTGGCGAAGGCGGCGGCGAACGCCGCGGCCCTGCCGTACCGTTCGGCGGCCACCGGTTCAGCCGTCCGAGCGGGCGGCCGCGAGGAGCTCCTCGGCGTGAGCGCGGGCCGTCTCGGAGTCCTCCTGGCCCGCGAGCATCCGGGACAGCTCGCGCACCCGGTCCTCGCCCTCCAGGACGGTCACGCCGGAGCGGGTGACCGTGCCGTCGTTGGTCTTCTCCACCAGCAGCTGGCGGTCGGCGAAGGCCGCCACCTGCGGCAGGTGCGTGACCACCACGACCTGCGCGGACCGGGCCAGCTTGGCCAGGCGCCGGCCGATCTCGACGGCCGCCTTGCCGCCCACGCCCGCGTCGACCTCGTCGAACAGGTACGTCGGTACGGGGTCGGTGCCCGCGAACACCACCTCCACGGCCAGCATCACGCGCGAGAGCTCGCCCCCCGAGGCACCCTTGGCGATCGGCCGCGGCGGCGCGCCCGGGTGCGGCGCGAGCAGCAGCTCCACCTCGTCGGCGCCCGAGGGGCCGTACGCGACCGTCCGGCCGCCCACCTCCACGCCCTCGGGGTCCTCGGACTGCCCGATGGCGAACGAGACCCGGGCGTGCGGCATGGCCAGCGAGGCCAGCTCGGCGGTGACGGCGTCGGCGAACCGGTCCGCCGCCTCCGTGCGCGCGTCCGTCAGCGCCTGCGCCAGCCCCGAGAGCTCCGCGCGCAGCCCGTCGTGCTCGGCGGCCAGCTCGCCGATCCGCTCGTCGTCGCCCTCCAGCTCGGTCAGCCGGGCCGCGCCCTCCTCGGCCCAGGCCAGGACCGCGGCGACGTCCTCGCCGTACTTGCGGGTCAGCGCGGTCAGCGCGGCCCGCCGCTCCTCCACGGCCGCCAGGCGCAGCGGATCGGCGTCCAGGTCGTCCGCGTACCCGGCCAGCTCGCCGGCCACGTCCGCGAGCAGGATCGAGATCTCGCCCATCCGCTCGGCCAGCGCCGCCAGCGCCGGATCGTGCGCGCGCACCGCCTCCACGGCCCGTCCGGCGCCCGCCACCAGGGTGGTGGCGTCCACCGCCTCCGGGTCCTCCGGGATGCCCGCCAGGGCCGCGTGGGCCTGCGCGGCGGCCGATGCCAGGGCCTCCGCGTGCCCGAGCCGCTCCGCCTCGGCGGCCAGCTCCACGTCCTCGCCCGGCAGCGGCGCGACCGCCTCGACCTCGCCGAGCCCGAAGCGCAGCAGGTCGGCCTCCTGGGCCCGCTCGCGCGCCCGGGTCGTCAGCTCCTCCAGCTCGGCGGCGACGGCCCGCAGCCTGCGGTAGGCCTCCGCGTACTTGGCCAGCGGCACCGCCACCGCGTCCCCGGCGTACCGGTCGAGCGCACCGCGCTGCCTGGCCGGCTTGAGCAGGCCCTGCTGGTCGGTCTGGCCGTGCACCGCCACCAGCTCGTCGGCCAGCTCCGCGAGCACGCCGACGGGCACCGAGCGACCGCCCAGGTGCGCCCGGGAGCGGCCCTCGGCGGAGACGGTGCGGCTGATCAGCAGCGCCCCGTCGTCGAGCTCGGCCCCGGCCTCCTCCGCGCGGACGGCCACCGGCGCGTCGGCGGACACGCTGATGCGCCCCTCGACGACGGCCGACTTGGCACCGATCCGTACGAGGGCGGGGTCGGCGCGCCCGCCGAGCAGCAGCCCCAGGCTCGTGACGACCATGGTCTTGCCCGCACCGGTCTCACCCGTCACCGCGGTGAATCCGGGCGAGAGCTCGACGACAGCGTCGTCGATGACACCGAGCGACCGTATCCGCATCTCCTCCAACACGGGACAAGACCTTACGAGGTCACGGGCCCGGTGTGCGACGGGCCCCGGCCCCCGGTGGCGAAGACGCAGGTGGAGGCGGCCCGCTGTCACCCGCCGGAGTGGGACGAAACGGACCGCGCCCGGACCGGGCTCCCGGGGCTCGACCTAGTGCGGCGCGCCCCGCCAGCCCGAGACCGGCAGCGCGAACTTGGCCACCAGGCGGTCGGTGAACGACGTCTGGTGCAGCCGCGCGAGCCGCACCGGCACCGCGCCGCGCCGCACCTCCACCCGGGCCCCGGCGGGCAGTTCGACGGTGCGCCGCCCGTCGCACCAGAGCACCCCGTCCGGGGTGTGCGGCTCGACCTCGACGGCGAGCACCGACTCGGGGGTCGTCACCAGCGGCTTGGCGAACAGCGCGTGCGCCCCGATCGGCACCATCAGCAGCGCCTCCACCTCGGGCCAGATCACCGGTCCGCCGGCCGAGAAGGCGTACGCGGTCGAGCCGGTCGGTGTCGCGCAGATCACCCCGTCGCAGCCGAAGCCGGTCACCGGCCGCCCGTCGACGGCGAGCACGACCTCCAGCATCCGCTCCGGGGACACCTTCTGCACGGCCGCCTCGTTCAGCGCCCAGTCGGTGTGCAGCACGTCCCCGTTCTCGTACACCACGACGTCGAGGGTCATCCGCTCCTCGACGTCGTAGGCGCGGGTGACGACGCGGTCCACGACCTTGTCCAGGTCGTCGCGCTCCGCCTCCGCCAGGAAGCCCACCCGCCCCAGGTTCACGCCGAGCATCGGCACCCCCGAGGCGCGGGCGAACTCGGCGCCCCGCAGCAGCGTCCCGTCACCGCCCAGCACGATCAGCAGCTCGCAGCCGTCCAGCGCGTCGGTGCAGGCCTCCGGCACCGTCTCCACCTCGGGCGGCAGCGTCAGGTCGGCGGCCTCGGCCGCGAGCACCCGCACCTTCAGGCCGCTGCGCAGCAGCCCGAGGACGACGTGCTCGGCGCTGCGCAGGGCCGCCTCGCGGCCGGTGTGCGCGACCAGGAAGACGGTGCGCGCGGGTGCTGCTGTCGTTCCGCTCAACGAGGTCCCTCCGCCACGGCGCGATCGACGTCCGCCGGATCCAGCGCGGGCGCCCCGGCCCGCAGCCACAGAAAGTACTCGACGTTGCCCGAGGGCCCGGGCAGCGGACTGGCCGTCACCCCGAGCACTCCCAGGCCGAGTCCGGCCGCCTGCGCGGCGACCGTCCTGACCGTCTCGGCGCGCAGCTCCGCGCTGCGCACCACACCGCCGCTGCCCAGGCGCTCCTTGCCCACCTCGAACTGCGGCTTCACCATCAGGACCAGGTCGGCGTCCGGCGCCGTGCAGCGCACCAGGGCGGGCAGCACCAGGCCCAGCGGGATGAAGGACAGGTCGCCGACGACCAGGTCGGCGGGGAGCCCGTCGAGGGCGTCGAGCGTGAGTTCGCGGACGTTCGTGCGGTCCTTCACGGTGACGCGCTCGTCGCTCTGCAGCGACCAGGCGAGCTGCCCGTAGCCGACGTCGACGGCCACCACGTGCCCGGCCCCGGCGCGCAGCAGCACGTCGGTGAAGCCGCCCGTGGAGGCGCCCGCGTCCAGCGCGCGCCGCCCCTCCACCTCCAGCCCGAGCGGGGTGAAGGCGGCCAGCGCGCCCGCCAGCTTGTGCCCGCCGCGCGAGACGTAGTCCGGGTCGGAGTCGTCCTGGACGACCACGATCGCGGCGGCCGTCTCGACCTGGGTGGCGGACTTGGTCGCGACGGTCTTGCCGACCGTGACCCGGCCCGCGGCGATCAGCTGGCCGGCGTGCTCGCGCGAACGCGCCAGCTTGCGGCGGACCAGCTCGGCGTCGAGGCGGCGGCGTGCCACTCCTGCCACGTTCGGTTCAGCTCCTGTTGTCGTGCGGATCGTCGTACTGCGGATCGTCGTACTGCGGATCGTCGTGCTGCGGGCCGTGCGGGCCCGGACCCGCGGGCCCGCGCGCGTCCAGCGCGGTCAGCGCGTCGCGCAGGCCCCGGTGTACATCCTCGTACACCTCCAGGTGCCCGTCGGCGGGCAGGTGGTCGACGTCGGCCAGGCGCTCCAGGCGGGCGTCGACCCCGGCGTGCCCGGTGGGCGGGCGCGGGACCCCCAGCGGGGCGGGCGCGCCCGGCTCCGCGGCCTCCCGCGGCGGGTCCTGCGGGGCCGGTCCGGCCGGGGCGGGGTGCTCCTGACGCGGCGGCCCGTCCGCCGTGCCCGGAATCGAGTCGTTCATGCCCCGACGCTACCGCGAAGCCCTGGGGTACGGTCGATCACGATGGCCACCACCGAGGAGTGCCGCAGCGCACTCGACAAGCTTTCGGACAGCCTCGCGCGCGCCGACGACGGCGTGCGCGGCGCCGCCGACCTGGACCGCACCGTCAGCTGCCACATCACCGACCTGGACACCACGTTCGCCGGCCGGCTCGCGGACGGCCGGATCACGGTCGAGCGGACCCTGCAGGGACCGCCGCGCGAGAAGGCCCAGATCAGACTGGCGATGACCGGCGACGACCTGGTCGCGCTGGTCGGCGGCGAGCTGAACTTCGCGAAGGCCTGGGCCTCGGGCCGGGTCCGGCTGGAGGCGGGCCTGCGCGACCTGCTGCGGCTGCGCTCGCTGCTCTGAGGCCCCGGGGCGCTGCGGGGCTCAGGCCGCGCGCGCCTTGCGCCCGGCCGGCACCACCAGCGGGGTCCCCGTCTCCGGGTCCGCCACCACCGAGCACTTCACCCGGAAGACCTCCTCCACCAGCTCCGCGGTCACGACCTCGGACGGCGCGCCCTGCGCCACGACCTCGCCGTCGCGCAGCGCGATCAGGTGGCTGGCGTAGCGCGCCGCGTGGTTCAGGTCGTGCAGCACCGCGACCAGCGTGCGGCCCTGCTCCTCGTGCAGCTCGGCGCAGAGGTCCAGGACCTCCAGCTGGTGCTGGATGTCGAGGAACGTGGTCGGCTCGTCCAGGAGCAGCAGCGGCGTCTGCTGGGCGAGCGCCATCGCGATCCACACCCGCTGGCGCTGGCCGCCCGAGAGCTCGTCCACGTACCGCTCCCCCAGCGCGCCCACGCCGGTCGCCTCCATGGACTCGCGCACGATCCGCTCGTCCTCGGGCGACCACTGCCGCAGCAGCCCCTGGTGCGGGTAGCGGCCGCGCGCCACCAGGTCGGCGACGGTGATCCCGTCGGGCGCGACGGAGGACTGGGGCAGCAGCCCCAGGGTCCGCGCGACCTTCTTGGCGGGCATCGAGTGGATCGCCTGCCCGTCGAGCAGCACCCGCCCGGCGGTGGGCTTGAGCATCCGCGACAGGGCGCGCAGCAGCGTCGACTTGCCGCAGGCGTTGGGGCCGACGATCACCGTGAAGGAGTGGTCGGGGATCTCGACGGACAGGTCGCGGGCGATGACCCGCTGGTCGTAGCCGAGGGTGACCGACTCGGCGGCGAGGCGCTGCATGGTCGTACTCCTCCTGGGGTTCTTCGGATCGGTCGGACCGGCGCCGCCGTCGCGGGAACCGGGCGTACGGGGATCGGGCGTTCCGGCGTCGGACGTACGGGGATCGGGCTCGCGCGGCCCGGGGCGCCGGCTCACACCCGGCCCGCCCTGCGCTCCATGACCAGCAGCCACAGCAGGTAGCAGCCGCCCACCACGGAGGTGACCACGCCGACGGGCAGCTGGCGGTCGCCGAAGGCGTTCGTCGCGACCCAGTCGGCGACCAGCAGCAGCGCCGCGCCCATCAGCGCCGAGGCGCCCAGGTTGGGGCCGGGCGAGCGGGTCAGCCGGCGCGCCAGCTGCGGGGCGCTCAGCGCCAGGAAGGTGATCGGCCCGGCCGCCGCCGTGGCGACGGAGACCAGCAGCACGGCGGCGGCCAGCGAGGCGAGCCGGGTGCGCTCCACCCGGACGCCCAGCGCGTACGCCGCGTCGTCGCCCATCTCCAGCATCCGCAGCGGCCGCGCGAAGACCAGTGCCGTCGGCACCAGCACCGCGCACACCACGAGCAGCGGCCAGAACGCGTCCCAGTCGAGCCCGTCCAGCGAACCGGTCAGCCACATCACGGCCCGGGTCGCCTCGAACAGCCGCGCCTTGGTGATCAGGTAGTTGATGACGGCCGTCAGGATCGCCGCCGTGCCGATGCCGACCAGGACGAGCCGGTAGCCGTGCACCCCGCGCTTCCAGGCCAGCGTGTAGACCAGGACGCCGGTGACCAGGCCGCCGACCACGGCGCCCGCGGCCACCGCCGACGCGCCGCCGTGGAAGAGGACGATGACCGCGAGCGCGCCGACGGCCGCGCCCTGGCCGAAGCCGATCATGTCCGGGCTGCCCAGCGGGTTGCGCGAGACGGACTGGAAGACCGAGCCGCCGATGCCCAGGCAGGCGCCCACCAGCAGGCCCGTCAGGACCCGGGGCAGGCGCAGGTCGTTCACCACGAACTCCTGCGCCGTGGTGCCCTGCCCGAACAGGGTGCGCACCACGTCGCCCGGGGCGATCGGGTAGTCGCCGCTGCCGACGAGCACGACGGCGGCGGCCAGGGTGGCCACGAGCAGCCCGGCCAGGACGACGACGGCCCGCGGCTCGACCCGGAAGGACAGCCCGCCGGGCGTGCGGACCGCCTTCACCGTGCGGGTGGTGGTGCGGGGGGTGCCGGGCTTCTCGGCGGTCGCGCTCACAGCTGGGCCATCCTCTTGCGGCGTACGAGGTGGATGAAGACGGGCCCGCCGATCACCGCCGTGACGATGCCGACCTGGAGCTCGCCGGGCCGGGTCACGACCCGCCCGATCACGTCGGCGGCGAGCAGCAGGACCGGGGAGAGCACCATGGCGTACGGCAGGATCCACCGCATGTCGGGCCCGGTGAAGGAGCGCACCAGGTACGGGACCATCAGGCCGACGAACATGATCGGCCCGCAGGCCGCCGTGGCCGCCCCGCACAGCAGGGTGACCGCCAGCATGGCGAGGACCCGGGTGCGGTTGAGGTGGGTGCCGAGCGCGCGGGCGGTGTCGTCGCCCAGTTCCATCGCGTTCAGCGGGCGCGCGATCGCCAGCGCGAGCAGCACGCCCACCCCGATGAACGGCGCGACCTTCTCGATGGTGGCCGCGTCGGCCGAGGCCAGCGAGCCGACCGTCCAGAAGCGCAGCCGCTCCAGGGCCGCCGAGTCGAGCAGCTGCACGGCGTTGACGTACCCGAAGAGCGCCGCGGTGGCCGCCGTGCCAGCGAGCGCCAGGCGCACGGGCGTGGAGCTGCGGCTGCCGCCGAGCAGGTACACGACGACCGACACGACCGCCGCGCCGACGAAGGCGAACCACACGTACCCGGAGACCGAGGTGATGCCGAGGAAGCTGATCGCGGTGACCACGGCCGCCGAGGCGCCCGCGTTGATGCCCATCAGACCGGGCTCGGCCAGCGGATTGCGGGTCAGGCCCTGCATCACGGCCCCGGACAGCCCGAGCGCGGCGCCCGCGAGCAGCCCGAGCACGGTGCGGGGCACGCGCATGTCGTGGATGATCACGTCGTCGCCCCGGCCGGAACTGTGGAACAGCCCCTGCCAGACGTCGCCGAGCGGGATGGTCCGCGACCCGACGGCGATGCTCGCGACGCACACGACGAGCAACAGCGCGACGGCGACGACCAACCCGACGACCCGCACGGACGCACGCCCCCGTTTCCCGGGCGCACCCACAGCCTGAACACCACTCTCGACCAACACCCGGTTAGGTTAACCTAACCAACTTCGAGGGCCTCCGGCCCCCATCGCCCTAGCTGTGGGCAACTGTTCCGCCACCCCACCCCGCTGTGGGCAACTGTCCCTCCCCGCCCCTCCCACCCCGCTGTGGGCAACTGTTCCGCTGGGGCGGAACGGGTGGGCACAGCGGAACATAGCGCTCCGGGCGCCCCCGGCTCCCCAGGCCCGCACCACGCCCACCCGCACGCACGCACCTAGAACCCGATCACCGACAGCGCCTTCCCCGCATCCACCGAACACACCCCATCCCCCGCAGCACTCCAAGCCGCCCCACACAACGCCCTCAGCCCGTCCAACGCCTCCCCCTCCCCCTCGACCACAAACGCATCCCCCCGCAGGGATACCCGCCACCCCCCACAGACGAAGTCCTCCCCCTCCACCCCGACCTCCGGCTGCCCCCGCAGCAACCCCCGCAGGTCCCGGTCCACGTACGTCGGCCGGTACTTCGCCTCCGCCGCCACCAGCTGCGCCGCGTCCGTCACCCCGGTCAGCACCAGGATCGAGTCCACGCCCCCGTTGAAGGCCCCCTCGATGTCCGTGTCGAGCCGGTCCCCCACCACCAGCGGCCGCTTCGCCCCGGTGCGCAGCACCGTCTCGCGGTGCATCGGGGGCAGCGGCTTCCCCGCCACCTGAGGCTCCGCCCCGGTCGCGATGCGCACGACCTCCACGGCCGCCCCGTTCCCCGGCGCGATCCCGCGCCCGCTGGGAATGGTCAGGTCGGTGTTGGACGCGAACCACGGCACCCCGCGCGCGATCGCGTACGACGCCTCGGCGAACCGCGACCACGGCAGGTCGGGCCCGCCGTACCCCTGCGCCACCGCCGCCGGGTCGTCGTCCGCCGAGTCCACCGGCTCCAGGCCCCGCTCGCGCAGCGCCACCCGCAGGCCCTCGCCGCCGATGACGAGCACCCGCGACCCGGCCGGCACCTGGTCGGCGATCAGCCGGGACACCGCCTGCGCGGAGGTGATCACGTCGGCCGGCTCGGCGGGCACGCCCAGCTCGGTCAGGTGCGCGGCCACCGCGTCCGGCGTGCGCAGCGCGTTGTTGGTGACGTACGCCAGGTGCATCCCGCCCTCGCGCGCGGCGGCGAGCGCCTCGACCGCGTGCGGGATGGCCTCGCCGCCCGCGTACACCACGCCGTCGAGGTCGAGCAGCGCCGTGTCGTACGCCTCGCTCAGCGCCTCGGCACTCCCGCTCGGCGTCTTCCTGCCCCACTGACCCATTCTCGACCTCTCCTCTTCCGGCGTTCCTCCCCCGATCATCGCGCACCACGGCCGCGCACATACGATGCGGCCATGAACACCACAGGTCGCGCGGCCGATGAGGGTCTGCGCCTGGCCCCCTTCCGGGGGCTTCGCTACGTGCCCGAGAGGGTCGGCAGCCTCGCCGCCGTGACCTCCCCGCCGTACGACGTCGTCGTCCGGCCGGACGGACTGCTGCACCTGGAGTCCGCGGACCCGTACAACATCGTCCGGCTGATCCTGCCGCAGGCCGCCACCCCGGCCGCCCGCCACCGCAAGGCCGCGGAGACGCTGGAGCAGTGGCTCGCCGAAGGCGTCCTGGCCCCGGACGCCGAGCCTTCGCTGTACGTGTACGAGCAGCGCGGCGACGGGATACTCCAGCGCGGTCTCATCGGCGCCCTGGAACTCTCCGCGCCCGCCGAGGGCGTCGTACTGCCCCACGAGGACGTCATGCCGCACGTCGTCGAGGACCGGGCCGCCCTGATGCGCACCACGGGCGCCAACCTGGAGCCGCTGCTCCTCACCTACCGGGGCGACGACGAGGAGCCCGGCGCCGCCGCCGTCATCGAGCGCGCCATCGCGCGGGAACCCCTGCTCGCCACGACCACCGAGGACGGCTTCGGCCACCGCCTGTGGGCGGTCACGGACCCGGCGGAACTGGCCGAGGCGTCCGCCGGGCTCGCCCGCCACCAGGCGCTGATCGCCGACGGGCACCACCGCTGGGCGACGTACCTGCGGCTGCGCGAGGAGCACCCCGGGTCCGGCCCCTGGAGCCGCGGCCTGGTCCTGCTGATCGACACCGCCCGGTACCCGCTGCGGGTCCGCGCCATCCACCGGCTGCTCAACCGGCTGCCGGTGGCGGACGCGCTGGCCGCCCTGGGCGACTCCTTCCGGGTGCGTCCGGTCCAGGGCCCGCTGCCCGCGGCCCTGGCGGCGCTGGAGGAGGCGTCGGCGGAGGGCAACGCGTTCCTGCTCACCGGTGACGGGACCTTCCACCTGGTGGACCGCCCGGACCCGGAGCTCCTGGCCCGCCACGTCCGCGCGGACCGGCCGGAGGCCTGGCGCACGCTGGACGCGACGGTGCTGCACTCGGTGCTGCTCGACCACCTCTGGCGGATCCCGGACGACCCCGAGCACATCACGTACATCCACGCCACGGACGCGGCGGTCGAGCAGGCCGAGAAGCGCGGCGGCACGGCGGTGCTGATGCACCCGGTACGGGAGGAGGTCGTCCGGGACCTCGCGCGCCAGGGCGTCACCATGCCCCGCAAGTCGACGTCGTTCGGCCCGAAGCCGGCGACGGGCCTGGTGCTGCGCAGCCTGGAGCTGGACTGACGCGCCGGAACACGACGAAGGGCGGCCCCGGGGAACCGGGACCGCCCTTCGTCACATCAGCGGGTCACTCCTTGTCGGAGCCCTCCTTGGAGTCGGAGGCCTTCTCGGACTCCTTCTCCTCCTCGGAGGCCGCGACCACGTCGTCGTCCTCGCCAGCCTCGTCGTCCTCGTCCTCGTCGTCATCCTCGTCGAGGTCCAGGTCCGCGACGACCTCGTCGGTGAGGTCGTCCTCCTCCGGCGCCACGACGGGCTCGGGAGCGGCCTCGGCGGCGGCTTCGGCCTGCGGGGCCTCGTCCTCGACCATGGCGTCCACGAACTCGACGCCGTCCAGCTCGGCGAGGCGGTCGGAGGCGTCGGTCACGCCGTCCTTGTCGGACTCGGCGGCCTTGGCGAACCAGCTGCGCGCCTCGTCGTCGCGCCCGGCGGCGAGCAGGGCGTCGGCGTACGCGTACCGCAGACGGGCGGTCCACGGCTGTACGGAGCTGGAGGCCAGCTCAGGGCTCTGCAGGGTCACGATCGCGGCGTCGAGCTGGTCCATGTCGCGACGGGCACCCGCGGCGACGAGGCGCATCTCGACCTGACCGGCCTTGTCGAGCTTCTGCACCTCGGGCTCGCCGGCCATGGCCAGCGCGCGCTCGGGGCGCCCCAGACCGCGCTCGCAGTCGGCCATGACGGGCCACAGCTCCACGCTGCCGGTCATGCGCCGGGCGGCACGGAACTCGGCCAGGGCCTCCGAGTACTTCTGGGTGGCGTACGCGGCGAAGCCGGCGGCCTCGCGGACGGCGGCGACACGGGAGGCGAGCCGCAGCGCGACGCGCGAGTAGCCGTACGCCTTCTCCGGGTCCTCGTCGATCAGCTGCGCGACCATGACGAGGTTGCGGGCCACGTCGATGGCGAGCGTGCGCGGCAGGCTCATGAGCTCCTGGTGGACGTCGGCGTCGATCTCCTCGCCGGTGACGTCGTCCGGGATCGGCAGGCGCTTGACGGGCTCGCGGTCGTGGCCGCGGTCGCGGTCGTCACGGCGGCCGTAGCCACCACGGTCGTCACGGCCGCCGCGGTAACCCCCACGGTCGTCATCACGACGCGGGCCACGGTCATCGCGACCACCACGGTAGCCACCACGGTCGTCATCACGACGCGGGCCACGGTCGTCACGGCCGCCGCGGAAACCGCCACGGTCGTCATCACGGCGGAAGCCACCACCGGAGGGACGGCCACCACGGTCGTCGCGGCCACCGCGGTAACCGCCGCGGTCGTCATCGCGGCGCGGGCCACGGTCATCGCGACCGCCGCGGAAACCACCGCGGTCGTCGTCACGACGGAAGGGAGGACGGTCGCCGCCACGGTTGTCGTCACGACGGTCATCGCGACGGAACCCACCGCCGGACGGACGACCGCCACGGTCGTCATCGCGACGGAAGGAGGGACGGTCGCCGCCGCCACGGTTGTCGTCGCGACGGAAGCCGCCACCGGAGGGACGGCCACCACGGTCGTCATCACGACGGAACGACGGACGGTCATCACGGCGATCGTCACGGCGGAAGCCACCGCCGCCACGGTTGTCGTCACGACGGAAGCCGCCACGGTCGTCATCGCGGCGCGGACCACGGTCGTCAC
The DNA here is from genome assembly GCF_040296945.1 of Streptomyces sp. NPDC001941. Classification (NCBI taxonomy): domain Bacteria; kingdom Bacillati; phylum Actinomycetota; class Actinomycetes; order Kitasatosporales; family Streptomycetaceae; genus Streptomyces; species Streptomyces sp. NPDC001941. The sequence continues at coordinate 1,139 of NZ_JBEOYE010000027.1, read as the reverse complement.
GGCCGCCGCGGAAACCACCGCGGTTGTCGTCACGACGGTCATCGCGACGGAACCCACCGCCGGAGGGACGACCGCCACGGTCGTCATCACGACGGAAGGAGGGACGGTCGCCGCCACGGTTGTCGTCGCGACGGAAGCCACCGCCGGAGGGACGGCCACCACGGTCGTCATCACGACGGAAGGAGGGACGGTCGCCGCCACGGTTGTCGTCGCGGCGGAAGCCACCGCCGGAGGGACGACCACCACGGTCGTCATCACGGCGCGGGCCACGGTCGTCACGGCGGAACCCGCCACCGGAGGGACGGCCGCCACGGTCGTCGTCACGGCGGAACGAGGGACGCTCGTCGCGACCGCCGCGGAAACCACCGCGGTCGTCGTCACGACGGAAGGGAGGACGGTCGCCACCGCGGTTGTCGTCACGACGGTCATCGCGCCGGAAGCCACCACCGGACGGACGACCACCACGGTCGTCATCACGACGGGGACCACGGTCGTCACGGCGGAACCCGCCGCCGCCGCGGTTGTCGCCGCCACGGTTGTCGTCGCGGCGGAAGGAGGGACGGTCGTCACGCCGCGGCCCGCGGTCATCGCGACCGCCACGGTAGCCGCCCCTGTCACCGCCGTCTCGGCCGCGCGACCCGCGCTCCGGACGATCCTCGGGGGAGTTGGTGGACATCGGCATGACTCCTGTCTTCGGGTACCGCAGTCATTCTCGCGCAGCCGGCCTGCCGACGCGCTTCGGCGAAAAGATCGAGCAAAACAAAAAGGACCCGTGGTCCCAGCGTGAACGCTGGGACCACGGGTCCTTGAAAGATTGTTCGGCGGCGTCCTACTCTCCCACAGGGTCCCCCCTGCAGTACCATCGGCGCTGAAAGGCTTAGCTTCCGGGTTCGAAATGTAACCGGGCGTTTCCCTAACGCTATGGCCACCGAAACCCTATCGGGTTCTAGCGAACAAGCACACTTTTTAATTAAGTCAAGTGAAACTTGGTTCAACCGGTGCGACTGTTCGCAACCCGGGAACCACACAGTGGACGCGAGCAAATGAGGACAAGCCCTCGGCCTATTAGTACCAGTCAGCTCCACCCCTTACAGGGCTTCCACATCTGGCCTATCAACCCAGTCGTCTACTGGGAGCCT